>NZ_JBIVNO010000001.1:687934-931651 GCF_044753645.1 Streptomyces sp. NPDC093261
GGGGCCCAAACACCCCCCCGGGTTCAAACAACCCCACCCCCCCCTCGGTTTCTAACCACCCCCCCCCCCCCCCCCCCCCCCCCCCCGCCCCCCCCCCCGGGGGGGGGGGGGCCCCGGGCCCCCCACCACCCCGTTGCATCTGAAAAGGCGAATGTCATCCGGACCGGGCCGACCCTGCGCGACCGGCCCCAGGCCGTCATCCTCGCCTACGAGACGGGGCCCCTCAGACCGGGAATCCCGGGCACGCGCCCCTCGATCGGTCCCTGCCCCGTCGTTCGATCCCTGACCAGGGACAGCCACCTCGGCACATCCACCTCGGCCCGCACGGTCTTGCCCGGCGGCGGGTCCCGGTCCACCACCTCCCACCGGGCGGCGAGCGCGTCGACGAGGAGGAAGCCCCGGCCGGCCTCCTCCAGCGGCGCCGGGGGCGGTATACCCCCCGGGCCCGGCGGGCGGGGCGGCCCGCTGCGGGTGTCGCTGACCTCGATGCGGACGCTGCCCGTGACGAGGGAGAGCCGCAGCTCGAAGTCCCGTCCCGGCACCCGGCCGTGCGTGACCGCGTTGGCGGCCAGCTCGGCGATCACCACGGCGACGGTCTCGGAGGTCTCCGTGCCGTGCGGGATACCCCAGGTGTGCAGTTGGTGCTCGGCGAGGTGCCGGGCGAGGCGGGCGCCACGTGGGGTCGCGCTGAAGCGCTGGGAGAACACACTTACGGTAACCGGGCGTTGGGGGCTGGAAGGTGCGGTCATGCGCTCAATCTGACGGCTTAGAAGAGTGTTTCACCAGGTCGGCACCGCGTACGCCACTACAGCGCACGCGCTCACATGCTGGAATGTACCCGTGACTGCCCGTGACCATGTGCGACGGAAGGCGGGCCGCCGGGACCGCTGGCGCGCGGGAGCGGACCGGTAGCCGGGCGTCGGGGAACGCGCGCCCCCACACCCCTCCGCGAACACGTTCGTAACGAGCTTGTTCGTGACGAACATGTTCGTTACTGTGGGGGCATGACAGCGCACCCCCCGGCTCCCCGAAGCCGCCGTGACCGACCCGCCAAGCCGGCCCTCACCCGGGACGGCATCGTCGACACCGCCGTCGCGCTGATGCGTGCCGAGGGCCTGGAACGGGTCACCATGCGGCGGCTGGCGCAGGAGCTGGACACGGGTCCGGCATCGCTGTACGTCTACCTCCGCAACACGGCCGAGCTGCACGCGGCCGTGCTGGACCGGCTGCTCGGCGAGGTGGATCTGTCCCCCGTGGGCACCGAGGGCGGCTGGCGCGACCGGCTCGTCCGGCTGCTGACGTCGTACGTCGACGTGCTCTTCGCACACCCGGCGCTGGCCCGCGCGGCCCTGGTGGCCCGCCCCCACGGCGAGCACTACCTCGACCTGGCGGAGGCGATCCTCGCGCTGCTCGCCGAGGGAGACGTCCCGCCCGGGCGGGCGTCCTGGGGCCTGGACCTGCTGTTGCAGTACGCGACGGCGAGCGCGGCCGAGCACTCCACCCGGGGCGAGGCGCCCGAGGCGGAGGAGGACTGGGACGCGCTGACCCGGGCCCTGCTGGAGGCCCGGCCCGAGCGGCACCCGCAGATCGCCGCACTGGGCACGACCCTGCTGTCCGGTCCCGGCGAGGCCCGCCTGGTCTGGGGCTTCCATGTGCTGATCACCGGCATCACCGCGGCACCCGAACCGCCCACCTCTCCGCGTACACCCCGCACGCCCACCTCCACTCCCTGAGGAGGCCGCCATGGCCACCGCAACGACCGCACCCGCCCACCACCCCATAGCCGTCGTCGGCGCCGGTCTCGGCGGCCTCGTCGCAGCCCGTGTCCTGCAGGTGCACGGCATCGAGGCGGCCGTCTACGAACGCGACGCCTCCCCCGCCGCCCGGCCCCAGGGCGGCATGCTCGACATCCACGAGGAGTCGGGGCAGGCCGCGCTGCGGGCCGCCGGGCTCCTCGAGGAGTTCCGCGCGATCATCCACTCCGGCGGCGAGGAGTTCCGCGTCCTCGACCCGGACGGCACGGTCCGCTTCAAGGACGCCGAGGAGGCCGGCCGGCCCGAGGTCGACCGCAACGACCTGCGGCGGGTCCTGCTGGACTCACTGCCCGAGGGCACCGTCCGCTGGGGCGCGAAGGTGACCGGCGCGCGCCCTCTGGGCGACGGACGCCACGAGGTGACGCTCGCCGACGGCACGGTCTTCACCACGGACCTCCTGATCGGCGCGGACGGCGCCTGGTCCCGGATCCGCCCCCTGCTCTCCCCGGCCGTGCCCGCCTACGCCGGTGTGTCCTTCGTCGAGACGGACCTGTACGAGGCGGCCGTAGGGCACCCCGCGACAGCCGAGTTGCTGGGCGGCGGCATGACGTTCGCGCTCGCCGACGGCAAGGGATTCCTCACACATCTGGAGACCGACGGCTCGATCCATGCGTACGTCGCGTTCCAGGCGCCCGAGGACTGGCTGTCAGGGCTCGACTTCACCCGCCCGGAATCGGTCAAGGAGGCGCTGCTCGCCCACTTCGAGGGCTGGGACGACCGGCTGCGCGCCCTGATCGCCGACGCGGACGACGCACCGACCCCGCGTCCGATCCACACCCTCCCGGTCGGCCACCGCTGGGCGCACACACCGGGTGTGACCCTTCTCGGCGACGCGGCGCACCTCATGTCGCCGTTCGCGGGCGAGGGAGCGAACGCCGCCCTGCAGGACGGCGCGGAACTCGCCACGGCCCTGGCGGCGAACCCGGACTCCTTCGACACCGGTCTCCTCGCCTACGAAAAGGCACTGTTCCCCCGCGCGGAACACACCGCCGCCCAGTCGGCCCAGGGTCTGGACCTCCTCTTCGGCCCGGACGCCACGGAAAACCTGGTGGCCATGATGAGCGGGCAGGGGGACCGGCCGGGCACAGCCGCCGCGGCGGCTCCGGTCACCTGCGACGCCACCCGACCGGCCGACACCCCGGCCGCCTCCACCCCGCCCGCCCGACGGCCGGCGGGAAGCCGCTGACAACCCGGCCGTCCGCGCCGGGGGGGCGGCGCCGACGGCCTACGGGTTCTCCCAGGCCGCCGGTTCCCCCGCCAACTCCCGCACCGGTGCCGGCAGCGTGCCCGACGCGATGTCCGCGAGCGTGACGCCCTCCAGGATGCGGCGGACGTTCGCCCGGACCGCCACCCACAGCGGCAGCAGCGGCTCGGCGGGCCCGGTGTAGGCGAGCTGGTTCGGGCGTTCGCCGCGGACGGAGACGATCGGGCCGTCCACCGCGCGGATGACGTCCGCGACGGTGATCGCGTCGGCGGGACGGGCCAGCCGGTAACCGCCGTTGCCACCGCGCCGGCTGTCGACCAGGCCGCCGCGGCGCAGATCGCCGAGGATGCCCTCCAGGAACTTGTGCGGAATGCCCTGCGCGGAGGCGACCGTCTCCGCCTTGACCGGACCGCCGTCCTGCCGGACGGTCAGCTCCAGCACCGCCCTTACCGCGTAATCCGCCCGCGCCGAGATCCTCATGAACCCATTGTCGGGCCTGCCCCCATGCACAATGGCCGCATCCGCGCCCGTCGAGGAGACAGTCTTGGAGCTGAGCAGACGTACCTTCAGCGCGCTCGCCGGCACGGCCGCTCTCGGGCTCTCGCTCGGCGGGAGCGGCGATCTGTGCGCGGCGGCCGCCACCGTGCCGACCGGTCCGCCGCCGGCGACCCCGGGCGCGGACGGGCGGACGCACCGGGTGGACTTCGACCGCTACTCGATGATCGTGGACGGCCGGCGGGTCGTGCTGTGGTCGGGCGAAATGCACCCGTTCCGGCTGCCGAGCCCGTCCCTGTGGCGGGATGTGCTGCACAAACTCCGCGCGCACGGCTACAACACGGTCAGTGTCTACGTCTCCTGGAACTACCACTCCCCGGCCCCGGGCTCCTACGACTTCACGGGCGTGCGCGACCTGGACCTGTTTCTGCGCACGGCCGCCGAGACCGGGCTGTATGTGACCCTGCGTCCGGGCCCGTACATCAACGCCGAGGTCGACGCGGGCGGCTTCCCCGGCTGGCTGACCGCGACCCGGGGCACGGCTCGCACCTCCGATCCGACGTATCTGCGGCACGTCGACGAGTGGCTGACCGTCGTGAACCGGATCGCGGTACGGCACCTGTACACCAGGGGCACCGGCACGATCGTCCTCTACCAGCTCGAGAACGAGTACGCGAACCATGTCACCGAGCCCACCGGCCGCGACTACATGGCCCACCTGTACCGCAAGGTGCGCGCCGACGGCATCGACGTACCGCTGTTCCACAACGACAAGGGCAGAAACGGATACTGGGCGCCCGGCACGTTCGACAGGGGCGGTGAGCGCGGCCGCTGGCTGTACGGCTTCGACGGCTATCCGTCGCCGTTCCGGACACCGCCGGACTGGGGGTGCTTCGGCCCGGGCGGCCTCCAGGGCGGATCCACGGCCAGCCCCGAAACCCCCGGCCTCATCGCGGAGTTCGGGGGCGGCTGGTTCGACCCGTGGGGCGGCGCGGAGTTCGGCGGGAAGGGATACGCCGAGTCGCGCCGCACCCGTGACGCGGCGTACGAGCGGCGCTTCTATCTGACCAACCTCGCCAATGGCATCAAGGTCCACAACGTCTATATGACCTTCGGCGGCACCTCCTGGGGCTGGCTGCCCGCGCCCGTCGTCTACACGTCGTACGACTACGGGGCCGCCCTCGACGAGGCCCGGCAGCCGACCGCCAAGCTCGTCCCGATGCACCAGATCGGGCATCTGCTGCAGAACTTCCCCGACCTGGCCAAGCTGGACCGGGGACCGGACATCTCCTGCGGCGCGCCGGACATCAGGGCCTACCACCTCGTCAACCCCGACACCGGGGCGCACGTGTATGTGCTGCGCAACGACGGGTCCGCCGACGCCGTCGCCGCCGTGCCGCTCGAGGGCACGACCGTTCCCGTGCCGGTGCCCGGCCGGGATGCCCGGCTGCTGACCGCCGGGATCTCCCTCGGCCGGTGGACACTGCGCCACTCCACCGCGCAGCCCATGCTGTGCCTGACCGCCGGACGCCAGGACGTCGCCGTGTTCACCGGCCGCACGGGCGAGACGACGGAGACCGCCCTGGAGTGCGCGGGCGTGCCGGCCGTCACCGTGCTGGAGGGGACGGCCGACTGGACGTACAACGACGGCGTCCTGCGGGTACGCGCCCGGCTCGACGGCCTCACCAGGATCACGGTGACGGGCAGAGGGACGGCGGTCCCCCTGCTCCTGCTGCTCGCCGACGACGACGCCTCCGTACGGCTGTGGCCGCGCACCACCCCCTCGGGACCGGTGCTGGTGCACGGGCCCGCTCTGCTGCGCACCGCCGTGCTGCGCGGTGCGACCGCCGAGCTGACCGGCGACACGATCGACGAGGCGGACCTGGAGGTGTGGGCGCCGCGCGGGGTGACCGAGGTCGCCTGGAACGGGACCCGGCTGCGCACGCGCCACACCCGCTCAGGCAGTCTGCGCGCCGAGCGTCGGCTGCCGGGCGCGGGTGTCGTGCGGCTTCCCCCGCTGACGGGATGGCGCCGCAAGGCCGAGAACCCCGAGTCCGCCGTGGGCTTCGACGACTCGACGTGGCGGACCGCCGACCTGACCACGTCCTTCAGCACCACCCCCGTGCCCGCCGGTGGGCCGGTCCTCTTCGCCGACGACTACGGCTTCCACTACGGGGACGTCTGGTACCGGGGCCGCTTCGAGGGCGCGGACGGCGCCGAGTCCGTGTCCCTCTCCTATGTCACCGGCACCCAGGGCCTGTTGATGGCGTGGCTGGACGGCAGACCGCTCGGCACCCATCGGATGCCCGTGCCGGACGCGCACACCGTCCGGCGGGCGACCTGGACCGCCAGGGCGACGTTCCCGCTCGGACCGGCGAACCGGTCCCTGCGGGGAAACGGCCCCCATGTCCTCGCCGTCCTGGTCCGCCGCATGCAGCACGACCAGGACGGCCGGGCCAACGACACCCACAAGGCGGGCCGGGGACTGGGCTCGGTCACCTTCAACGGCGCCTTTCCCGCCGTACGTTGGCGGATCCAGGGGGAGGCGGCCCCCGACCCGGTACGCGGCCCGCTCAACAACGGCGGTCTGTACGGCGAACGAGAGGGCTGGCATCTGCCCGGCCTGCCCGACCACGGCTGGCGGCCCGCGCACTTCCCGCGCGCCGAGCGACGGCAGGGCGTGGTCTGGTACCGCACCGGCTTCCGGCTGTCGGTCGACCCGGCCACGGACGCGTCGATCGGCCTGACTCTCAGGGACGACCCGTCCCGCGCCTACCGGGTGCAGCTCTTCCTCAACGGCTGGAACATGGGCCAGTACATCAACGACGTGGGCCCCCAGCACACCTTCGTCCTGCCGAACGGCATCCTGCGCCCGCGGGGCGACAACACCCTTGCACTCGCGGTCCTGTCCGACGGGACCACCCCGTCCGGCCCGGGCTCGGTCCACCTGACCCTGCTCGGCCGGGCGTCCGGAGGAGTCCCGGTGTCACCGGTGAGCTCCCCCGGTCCGGCGCACCGGCCGGCGCGCTCGCGCGCCTCCGGCCGCCCCTTCGGCGGCACGGCGTAGGCGATCCCGGTCAGGTTGCCCTGGAGGATGAGGTTCTCGCCGTGGGACGAGCCGTCGAGGGTGGCGCCGTAGATGTGTCCGCCGAGGTCGGTCGCGTAGAGGCGGCCGGTCCCGGGGGCGAGGGCGATGCCGATGCCTTCCTCAGGTGGGTCCACAGGGTTTCGGGCTCCCGGGGTCCCGTGGCCGGCGGGCCCAGTGGTGTGCGGTGCACGCTGTCGCTCGGCTCTCCGTGCTCAGGGCGGCGCCTCCGTCCCCGGCGCGCCCGGAATCGCCCCCTCGGCGCGCGGTTCCGCGATCTCGTCGGTGCCGAAGCCCAGCTCGGGTTGGGCGACGGGGAGCCCAGCCGCCGCTGGGAGTCGCCCATGCCCGGCGGTTCGACCTTGATGACGTCCGCTCCGAAGTCGCCGAGCACGGTGGCCGCGGCCGGTCCCGCGATGAAGCTCGACGCGTCGAGGACCTTCAGGCCGGCGAAGAGGGATTCCGTGGTCATCGTCATCACCTCACGAAGGCGCTCAGACCGCCGGTCACGGCGCGTCCGACGATCAGCGTCTGGATCTCCCGGGTGCCCTCGTAGGAGTAGAGGGCCTCGGCGTCGGCGACGAACCGGCCGACCTTGTAGTCCAGGACGATGCCGTTGCCCGCCAGCAGCTCCCGCGCCCACCCGACGTTCTCGCGCATCCGCACGGTGCAGTAGGCCTTCGCGAGCGCGGACTGCTCGTCCCGGAACACCCCCGCGTCCTGCAACTGGGCCAGGCGCACCACCATCCCGCAGGAGGCCGTCGCATTGCCGAGCATCTTCACCAGCAGATCCTGCACAAGCTGGAAGCTGCCGATCGGGCGCCCGAACTGCTCCCGCTCCTTCGCGTACCGAAGGGCGATCTCGTAGGCGCCGAACATCACCCCCACCGCCTCCCACGCCACACCGCTGCGGGTCTGGCGCAGGATCCTGGCGGTGTCCTTGAAGGAGTTGGCGTTCTGGAGCCGGTTTGTCTCGGGGACCCGGCAGCCCTCGAGCACGATGTCGGCGTTCTGCACGATCCGCAGCGCCATCTTGTTCTCGATCTTCGTGGCGGTGAACCCGGGGGTGTCCTTCTCCACGACGAAACCGAGCACCTGACGCGTGTCCACATCGCGGGCCCACACCACGATCAGGTCGGCGAACGTCGCGTTGCCGATCCACCGCTTCGCGCCGTCGAGGACCCATGTGTCCCCCTCGCGGCGCGCGGTGGTCCGCAGGCCGCCGGCCACGTCGGAGCCGCCGTGGGGTTCGGTCAACGCGAAGGCGCCGATCTTCTCGAAACGGCTCATCGCCGGCAGCCACCGCCGCTGCTGCTCCTCGGAGCCGCAGGTCAGGACGGTGCCCATGGCCAGGCCCGCGTGCACCCCGAAGAACGTCCCGAGCGAGGCGTCGGCATGCCCGAACTCCAGCGCGGTCATGCCGCCGAGGAGGTTGCTCGGCCTGGAGCCGGGCTTGTCCGGGTCGGCCCAGTCCAGCAGGCCCAGTCTCCCGAAGCCCTCGACGAGTTGGAAGGGGAACTCGGCGCGGGCCCAGTAGTCGTCGACGATCGGCGCGGCCTGCGTGCGGAGGAACGTCCGCAGGGCCTCGATCTTCTCCCGTTCCCCGTCCGACAGCAGTTCCCCGTAGGCGTAGAAGTCGGCCGGCAGCAGGCCCCCCTCCAGACAGGGACCGGACGGTGTCGGCATCATCGCCGCGATGCTCATCGCATCCTCCCTCGGGCACGGATCGGCAGCGGATCGCAGGTGCGGGGCGGCGGACGCGTCGCTGCCCGGGGTTCCGGTGCCCCGGCGCGATTGAACGTCGATCCGTGGCCCGTTCCGTGGACCCACGCCGTGTGCGGGCGCGGCCGGCTCCGCTGCACCACCCCAGTGGTCTGCTCGCTCCGGGGCGAGCGGCCTGCCGAGCCGGAGCCGGTTGCGGGACGGCGACTCGACGACGGCTGCGGGACGACGGCTGCGGCCGTGTGCTCCGGCGGGGAGCGACGCGACGGCGGCCGCGCACAGAAAACGGCGGCCGCGCACAGACAACGGCCCCCGCCCGGCGGCCGGGCAGGGGGCGAGGAGTGGGTGTCAGCCCGCGAACGGCGGCTGGTGCAGGCCCTTTCCGGCGCCGGGGACGACGAGGAGCGAACCGGAGAGCGGATGCGGCGCCTCCAGTCCCGTACGGGCGGTGGTGACATACAGATCCGACAGGTCCGCGCCGCCGAACGCGCACGCGGTGGGGCGGCGCACCGGCAGCCGAAGGACGCGGTCCAGCTCGCCGGAGGGGGTGTAGCGGTGGATCGCACCGCCGTCCCACAGGGCGACCCAGACACAGCCGTCGGCGTCGACGGTGAGCCCGTCGGGGAATCCGTGGTCGACCCGGGCGAGTGGGCGCCGGGCGGCCGGGAGACCGTCCTCGCCGACGTCGAAGACGTCGATCCGGCGGGTCGGTGAGTCGATGTAGTACATGAGCCGGCCGTCGGGGCTCCACCCCGTGCCGTTGCTGACGACGACGTCGTCCAGCACGGTCCGGACGGTGCCGTCCGGGGTGATGCGGGTCAGCGCGCCGCCGCCGGGCGCCTCGTCGTAGCGCATGGTGCCCGCCCACAGCGAGCCGTCGGGGGCGACGGCCGCGTCGTTGCCGCGGCGGCCGGGGACCGGCTCGCGGTGCAGCCAGCGGAAGTCGGCCCCGCCCGGCCCGTACAGGCCGACTCCGTCCCGGAGGTTGACCACCAGACCGCCGCCCGCGCGCGGCTTCGCGGCGCCCACGTGCTGCCCGGTCGCCATGACGGTGCGGCGCCCGGAGGCGGGGTCATAGGTGTGCACCCGTGACCCGAGGATGTCGACCCAGATCAGCCGTCCGGCGGCGACGTCCCACGTCGGGCCCTCGCCGAGGTCCGCGTGCTCCCGTACGGCGATCTCGTACGGCGTCATGCGGCGTCCCGGTGGCCGAGCCGCTCGGACAGCTCCGCGGCGCCCTTCACCACGAGCTGCTCCAGCTCGGCACGGCGCTCCTCGCCCCAGCGGATCATCGGCACGGAGATGGACAGCGCGGCGACGACCTGTCCGGTACGGTCGCGCACGGGGGCCGCGACACAGCTGACGTCGGGGTTGGACTCGCGGGTCTCCACGGCGATGCCGCGGGTGCGGATCTCGCCCAGCGCCTCGTGCAGGAGCGCCGGGTCGGTGATGCTGTTGGGGGTCATGGCGACCAGTTCGGCGTCGTCCGGGATGCGCGCGGCCAGTTCCGGCTCGGGGAGGGACGCGAGGAGCATCTTGCCGACGGAGGTGCAGTGGGCGGGCAGCCGGCGGCCGGCGGCCGACACCATGCGCACGGCGTGCGTGGAGTCGACCTTGGCGATGTAGATGACGTCGGTGCCCTCGAGGATGGCCACGTGCACCGTCTCGTCGCAGGTCTCGGCGACCGAGCGGGCTATCTGCTGGCCCTCGGCGGCGAGGTCCAGCTGCTCGGCGTAGCGGCTGCCGAGCTGGTACGGGCGCACGCCGAGCCGGTAGCGCCCCGGCTGCCCCGGCACCGGGACGATGTACGACCGGGCGGCGAGCGTGGTGACCAGCTCGTGCACGGTGGTGCGCGGCAGCCGGAGCCGGCGCACGATGTCGGGGGCGGAGAGCGTCCCGTCCCCGTCGAGGAAGAGCTCGAGTATGTCGAGAGCCCGGGTCACGGCAGGCACGAGGCGTCCCACGAACGATCCCCTCTCTACGTTCGAAATTTCAACTGGCGATCGGCATGGCGAACACAGGCTAGTCATACTGGGCTCGCGCGGGCAATGGGCCTGCGAGCCGGGGGCCGCGGCCGGCGCCGCTAGCGGTGGGGGTCCGGATCCCCCAGTTCTCCTCTGAGGCGCTGCGCGCGCAGGACCAGTTCCAGTTCGAAGCGGCGGTCCGGGTCGTCGATCTCGTCCCCCCACAGTTCGCGGATCTGCCGCAGGCGGTAGCGGACGGTCTGCGGGTGGACGCCCAGCCGGGCGGCCACCTCCGGCGCCCCGCCCCGGGTCTCCAGCCAGGCCAGAAGCGTCTCCGCGAGCCGGCGCGCATGGGTCGGCCCGCACTGGGCCAGCGGCGCCAGGCAGCGCAGCGTCAGATCGTCGATCAGCTCCTCCGGCTGGAGCAGCACCAGCGCCTCCGTGTGCTCGGTGCAGTGCAGCACCTCCCCGCCGGGCAGCAGCCCCCGCTCCATCAGCCGCACCGCCGCCTCCGCCCAGCGCAGCGACTTCGCCGCGTCGGTGAGCGGTACCGGCGGCCCGATCGCCCCGGCCCAACCGCTCAGGGCCCGGTGCAGCAGCTCGGGCCGGCCCGCCGCGTCCGGCTCGGGCACGACCATGTGCGGCCGCTCGTACTCCATGTCGAGGAGCACGCCCTGGCCGACCGCCGGCGCCACGGCCTCCCGTGCCGGGCGCAGCAGCACCCCCACGGCCACCTTCTCCGGCAGCGGCCAGCCCACCCGGGCCGCCCGCTCGGCGAGCGCGTCCGCGCGGTCGCCGCGGTGGTGCTCGGACAGCAGCAGTTCCATCAGCCGCCGCTGGAGCCTCAGACGCTCGCCCGCCTGACGGGCCGCCGCCTCGGCATAGCCGCGCACGGACTGGTCGACCAGGCCGTCCAGATACTCGTATCCGGCGTCGACCAGCTCGTACATCGCCGGAGGTGGGATGTCGACCCGCTGCCCGATCTCGGCCAAGCGCCGCCAGGCGAGCCGGACGCCGAGCCGGTAGATCGCCTGGAGCGCGTCGAGGCTGCGGCCCTCCAGGCCCTCGCCGCGCCCGAACTCCTGGAAGACCTCGGGGTGCACGCGCGGGCGGCCCTCCGCGGAGTCCAGGTGCTGGACGAAGACCTCGATGGCACGGCGGATCCCGACCAGCGCCATGGGTTCGCCCGAGTCGTCGAGCACCACCGGAAGATGCGGATACTCCCGGCGGATCTCCCGGAGGATCTCCTCGGCGAGCGCCGGCGCCTCGGCCATCGCCAGCGCCGTGAACCGCCGCACCTGGGGGCGGGGCACCGCGTACCAGGCGGAGCGGGCCGTGACGGTTCCCGGGTGGGCGGTCACGGATCAGCGCTCCTGGCCGGTGTTCTCGTAGGTGATCAGCGGGGTGTTCGGCTGTCCGGGCGTCGCGTCGAGGAGCGCGACGATGCCGAGCGCGGCGCCCACGGCGAGCGCGGCGGCGGCCGCCATGGTGAGGACGGCGGCGAGAAGTCTGGACATCGCAGGGTAAGCCTCTCTGTCGAGGTCGTCCCCCACCCCGGTGCGCCGCGCGACCGTAAGCGATCACTGCGCGGCATCTGCCCTGCCGGTCCCGTACCGACAACTACCCAGTCTCGGCAAGTGATTGACACGCCGTCAAGAGGCGCCTACGGTTCCCGGCCCAGACCGCACGCGCACTTTCCCCCTGGTGTCGGCCCACCCGCACCCCCGGTGAGCCGAGCCGTCCGACACCCCTGGAGTGCCCGGATGCGCCGTAGAGTCCGACCCGCCCCTCTGGTCCTGCTGGGCCTCGGCACCTTTCTGCTGGTGCTGGCCTCGCTGCTCGCGTGGTATGTGGCGCCGCGGGCCGCCGTCAATCCGATCGACATCGACACGACCGCCGTCTACGTCGGCACAGGCAGCGTCTTCGACGCCGACCAGGTGCGGACCGTCCCAGGTCAGCGGATCACCGTGACCCAGCGGGTGCGCGGCGACGTCGCCGACAGCGAGCACAGCGGGGCCGCGGTGTGGGATGTGACCACCACGGTCGACACCGGCAGGACGGCGCCCGCCGCCGATCCGCATGGCGCGCTGGAGTTCATGCCCGCCCGCTGGGTGACGAACCGCAGGACCAACGAGCCGGTGCACTGCTGCCACGAGAGCCCCACCTTCGAGGGAGACGCGTATCTGAAGTTCCCCTTCGACGTGGGCCGGCACTCCTACCAGTGGTGGGACGACTCCCTCGGCTCGACGGTGACGCTGCACTACGCCGGCACCCGGAAGGTCCAGGGCTACACGGGCTACCGCTTCACCGGCACGGTCGCCCCGGCCAGGGTCGGCATCCGGCTGGTGCCCGGGGTGCTGGTCGGGCGGCCCGCCGCCGGGCAGGTGGCGGCCGAGGAGTGGTACTCCAACCACGGCATCGAGCTGGTCGTCGACCAGCGCACCGGCCGGGTGATCTACGCCCGGGTCGGCCCCCGGCGCACGCTGCGCGCGCCCGGGGCGACGAAGGACGCGGTGGTCCTGCTGGACAGCCGGAACATCGCCTTCGACACGGCCACCCAGCGGGACCAGGTCCGGCAGGCCAGGCGGGAGAGCGGTCGGCTGCGGCTGCTGGACGGCCCCCTGCCGGTCGGCGCCGCCGTGGCGGGGTTCGTCCTCGCCGTGGCGGGCGGTGTGCTGCTGGTACGGGAGCGAAGGGAGCCCGGAACATCCGGGTTGTCCGGTCCCGCTCCCACGATGTGATGAGGTGTCAGCTCGAAAAGGCGTCGAAATTGTCACCCCCGTGAGTAGCCCGCGACGGACCCCTGGGCGAAAACTGTCCACCCCCACCCGAGCACGGCCTGCCCGTACCGCCCTCACAAGGAGAGTGACGCCCCGCCCGATCCGAGATCCGCCCATCCCGCCCCGCCACGCCGAACAGGCCGACCCGTATCCCCCCACGCCCAGCCCCACCCCGCACCACCAGCGCCACCCCCCGCACTCCCGCACCGGCCGACCGCGCACCCGGCCTCGGCGCCCCCGCACCGGGCGCCGAGCGCAGCCGCACCGCGGCCGGGCGGCGATCCGCCTCGCTCCCTGCCCCCACGCCGAGTTCCACACCCCGAGACGAGTTGGAGCACCCATGCCCCAGCACGTACCGTCCCCGCTGCGCACCGCCGTCCCGCGCGCCGCGCAGCACCCGCCGGCGCTCCCCCCGCACCCGCGCCGCATCGTCTTCCTCGCCCGACGCGATCTCGGCAACCCGGCCGCGGGCGGCTCCGAACTGCTGGTCGACCGCCTCGCCGACGGACTCACCCGTCTCGGCCACCAGGTCACCCTGCTGTGCGGCGGGCCCGCCTCCCCCGCCGCCGACCACGTCCGGGCCGGCGGCAGTCCCCTGCGCGACTACCGGGTCGTCTCGGCGGGCGGCGACCTGGGCCACTATCTGCGCGCCCGACCCGCCCTCCACCGCCGGATCGGCGACTGCGACCTGCTGGTCGAGGTGTGCAACGGCATGCCGTACCTCGCCCCGCTGTGGCACCACGGCCCCACCCTCTGCCTGGTCAACCATGTCCACACGGACCTGTGGAGGATGCGGTTCGGGGGCACGCTGGCACCCGCCGCGCGGATCGGCCGGCGACTGGAGCACTGGGCCCTGGCGGGGGCGCAGCGCGGCAGTCTGCTGGTCGCGGTCTCCCCGTCGACGGCACACGCGCTGGGTGCGATCGGGGTCGAGCACGAGCGGATCCGGATCGTGCACAACGGCGTCGAGGATCCGGGGCCGCTTGTGCCGAAGGCCCCCGAGCCACTGTTCGTGGCGATGGGACGGCTCGTCGAGTACAAGCGGATCGATCTGCTGCTACGACTGTGGGAGCGGGTGCGCCCGGTCACCGGCGGACGTCTGGTGATCGTCGGCGACGGGCCCGAGCGGGAGCGTCTGGAGCGGCTCGCCGGTCCGGGCGTCGAGTTCACGGGCCATGTCGCCGAGGCCGAGAAGCACCGGCTGCTGTGCGCCGCCTGGATCCTGCTGCACCCCTCCGCCGTCGAGGGCTGGGGCCTGGTGGTGACGGAGGCGGCGGTGCGCGAGACCCCGTCGATCGCCTTCGACGTGCCCGGGCTCAGGGACTCCGTCGCGGACGGGGAGACGGGGGTGCTGGCGCGCGGGGAGTCGTCCTTCGCCGCCGCCTGGTGCGCCCTCGCGCTCGGCAACGACCACCGTCGGCTCATGGGCACGGCGGCCCGCGAACGCGCGGCACGGTACCGCTGGCACCGTACGGTCCGGCGGTTCCGGGCGGTGGCGGCGGAGGCGGTGAGGAGCTGGGCGCCGTGACCGCGGCGACCGGCCCCGCCCCGGATCGGGGCGCCGGCACCCCGGACACCCGCCCGGCCACGGGCGCGCACCCCGGTTCCGCCCCCAAAGACCCCTCCCTGGGCCGCTCCCTCGCCCTTTTCCGCGCCTTCCGGCGGGAGCAGCGGGACCCGGACGCCTGCTACTCGCTCCTCGCCCGGGACGCCGCCGACCAGGTGGAGGCGTACGGCGGCGCGGTGCGGGAGCGCACGGTGGTGGACGTCGGCGGCGGGGGCGGCTGGTTCACCGAGGAGTTCCGGCGGCGCGGCGCGCACGCGTACCTCTTCGAACCGGACGTACGGGAGCTGGGCCCGAAGCCGCCCGCGGGGACGGTGATCGCCGACGGCTACCTGCTGCCCCTCGCCGACGGGGCGGCCGACGTCGTCTTCTCCTCCAACGTACTGGAGCACGTGGCCGATCCGGGGACCTTCCTCAGCGAGCTGGTGCGGGTGACCCGGCCCGGCGGGCTGCTCTATGTGTCGTTCACCAACTGGCTGTCCCCCTGGGGTGGTCACGAATGGGCCCCCTGGCACTACCTGGGCGCCGAGCGGGCCCGGGCCCGCTACCGGCGCCGTACCGGGAAGCCCGCCAAGCACACCCTCGGCGAGAACCTCTTCGCCGTGCACATCGGCCCCACCCTGCGGCAGGTGCGTGCCCGTGACGACGTCACGGTCGTCACGGCGCGCTCCCGCTACTGGCCGTTCCTCGCGTCCGCGGTCGTGAAGGCGCCGGGGCTGCGCGAGTTCGCCACCTGGAACCTCCTCCTCATCCTCCGGCGGTGTCCCCCATGACGACCACGGTCCAGGCCCCTCCCCCGGCAGCCGTCCGCACCACCGCGGGGAGCGCGGACCCGCCGGAGGGCCCCCGCTCACGGCGCTGGCTGCTGGGGTTCTGGGCCGTGGTGTTCGTGCTGTTCCTGGCCGTGCACCCGGGGCGGCAGACCTTCGACACCAAACTGGGGGTCACCGTCGACCCCTGGCGGTTCCTGTCCGACCTCGGCCGGTTGTGGCACGACCGGGGCGGCTTCGGGGGCCTCCAGGACCAGTACGCCGGCTATCTGTGGCCGATGCTGCCGTACTACGCGCTGGGCAGGCTGGTCCATCTGCCGGTGTGGCTCGCGGAGCGGCTGTGGATGTCGATCGTCGTGTCGGTCGCCTTCTGGGGCGCGTTGCGGCTGGCCGAGCGGCTGGCAGTGGGCACCCGTGCCTCCCGGCTGCTCGGCGCGGTGGCATACGCGCTGTGGCCGGTGTTCACCGTCGTGATCGGCTCGACGTCGGCCGCCGCGCTGCCCGGCGCCTTTCTGCCCTGGGTGCTGCTGCCGCTGACGGACGAGCGCTACGGCGCCCGGGTCGCCGCCCTCCGCTCGGCGCTGGTCGTGCCGTTCATGGGCGGGGTCAACGCGGCCTCCACCCTGGCGTCCCTGCTGCCCGCCGGCCTCTATCTGCTCAGCCGCCCGCGCGGGCCACGAACGCGCAAGCTGATCGGCTGGTGGGTGCTCGGCGTGGTGCTGGCGACGGCGTGGTGGGTGATCCCGCTGCTGGTGCTCGGCGTGTACGGCGCGAACTTCCTCCCGTACGTGGAGAGCGCGCAGACCACGACGGACACCATGGCGGCGACCGAGTCCCTGCGCGGCGGCGGGAACTGGGTGGCCTATCTGCACTTCGGCGAGGCGTGGCTGCCGGCCGGCTGGACCGTGGCGTCCTCGGTCCTCGTGATCGTCTGCTCGGCGCTCGCGGCCGGGCTGGGCCTCGCGGGCCTGGCCAGACGGGACATGCCGGAGCGGCGCTGGCTGGTGCTGACCGTGCTGGTGGTCGCGCTGATCACGCTGGCCGGGTACGGCGGCGCGTTCGGCGCGCCCTTCCACGGGGCCGTGCGGGACTGGCTGGACGGCTGGCTGTCGCCCTTCCGCAACATCTACAAGTTCCAGACGGGCACGGCGCTCGCGCTGACGCTCGGTCTCGCCCATCTCGTGGGCGTCGCCGCCGATCCCCGCGGGGCGCGCCCGGTGCGGGGCCGCCGGCTGGCCCCGCTGATCGCGGCGGTCCTCGTCCTGCCCGGGCTTGCCTGGCCGTATCTGAACGGCTCGATCCTCCAGCCGGGTTCCTTCCGGCAGCTCCCGAAGTACTGGCAGACCACGGCCGACTGGCTGAAGAAGTACTCCCCCGACTCCCGCGCCCTCGTCGTCCCGGCGACCGCGCACGGCCTCTACACCTGGGGCTCCCCCGTCGACGAGCCCCTCGACGTGCTCGCGGAATCCCCCTGGGCCGAGCGGGACTTCGTGCCGTTCGGCACCGCCGGCAACCGGCGCGCGATGGACGCGGTCGAGCAGGCCCTGACGACGGGGGGTGACATCCCCGGGCTCGCCGACTATCTGAGCCGGGCCGGCCTCTACTACGTCGTGGTGCGCAACGACCTCGACCCGGACCAGATCGGCTCGGTCCCCACCGCGACCGTGAAGCGCGCCCTCGAACAGTCCGGCTACCGCCGGGTGACCGGCTTCGGGCCGATGACGACCGGGGGACGGATCGCGCACCACACCCCGCTGCAGATCGAGGGCCTGTATCCCCGCGCACGGGCCGTGGAGATCTACGAGCCGGTGAACGCCGAGGTGGCACGGCCGGGACAGGCGCGGCTGCTGCCGGTCGCCGACACCGCCGTCGTCTCCGGCGGCCCGGAGGCGCTGCTGCCGCTGGCCGCCGACCCGGCGATGCGAGGCCGCGCGGCCGTGCTCACCGGCGACAACACCCCCGGTCTCGGCATCTTGCCGGTGCAGGTGGTGGGCGACGGGCTGCGCCGCGCCGACACCCGCTTCGGCCTGGTCGACGCCAACACGTCGTACACCTACACGCGCGACGAGAAGAACGACGTCGACGCCGTACAGGACCCCGGCCGGCCGCCGCACGAAATCCTGCCGATGACGGGACTCGGCCACCAGACGGTCGCCGAACTGCGCGGCGCCCGCTCGGTGACCGCGTCCTCCAGCGGCAACTGGCTGTTCCATCTGCCGCAGTACGACCCGGTGAACGCCTTCGACGGCAGTCCGGACACGGCCTGGGCGGAGGGCGCTCCGGGCTCGGCGGACGGGCAGTGGCTGCGGATCGCGTTCACCGGACCGGTGGACCTGCCGTCCTCGCTGGAGGTGACGCCGCTGCCGCAGGACGGGGTCCGCTCGGCGGCGACCCGGATCCGGGTGGAGACCGCGAAGGGCTCGGTGAGCAGCTCTCTCCGCCCCGACGGTACGACACAGGCCGTCAAGTCGCCCGCAGGCGAGACGGGTTGGCTGCGGATCACGATCCTGGACTCGGTACGGCACCGGACCGGACTGACGGGCGCGGGCTTCTCGGAGATCAAGGTCCCCGGGGTCCGGGTGACCCGTCTGCTCAGGCTCCCGACGGACGCGGACGGATCCGACGCGAGCGCCGAGATCGTCTCCCTGCACCGCGCCGCCGACCCCACCGGGCTGTCCGCCACGGGCGCGGAGGCCGGCCTGCACCGGCGCTTCACGACCTCGTCGGCGGGGACGTACGAGGTGGCGGCGAGCGCGGTGCCACTCCCGGGCGAGGCCCTGGACAAGCTGCTGTACCAGGTGGCGCCCGGGCAGCAGAGCCGTATCACCGCGACCGCCGACTCCACGGCACAGCTCGGCGCGGGGCTGTCGGCCCGCAACCTCACGGACGGCGATCTGACCACGGCGTGGATCGCCGGGGACAAACCGACGATCCATCTCTCCTGGACCGGCAAACGGCCGGTGGGCTCCCTCGTGCTGGCCCCCGCGGGCGGACTGTCGAGCCGTCCGGCGAAGGTGGAGATCAGTTCCCCGGACGGCGCGACGATCGCGGGCGTCGACGAGAACGGCTGGGTCCGCTTCGACCCGATCACCACCGACCATCTGGACATCACGGTGATGGAGACGGCCCCGGTGACCCTCCACAACCCGGTGGCGGGCGACGATCTGCGCCTGCCGGTGGGCCTCACGGAGGCGTACATCCCCGCGCTGGAGCAGTACCGCACACCCCAGCCGCCGGCCTCACGGACGTTCTCGCTGCCGTGCGGGCGGGGTCCGGCGCTGGCGATCGACGGAGAGCTGTACGAGACGGGCGCGAAGGGGACGGTACGGGACCTGGTGGAGCGGCGGCCGGTGACCCTGACGCTCTGCCGGCAGCATCGCGCGGGCCCCTCCGTCGACCTGCCCGCCGGTGCCCACCGGGTGGAGGCGGGCGATGCCGGGCCGCTGGCGGTGACGGATGTGACGCTGACCCGGGGGACGGTCACCGAGCCCGAGGCCGCGGGCCGTGATCTGCGGATCGTCGACTGGCCGGGCGACCGCCGCGAGGTGCGGGTCGGCTCGGGCACGGCCTCGTATCTGACGACGTACGAGAACTACAACAAGGGCTGGGAAGCCACGCTGAACGGCAGGAAACTCACACCGGTACGGCTGGACGGCTGGCAGCAGGGCTGGCGGATCCCGGCCGGGGCGGGCGGCACGGTGAAGCTGTCGTACGCGCCCTCGGCGACGTACCGGGCCGGGCTGATCGGCGGTGGGGTCGCGGTGGTGGTCGCGGCGTTCCTCGCGCTGTGGCGGCGCCGCTCGCCGAACCCGGACGGGCCCTCGGCGGTGCCCCCGGGCGCCGGGCTGTGGCTCGGCACGGTGGCGCTGACCCTGACGGGCATCGTGATCGCGGGGCCGTTCGCCCTGCTGGTCCCGCTGCTGGCGTGGGTGGCCTGGCGACGGCACACGCTGCTGGTCCCGATCGCGTTCCTGGCGCTCGCGGGGGCGGGGATCGCGGCGGCGACCGGAGCGGGGGCGCCTCCGGCGGCCGGGCGGGGCGCGTTCGGCCCGGCGGCCCAGCTCCTCGCGCTGATCGGGCTGTTCGCGGGCCTGGTGAGCGTACGGGAGCCGGACGGGCCCGGGCGCGCCGAGCCCGCGCCGGCACCGCATCCGGCCCCGGACCCGGACGTAGACCCGGACCCGGACGTAGACCCGGACCCGGACGTAGACCCGGACCCGCAGACGGAGCCGAAGCCGGTGCCGGATCCGGTGCCGGATCCGGTGCCGAAGTCCTCGGCCGCGCGCGTGCCGTGGCGCAGGCCGAAGCCTTGGGCGGCAGCGCCCGGGGAACCGGACGACACCCAGGGGGAAGGCGTATGACCGCGCTGGAGCACCGCGCCGAGGATCCCGTACGGCGGCCCGTCCGCATCCCGTTCCCCGTGGTGGACGAGGTGGCCCGGCACTGCCTCCAGGAGGCGGAGCCGGAGACGGTTCACATAGAGGTCCATCTCCCGGGCGGCCTGGACCCCTCCCGCCTGCGCGAGGCCTTCACCAGGGCCCTGCGCCTCCACCCCCGCATCCTGATGCGCGAGGCCCGCGTCCCCTGGTACGGCCGCCGCTACGCCTGGGAACTGACCCCGGACCCGGAGGTCGAGGTGGTGACCTTCGCCCCGCCCGGCCGGGACGCGCTGCGGGAGGCGAGGGCGCGGGCGCTGGCGCAGGCACCGCCTTTGACCCTGTCCCCGCCGATCCGCCTGGAGGTGGTGCCCGGCCCCACCGCGGGCGACGGCACGGTCCTCGTCCTCACCGTCAACCACACGGCCGTGGACGGCCCCGCCTGTCTGCGCATCCTCGCGACGGCCGCCGAACTCTACGGAGGCCGCGACCACTCCCCCACGGCCCCGCCCGTACGCCCGCCCGAGATCCTCCCCCGTCCTCCGGACACCCCCTCCACCTGGGCGCCGCCCGCGCGGGTGGCGCCCGGGAGCCCCGGCACCTCGCCCGGCAACGGCCTCCTCGTCACCGAACTCCCCCTGCCCAACCGCCCGAAGGGCGTCCCCTACACCGTCAACGACCAGCTGATGGTGGCCACCGCCCTCACCGTCGCCCGCTGGAACCGGGAACACGGCGCCCGGCCCCGCCCGATGCGCATCACGATGCCCGTCGACGACCGCCCCCGGGACGCCACCATGCCCATCGGCAACGGCACCCGCCTCGTCGAAGTCCCCTTCTCGCCCGACGAGCTGACCGGCACCGACCTGCCCGCCCTCCTGCGCCGCACGGCACGGCGGACCCGGGCGCTCAAGTCGCTGCCCCGCCCGCAGCTCGGCCACGGCGCCGCCCTGCTCACCGCCCCCGTGGTGCCCGTCGCCTGGCGCGCCGCCGCCACCCGCGCGCTGCGCCGGGCCGCGACCCCCTGGACCTCGACCACCCTGCTCAGCAACATCGGCCGCGTCCCGTACCCGATGGACTTCGGCGAGGGGGCGGGCCGGGCGCACGCCGTGTGGTTCTCGGCCCCGGCCCGGATGCCCCGCGGTCTGACGTTCACCACCGCCTCCACCTCCGGCCGGCTGCATCTCGCCCTGCGCTGGTCCCGCGCCCTGCTCGGCCAGGCCGACGGCGCCCGTCTGCGCGACCTCTTCGAGCAGCATCTGCACGCCACCGAGGAGGCCCCATGACCACGACCGCCCCCCTCCGCCGTGGACTGCGCGCGTTCTACGAGGACCCCGCCGTCCCCGTCGCCTCCGGCACCGCCCGCAGTCTGCGTCAGGCCCGGATGCTGGCCGCCGCCCTCGGTCCGGCCACCGAGGGCGCCAGGACGGTGCTGGACATCGGATGCGGCGACGGCACCGCCGCCGCCACCGCGGCGCCCCTCCTCGCCGGCCATCGGATCGTCGGCGTCGACTGGTCCCAGGACGCGCTCGGCCGGGCGCGCACCCGGCTGCCGTACACGGTGCGCGGCGAACTCACCGACGCCGGGCTGCCGTTCCGTGCCGGCGCGGCCGACGCGGTCCTGTTCAGCGAGGTCGTCGAGCATCTCGTCGACCCGGACTCGGCCCTGGACGAGATCCGCCGGGTGCTGCGCCCCGGCGGCCACCTCATGCTCTCCACCCCGAACCTCGCCGCCTGGTACAACCGCGCCCTGCTGCTCGCGGGCGTCCAGCCCGTCTTCTCGGAGGTCAGCCTGCGCGCGATCCACGGCCGTCCCGGCAGGGAGGTGGTGGGGCATCTGCGGCTCGCCACCGCCCGCGCCCTGCGGGAGTTCGTCGCCGCGGCCGGGTTCGAGGTCGTGGCCGTCAGGGGCGCGCCCTTCCACGGCGTGCCGCGTCCGCTGCGCCCGCTGGACCGCCTGGCCTGCGCGGTGCCGTCGGCGGCCTCCATCCTGCTGCTGCACGCGCGAAGGACCTGAGGCCATGTGGTGGGGAGTGGCCGCGGCCCTGCTGGCGAACGTGCTCTACAGCTCGGGGTTCGTCCTGGAGAAGAAGGCCCTCGCCGCGCTGCCCGCTGTGGACTTCCGCCGCCCGGCCCGGCTGCTGCGCCTGGTCCTGGGCAGCCCGCTGTGGATCGGGGGGTCGCTGGCGCTGGCCGCCGGTTTCGCGGCACAGCTCGCCGTCTACCGCACACTGCCGATCGCCGCCGCCCAGGGCCTCTTCGTCTCCGGTCTGGTGCTGCTGGTGCTGCTGTCGGCGCGGCTGCTGGGCGAGGAGACCACCGGGCGGGAGCGGTACGCGCTCGGCGCCATCCTGCTCGCCCTGCTGATGGTGGTGCTGTCGCTGCGGGAGGGCTCGGACACGGTCAGCCGCAGAGCCCCGTATCCGCTGGTCCTCACGGTCTGCGTGCCGACGCTGGCGCTCGGCGTGTGGCTGTACGGGTCCGCCGAGCGACGCGCCCGCCACCGGCACCGGATGCCGACTGCGGGCGTCGAGTACGGCGTGGCGGTGGGCCTGCTGTACGGGGTCAGCTCGCTCGCCATCAAGGGGGTGGCCGGGTATCTGACGACGAGCGGGCTCGGGAACGCCGTGCTCGGCCTGGTGTGCTCCCCGTACCCGTATCTGCTCCTGTGCACCGGCGGCTTCGGTCTCGTCATGTCGCAGGCCGCGCTGCAGCGCTGCCGGGCCTCGCTGATCGTTCCGGTGTGCACCACGGTGACCTGTCTGTTCACGGCGGTGCTCGGCACCCTGTCGTTCGGCGAGGCGCTGCCCCATGAGCCGCTGCGGCTCGCCCTGCGCCTCGTGGGCACGGCCCTCGCGGTCGCGGTCCTGGTGGCGATGCCGAAGCACGACACCGAACCACCGCCCCGACGCCCCCTGCCCGCGAAGGAGTTGACTCCCCCGTGAACCCGGACGACCCGCTGCTGAGGATCCTGGCCTGTCCGCTGGACAAGGGCCCACTGCACCTGCTCCTGGAGGACGACGCCCCCGAGGCGCTCTACAACCCGCGGCTCCACCGCCGTTACCCGATCGTCGACGGGATTCCGCAGTTGCTGCCCACCTCCGGCGAGCAGGTGAGCGAGGACGAGCACGAGCGGCTGCTGAAGCGGCTGGCCCGATGACGACGGCCGCCGCCCGCGTCGCCCGGTGTCTGCCCACCCGCCTGGTCGCGGCGACCGCCCGGCTGCTCTACCCGCGGTTCGAGCCGGAGCTGGCCCGGCTCGCCGATCTGTGCCCGCCCGGCTGCGGCACAGCGGTGGACGTCGGCGGCTGGTACGGCCCCTGGACGCACCGTATGGCGCGACGCGCCCGCCGGGTGGTGACCGTCGAACCGGTCCCCCATCTGGCCCGGCTGCTGTCCGCCACGGCACCGGCGAACGTGCGGGTCATCCCCGCCGCGGCCTCCGACCGCCGGGGCACCGCCCGGCTGTGGCTGCCCCCCGGCGACGCGGGCGACCGGGGCCTGTCCTCGCTGGTCCGCCGGGACATCCACGCCCGGGCCGTTCAGGTGCCCTGTGTCACCCTCGACGGGCTGGGGCTGCGCGACGTCGGTTTCATCAAGGTCGACGTGGACGGCAACGAGCCGGCGGTCCTGCGGGGGGCCCGGGAGATCCTGAGGCGTGACCGGCCCGCCCTGTTCATCGAACTGGAGTCCCGTATCCAGCCGATCGCGCCGGTCATCGGCTTCCTCGCGGATCTCGGCTACGCGGGCTGGGTCCTGCCCTCCCGTTCCTGGCTGCCGCTCGACCCGCGGACCCTTCAGGCGCACCAGGCGAGGACGTCGTACGTCGTCTCCCATGGCCTGCTGCGCCGCGTCCTGCCCCTGCGCGGCCCGCGCTACGTCAACTCGGTGCTGTTCCTGCCGGACGGGCGCCGGCCGGGGGGCACGGGGTTCCGGGGATCGGGCCGAAGTGGGAGGGGTCTTTGAACCCGCGGCCGTCCTCGTACCGCAGAAGCGGTCCGCCGGCGGTGAACCCGCGCATACGATCCTCACCGATGGCATGGAGTCCCCGGCCCGGGGCTTCTCGATCGGCTTCCGACCGCCGTCCGCCATGAGGACGAGACCGCCATGTCCCGGCCCGGTTGCCGGCACGCCTCCAGGTCGCCCCGTCTCTGCTCTAGGCCTCTTGTTCTACGCCTCCTGCTCCTGTCGCCTGCTCTACGTCTCCTGCCCCGCGCTCCCGCTCCGCTCGAGACGTCGGCGGGCAGTACGGTGGGGCACGTAGGCTCCCAACCGAGACCCAAGGCTGTCGGCAGCGCTCGTGAACCCAACCCCCCAAGCCCCTTTCGGCGCCGAGGACTTCCAGCTCGTCCTGCTGCGCCGCATGGCCGACCACAACCCGGACCTGGTGGAGGACGCCCGCCGCACACTGGGCGTGTCCATCGCCGACATGCGCGAGGCCAACCGGCGCTGGCAGGCGATGGTGCGGTCGCCGCGCGCCCGGTCGTCCGCCGCCCGCTACCGCTCGGTCCTCGGCGAACCCGAGTCCACGGCCGTCCGCCGGATCGGTGACGTGGACTGCGAGGCCCGGCTGTGGCCCGTCCCGCTCTGGCCCGACCTGCGCTTCGAGGTGCTGGCGGGCCCGAACGGGCAGGTCTGGAACGAGTGGCTGGTCCGCGCCCCCGGCGTACCGGCCCCGAGGCTGGAGACCGTCGACGACCTGACCTCCTGGTCCTGCACGGTCGATGAGGCCGCCCGTGCCTTCGCCCCGGTCCGCCCCCTGGAGGGCACGGCCCCCAACCGCTGGGGACTCGCCTTCGGCGCGCCGGACGCGAACGGCGTACGGCGCAAGGTGGTCGCCGAGTTCACCTGGGGGCTGTTGCAGCGGGTGGCCGTCGGCGACTAGCGGACGCCCCGGTCCGTGGCGGCCAGGACGGCGTCGGCCACCTTCGGCGCGGACCCCGGGTGGAGGAAGAGGAACAGGTTCGGCTCGACCAGTTCCAGCTCCATCACGCACGGCTGCCCGTCCGCGCCGTCCACGAGGTCGACACGGGCGTACAGCAGCTCCGGAGCGCCCGGTACGGCGGCCAGAGCCCGCTCGGCCACGGCGCGTTCGGCCGGGGTCGCAGTCCAGGGCTCCAGGCCGGGGTGGGCCACCTTCCGCTCGTCGTAGGGAGTGCCGGGCGCGAGGACGGCCCCCTTCCGGCTTGCGTGCAGCAGCCGCCCCCCGAAGAACTGGAGCGCCCGCTCTCCGGCCACGTCTATGCCCCGCACATAGGGCTGCACCATCGCCGTGAACCCCTCCGCGTGCATGCGCGCGAGCTGCCGTACGGCGGTGTCGTGCTCCTCGGGCGTGTACCGGGCGGCGAACCGGGCGCCCGCGCCGGAGGTGGGCTTGACGACGTACTCGTGGTCGTCGGGCAGCTCGACGGGGTCGCCCGGCGCCAGGTACCGGGTGGGGACGACCGGGATGCCCGCGGCGGCCAGCTCCCCGAGGTAGCGCTTGTCCGTGTTCCAGCGCACGACGGGCGCCGGATTGGCCAGCCGCGTGAGCTTCCCGCACCGCTCGGCCCACGCGGTGAACTCCGCGGCCCGCCAGCTGTAGTCCCAGGTGGAGCGGATCAGGGCCAGGTCGTACGCCGCCCAGTCGAGGTCCGGGTCATCCCAGTACACGGCGTCGGCGACCGCTCCGGCCGCCCGCAACTCCCGTACGAGAACCGGAAGATCACCGTCTTCCGTCACCTCGGGACCGGGACGGCAGGTGACGAGCGCGACACGGGCGGCGGCGGTGCGGGACACGTCTGGACTCCTGTTCGCGGGACGGCATGTGCGCGCAGGCTAACAACGGCCCGGGACACCTCGGCACCCCGTGTTGACCTTCGCCTTCGGTGAGGCCGCAGCAGCGGAGTGAGGTCTCCGTCACGGCGAAGGCGGGTTTCGCTCGCTCTGGTGTAGGAACGGATCCGATGTCCGCACCACTCCGCACCACTCCGCACCACTCCGCATCACGCCGCATCACCACGTCACGTCCGCTTCGACGCGAGGAGTCCCGAGTGCCCTCCCTCTTTCCGGCCCTGACCGACCCCGCGGCGGCGCGGCGGCCCGCGCTGCGGTTCGGGGAGCGGGCCCTCTCCCATGCCGAGCTGGCCGCGGCGGCGGGAGCGCTCGCCAGGAGACTGGGCGGGGCGGTATCCGCCGGCACGGAGCCGACCGCCACGGAGGAGGCGGCCCGGAGGGTGGCCCTGTGGGCCACGCCCTCGCTGGAGACCGCCGTCGCGGTGGTGGCCGCGCTGACCGCCGGAGTGCCCGTCGTCCCGCTCAACCCCAAGTCGGGGGAGCGCGAGCTGGGGCACATCCTGGCGGACAGCGCGCCGTCGCTCGTCCTGGCCGCGCCCGGCGACGAACTGCCCGAGCCCCTAAGGGTTTTGGAGCGCGTGGACGTCGACGTACGCGGCAAGGGAGCGTACGCGCCCGCCGAGGTCGACGACGAGAGTCCCGCCCTCGTCGTCTACACCTCCGGGACCACCGGCCCGCCCAAGGGCGCCCTCATCCCCCGCAGGGCCGTGGCTTCCACCCTCGACGCGCTCGCCGACGCCTGGCAGTGGACCGGGGACGACGTCCTCGTGCACGGGCTGCCGCTGTTCCATGTGCACGGGCTGGTGCTCGGCGTCCTGGGCCCGCTGCGGCGCGGCGGCTCCGTACGGCACCTGGGGCGCTTCGGCACGGACGGCGTGGCCCGCGAACTGAGCGCCGGGGCGACCATGCTGTTCGGGGTGCCGACCATGTACCACCGGATCGCGGAGGCCCTGCCCGGCGACCCGGAGCTGGCCAAGGCGCTCGCCGGGGCCCGGCTGCTGGTCTCCGGGTCCGCCGCGCTGCCGGTGCACGACCACGAGCGGATCGCCGCCGCGACCGGGCGCCGGGTGATCGAGCGGTACGGCATGACGGAGACGCTGATGAACACCAGCGTCCGCGCGGACGGGGAGCCGCGCGCGGGCACGGTGGGCGTGCCGCTGCCGGGGGTGGACCTGCGGCTCGTCGAGGAGGACGGCACGCCGATCCCGGCGTACGACGGGGAGACGGTCGGCGAGATCCAGGTGCGCGGCCCGAACCTGTTCACCGGGTACCTCAACCGGCCCGACGCCACCGCCGCCGCCTTCACCGACGACGGCTGGTTCCGTACCGGGGACATGGCGGTGCGCGAGCCCGACGGTTATGTGCGCATCGTGGGCCGCAAGGCCACCGACCTGATCAAGAGCGGTGGGTACAAGATCGGGGCGGGCGAGATCGAGAACGCGCTTCTGGAACACCCTGGGGTGCGGGAGGCCGCCGTCACCGGAGAACCCGACGACGACCTGGGCGAGCGGATCGTCGCCTGGGTGGTGCCGGCCGACCCCGCGGTCCTGCCCGGCGCCGACGAGCTGGCCGACCATGTGGCCCGCCGGCTCGCCCCGCACAAGCGGCCCCGCACGGTCCGCTATCTCGACGCCCTGCCCCGCAACGACATGGGCAAGATCATGAAGCGGGCACTGGGCGATGCCTGAACGCCTGTCCGCACGGGAGGCGCTCGCCCTCGTCACCGACGACTTCACGGAACTGCCGGGCCTGCCGGCCGCACGATCCGGCCCGAACGGCCTGCTCGGATGGACGGGCTACGACGCCTCGCGCGCCCGTGCCACCGCGGGCACCGGCGAGACGGAGTCCGTGGTCGTCGGGCGCGGCACCGTCGGCTCCACCCCGGCGGTGCTGATCGCATTCGAGTTCGGCTTCCTGGGCGGCTCGCTCGGCGAGCGCACCGGCGACCGGCTGGAGACCGCGCACACCTACGCCCGTGCGCACCGGCTGCCGGTCGTCTCGCTGGTCGCGACGGGTGGCAGCCGGATGCAGGAGGGCATGCTCGCGCTGACCCAGCTTCAGCGCGTGGCCCGGCAGTCGGCGCTCACCCGTGCGGCCGGGCTCGCGCAGCTCGCGGTCCTGCGGGACCCGACGACCGGCGGCGGCTGGGCCACGCTGGGCGCGGGCGCCGACGTGGTGCTGGCCCTGCCGGGCGCCCAGGTGGGCTTCGCGGGTTCCCGGGTGCGCCCGCCGGACGCGGACCCGGCGGCGTACACGGCGGAGGCGCAGGTGGCAGCGGGTACGGTCGACGCGGTGGTACCGCACGGGGAGCTGCGGGCGGCGGTGGGCCTGTGGCTGGGGCTGCTGGCGGCGCCCTCGGCCGAACCCGCCCCGGTGCCCCGGGCACTGGGCGCGGCGGACCTCCCGGCGACCGGCTGGGACGCCGTACGGCGCGCCCGGGATCCGGGGCGGCCCCGTGCCCGGGCGTATCTGGACGCGTACTTCACCCGCCGCGCGGCGCTCGGCGGCGACCGCGGCGGCGGCCGGGACACGGACGGCATGCTGTGCGGCTTCGGCAGCCACGACGGCCGTACGATCGCCTACGCCGCCCAGACCGGCACCGCGACCCGCCCCGCCGGATACCGCACGGCCGCCCGGCTGATCCGGCTGGCCGACGCCCTGTCCGTGCCCGTGCTGACGCTGGTGGACACGCCGGGCGCCGCCAACGACGCGGAGGCCGAACGCCAGGGCGTGGGCGCGGCCATCGCGGACCTGTTCACCGCCGTGGCGACGGCCCGTACGCCGCTGACCACCCTGGTGATCGGCGAGGGCGGCTCGGGCGGGGCGCTCGCCCTGGCCGCACCGGACAACACCTGGGCCACCCCGGACAGCTACTTCTCGGTCATCGCACCGGAGCTGGCCGCCGCGATACTCAAGCGCCCGGCGGACCAGGTGCGGGCGACGGCTGACCAGCTGTGCGTGCGCCCCCAGGATCTGGTAGCCCTCGGGGTGGTACGGGGGATCGCCGGCGAGAGGACCATCCTGCCGCCGCCACCCGGGTGACCCACGGGGCACCGATGCCCGCGGGCACGGCGCTCGGACGGGGGACGCATACCGGTTTCCCGGGACCCGACGCACCCGAGCACACCCGATTGGGTGAACCCGCCTGGCCCTCTTCAAGGGGCGAGGTCACTCGGGCCGGGCGACGATGCTGAGGGAGAGGCCCGCCGACCGGCGGCCTCCCGCGGTCCGTTCTCGGGAGGTACCGCATGACCGTCAGCCTGGACCAGCTGCGCCGATGCCATCTCGCTGTCGACCTCGGCGCGGCCAGGACCCGTGTGTATGTCAAGGGCTCGGGGCTGGTCGTCGACCAGCCGAGCGCCGCGGCGGTGAACACCCGGACCGGGGCGCTGATAGCGGTCGGCGAGCTGGCCGAGAAGATGACGGGCCGGACCCCCTCGTACATCCGTGTGATGCGGCCGGTGTCCGGCGGCACCGTCGTCGACATCGAGATGGCCCAGCGCATGCTGCGCCATCTCCTCGGTGAGAAACTGCGCCGCACCCTGCGCCGCAAGCCCCGGCTACGGGCCGCCGCCTGCACCCCGCACGACGCGGACCCGCTGGCCCAGCGCGCGGCGGTGGAGACGCTCGTCGGGCTGGGGGCGCGCCGGGTGGAGCTGGTCGACACCCTGGTCGCCGCCGCTGTGGGCTGCGGGCTGCCCGTCGAGCAGCCCGAGGCCTCCATGATCATGGTGTGCGGTGCCGCCGCCACCCAGATCGCCGTCCTGTCGCTGGGGAACATCGTGACCGCGGAACGGATCCCGGTGGGCGGCGAGGCCGTCGACCACGCGATCGTCCAGCATCTGCGCCACGAACACGCGTTGATGCTGCCGAGCCAGTCCGTGCGGCCCCTGCGGCTGGCCCTCTCCGGCACCGGGGGCGCCCCCGACGGCACCACCGGCACCGAGATTCTCGGCCGGGACGTGGCGACCGGGCTGGCGCGCTCGGTGAAGGTCGACACGGCGGCGGTACGGGAGGCGATCGAGACCCCGCTGACGGCCGTGCTCGACGGCATCGGCAAGGTACTGCGGGACTGCCCGCCCGACCTGGTGGCCGACCTCGCCGACCGCGGCATCATGATGGTCGGCGGCAGCGCCCTGCTGCCGGGTCTCGACCAGATGCTGCGCCAGTGGACCGGCATGCCGGTGCGCATCGCCGAACGCCCCGACATCTGCGCCGTGCAGGGCCTGGGCGCCATGCTGGAAGGCAGGATCAAACCCCTGACCCTGAACCCGCTGGCGGCCTGACCCCGGGACCACCACCGTGCGACCGGCGCCCGCAGTTCCCGCGCGGACTCGGGCGCCGGCCGGTGGATCACCCGCACGCTCACGGCACCGCGCAGTTCACCGTCCACGACGTGCCTGATCCGCCGCTCACCGCGGCCTGAGAGGTGAGCCGGGCGAGCAGATCGCACAGGGCGTCCGGTTCCTCGGCCGGTGGCGCACCCCTCGATTAGTTTTGCATAATGCAAACGTGAGGAAGGGGTGTCGATGAGCGCCATACCGGCGGCAAGGAACAAGCAGCAGGGGTCCATCGCGGCAACGATCGGCGCCGCACCGGGGCCCCGGCGCGCGAAGATGCGTAACGCCTCGTGGGGCGTGATGGCACTGGCCGTGGTGGTCGGCGCCGGAGCGGGCGCGGGCTCGGTCGTCTTCCGCTGGTGCATCAAGACGTTCACCCGCCTGCTGTCCGGCCACGCCGACTACGCCGCCTCTCCCGGCGCGAGCAATCCGCACGTGCCGTGGCTGGGCCCGTACTTCGTTCTCCTCGCCCCGGTGATCGGCGGCCTGCTCTACGGCCCCCTGGTCAACCGGTTCGCCAAGGAGGCACGCGGGCACGGCGTGCCCGAGGTGATGCTCGCCGTAGCCCAGCGCGGCGGGCGGATCAGCCCCAAGGTCGCCGTCGTGAAGACGCTCGCCTCGGCCCTGACCATCGGCTCCGGCGGCTCGGTCGGCCGCGAGGGCCCGATCGTGCAGATCGGCTCCGCGCTCGGCTCCACGCTGGGCCGCGTGACCAAAGCAACCGAGGGCCGTACAAGGCTCCTGGTTGCCTGCGGTGCGGCGGGCGGCATCGCGGCCACCTTCAACGCTCCCCTGGCCGGCGTGTTCTTCGCCATGGAGCTGATCCTGGGCACCTTCTCGGCGGAGGCGTTCGGCGCGACGGTGCTGGCCAGCGTCACCGCGAGCGTCATCGGACGGGCCGCCTTCGGTGACACGGCCTTCCTGGATCTGCCGGACTTCCACATCGACCACCTCGCCCAGTACGGCCTGTTCGCCCTGCTCGGCATCGTCGCGGCCGTTGTCGGGGTGGGCTTCTCGCGGTTCCTGTACCTGATCGAGGACGCCTGCGACCGGGCCTGGCGCGGCCCCGAGTGGCTGCGCCCGGCGGTCGGCGGTCTCGCCCTCGGCCTGGTATTGCTGGCCCTGCCGGAGATGTACGGCGTCGGCTACCCGGTGCTGGAGAAGGCGACCGAGGGCGGCTACGCGATCGGTTTCCTGCTCCTGCTGCTGCTCGGCAAAATGCTGGCCACCAGCCTGACCATCGGCATCGGCGGCTCGGGCGGCGTCTTCGCGCCCAGCCTCTTCATCGGCGCGATGCTCGGTTCGGCGTACGGCATCGGCGTCCACCACCTGTTGCCCGGCACCGCAGGCGCGGTCGGCGCATACGCCCTGATCGGCATGGGTGCCACCTTCGCGGGCGGGGCGCGGGCGCCGATCACCGCCGTGGTGATTCTCTTCGAGCTGACCGGCGAGTACTCGATCATCCTGCCCCTGATGCTGGCCATCGTGCTGGCCACCGCCACCAGCCGCCTGCTCTCCCGCGACACCATCTACACACTCAAGCTCCGTCGCCGCGGCATCGACCTCGAGGGTCCCGCCCCCGGAGCGCGCCTCGGCTCCCAGCACGTCGGCACCGTCATGGAACCGCTACCCTCCCCCCTGCCCGCGACCACGGCTCTGGCGGACGCCGCCGACCTGCTGAGCCTGTCCGGCCACGGCGCGCTCCCGGTGATCGACGACACCGGGAAGTACGCCGGCATCGTCACCGCACAGGCGGTTGCCGAAGCCCTCGCGGAACAGCCGGACGCGGCACCGGCGACGGTCGAGCAGCTCGCCGAGCCACCCGCCCCCGTCACCCCGGACCAGCCCCTCGCCCAGGCCCTGCACGCCCTGCTCTCCGCCGCTGGAACCGGGATACCCGTCCTCGACGCCGAACAGGGAAGGCCGGTCGGCTGGCTCAGCCACCAGAGCGCCCTGCGCGCCGTGCACGCGACCGCCTGAGCTCATCGCATCGGAGCGGGTCGCCGCAGGCCGAACCGCATCATCTGACCCACGCTATGCAGCATGATGCAATCTTTACCCAGGGCAAAGGTTAAGAGGGGCCGTGCATCCAGACAACGGCAAGCAGTTCGACTCCGACCTGGCCAACATCCTGCGGGTGACGCACGGCCGGATCTTCCCGGCCGTCGCAAAAGATCCGAGCCGCCACCGAGAACACCCTGGTCCGCGAGCTGGCCAACCAGGCCAACGACGTCGTCCTGGACCACATCACCGTCCTGGAGAACACCGGTCTGGTCAACTTCGACCAGGTCAACGTGCAGGAGACGACCCCGCGCCGCCGAAGCTCCCGGCCTCCCAGGTCGCACCACCGCCGCCACAGCCCGGTGAACCCGTGGTCGCCCTCACCCCGCCCCCAGGGGTGCCGACGGACACGGCCACACCCTCGCCGTCCGCCACGCCGACGACGGGTTGATCAGCGGCGGGCCGTGGCGTGTCGGCCGGGGCGCCCGGGAGAGCGTCAAGCGTCGTGGGCCATCGCTCCGTCCACGATCCACCCGAGCGGGTGCGGCTCCGGATCCTCCGGCCCCGGGGCCGGAGGTTCTCCGCCCACCTCGTTGAAGGCGTTGAGAGCCTCGATGAGCGCCAGCCGCTCGGTCGGACGGAGCCGTTCGACGATGGCGGCGATCTCGGCACGGCGCCGGGCGGTGACGTCTTCGACGGTCCGCCGGCCTTCCTCGGTCAGCGTCAGCAGGGTCTCGCGACGGTTCGCGGGATTGGTCTGCCGCTCCGCGAGCCCGGCGGCGATGAGCCGGTCGATCATGCGCATGGCGGTGGACGGTGCCACCTGGAGCAGTTCGGCCAGCGCGACCAGCTTGGTCGTTCCCCGGGTGGACAAGACCACCAGCATCCGGAACTGGGCGAGGGTCACCCGCTCCTCCACCGCGGCGAGCGAGCGGGCGGAGACCGCCACCAGCAAGCGGGAAGCGGTCAGCACCGCTCTGGTGACCGCGTCGACATCGTCCAAGGCGCCCGTGGGGGTCTCTCGCTCCGGCATAGGTCCTTTCTACCGTGCCGAAGTCGCCGTGCTCTCATTCGATGGGAACAGATCTTCCTTGCGCAATGCGGCAGGGCGAAGGAGGGCGGCCGCTCCCGGGCCACTTCGCCGGAACCGCGGAGGAGACCGCCCGCCGCGGTCTCGGGGCCGCTTTCCCTGAGCGGATGGGCGCGTTCGGTGAGCGGGCAGAAACGGCCCTCGAAGTCTCGGGCCTCGATGATTCCGTCGGTGCAGGGCGGTACCGCGACACCGGAGAGCGGGGCTGTGCAGGGGGCGTTTCGTCATGCTCGGGGTCAGTCGTCCAGGTCGATGACGAAGTCCACGATGGTGGTGTCGCCGCGGCGCACGATCGGGTGGGCGACCTCGACGATCCGGCCGATGTCGGAGATGTGTCGACGGGTGTAGCGCAGGACCGGGACCCCGCTGCCGATGCGGAGAGTCGCAGCCTCGAGTTCGGTGGGCATGCCCGTGGTGAACGACTCGGTGAGCGCCACCGACCCGCTCACCCTGGTCGACCCGGAGGTGACCAACCGACTCACCCGTCGCATCACCACCGACCACCCGACAATCGACGAGGCGACCGCGCGCCGCATCGTCGGCCAGGCGGCCGCGTTCATCGCCGCCTCCGGACAGCAGCCCGGCCAGTCCCTCGCCCCGAGCATGCTGGTCGACTTCGGCTGGCACGCCTTCATCCTGCACACCGCCGACTACGCCGACTTCTGCCAGCGGGTCGTCGGCCGGTTCGTCCACCACGTTCCGACCGACGAGGACGAGGAACTCCCGGGCGGCGCTGAGGAGACACGGGAGCGGACCCTGACCGCGATCCGCGCGGCCGGGTACACGGTGGACGCCGAGCTGTGGGGAGCGTCCGCCGAGTGCCACCAGTGCCACGCCGGATGCCACGACAGCCCCAAGAGCGGCTGACAACCAGCAAGCCCCTGTAGGACACTCCAGCCGTCCGGTGTCACAGCCGGGCGGCTGGCCCTATGAGCGGAGCAAGACCTGACAGACACGGCGATCGCCTGGGACACCTACTCACGACAGCGGCCCGAACGCCGGCCGACAAACGCCCGCGGCGAGACAACCTGGTTCAGCTGGACGCAGTACCCCGACCACGGACCCGGCGTGGAACTCCTCGAGGTCGAGGCGGGCGCCCGCGTCCTAGATCTGGGCTGCGGGAAGGGCGGCAACGCCGCGCACCTCGCCGCCCTCGGCGTGCAGGCCGTCGGCGTAGACGTCTCCCCCGCGCAGCTGCGCGCGGCCCGCGAGCGGTGGGGGCAGACGCCAGGCCTGGAGCCGCACCAGGCCGAGGCCGTCGCGTACCTGCAGGCGGCCGACGCGCCATTCGATGCGGTCTACTCGGTGCACGGGGCACTGTGGTTCACCGACCCCGACCGGCTGCTGCCAGTGGTGCGTGAGCGGCTGCGCCCGGGCGGCAGGCTCGTGTTCTCGCAGCGACCGCCCGTCGAGGGCTGCTACGGCTGCCAGGCCTCGTACATCCCGCGCGGCCCCGACGAGGACCCCGCCGTGGTGAAGCGGTGGGACTACGAGCCCGACCTATGGGAGCGCATCCTCAAGGAGTACGGCTACACGGACGTGCACGCGACGGTCCTGGCGGCGCCGCCCGGGCCGAGAACCGTAGGGACGTTGATCATCCAAGCCCGCGGATAGCTGACGGCCCCAGCTGGGACCCCGACCCGGCTGGGGCCGCTTCATGTCTTGATCGTCTGCCCTTCGGGCCAGCAGCGGGCCAGCTATCGATCTTCTGAGACGACGAAACCCCCTTCAGTGGAAGGGGGCCAACGCGTCACCACAGGTGAAAACGTTCCTGCACCGGCAGGCTCTGGTGGGGCGGGTGGGACTCGAACCCACGGCCGACGGATTATGAGTCCGCTGCTCTAACCGGCTGAGCTACCGCCCCGTCACGGCGCGTCGCGTACATGTGTGCGCGCCGTCTGCCGCAGCATAGCCGCTCATACGATCTCCTGCTTCGGATGGTCGGCTACTCGTGACCTTGAGGACTCCGCCGTGGGCGTGACGGTTCCTGCGGACATGAAAAAGGACCCCTGAGGGGTCCTCTTCAGACGCTCCCCCGACTGGACTCGAACCAGTAACCTGCCGGTTAACAGCCGGCTGCTCTGCCAATTGAGCTACGGAGGACCGAGCTCCCCCGACTGGACTCGAACCAGTAACCTGCCGGTTAACAGCCGGCTGCTCTGCCAATTGAGCTACGGAGGAATGCCTCGTTGCATCGAACGTACCCTCCTGGGTATCCGCCAGGGGGCGCGCGCTCGCTGCGACACATACATTAGCGCAAGCAGAGGGGTGCTCCGCCAATCGGTACCCGCCGCGCCGGATGCCCACGCAAGGGACGACGCAGACGCAAGGGAAGGATGGCCGCCATGCGCTATCGGCTCACGTTCGTCGCCGGGCTTGTCCTGGGCTATGTGCTCGGCACACGAGCCGGACGCGAACGTTACGAACAGCTGAAGAAGTCCGCCCGCCAGGTCGCCCAGAACCCCGCCGTGCGCAACACCGCCGAGACGGCCGCCCAGCAGGGGCGCGAGATCGCCGGCAAGGCGTACCACGCGGTGAGCGACAAGGTCGGCGACCGCATGCCCGCCTCGGTCGCCGGACGGGTGCGCTCGCTGCGGGAGCGGAACGCGAACGGCTCCGGCGTGGACGACTGGGGCACCAGCAACACCTGAACCCCGCCTTGGCAGCGGCTGTCGCATCCGGCACCACTGCCGCTACGGCCTAGGCAGCGGCTCTCGCACCAGCACCACTGCCGCTACGACCTAGGCAGCAGCTGTCGCACCAGAACCACCTGCCGCTACGGCCTCGGCGGCAACTGACCGTTGCCGCCGCGTCCACCCCGTCCGTCGCGTCCGCCCCATCTGGCACGCCCGATCGCCGAACCGAGCGCTCACGCCGCCCGGGGCGGCGTGTCGCACGGGGAGTCCCCCGCCTGTCCGGGGACAGTCCCGCCGCCTTCCCGGGACGACGCGGCCACTCCCCTCCGTACGGCAGAATTCCCGTCATGGGGATAGTCGCCGGGTTGGACAGTTCGCCCGATTTCACTCGTATCGTCGTCTGCGACACGGACACGGGGTCCGTGCTCAGGCAGGGATATGCGCCGCATCCGGTGGCGAGTTCCGAGGGTGGCGGCCGTCCCTCCGACGTCGATCCGCAGGCCTGGCTGCTGTCCCTGGGGGAGGCGGCCGGCGGCGGGCTCCTGGAGGGCGTGCAGGCCATCGGTGTCTCGGCGCAGCAGAACGCGCTGGTCCCGCTGGACGCCCAGGGCACCACCGTGCGGCCCGCGCTGGTCGGCGGCGACAGGCGGGCGCAGGTCGCGGCGGCCGACCTCATCGACGCCCTCGGCGGACGGCAGGCCTGGGCCGAGGCCGTCGGGTGTGTCCCGCAGGCCGCGCAGCCCGTGACCAAGCTGCGCTGGCTCGCCAGGAGCGAACCCGACAACGCGCGGCGCACCGCGCTGCTGCTGCAAGCCCACGACTGGCTGGTGTGGCAGTTGCTCGGGCGGCCCCTGAGACGGACCACCGATCGCGGCGGGGCCTCCGGCACCGGGTACTGGTCGGCGGCGACCGGCGCCTACCGCACCGACCTCGTCGAGCTGGCGCTCGGCCACCAGGCCGCGCTCCCCGACGTGCTCGGCCCCTCGGAGGCGGCGGGCACGACACCCGAGGGGCTGCTGATCTCCGCGGGCACCGGCGAGACCATGGCCGCCGCCCTGGGCCTCGGCATCGGGCTCGGCGACGCGGTCGTCTCGCTCGGCGCCTCCGGGTCCGTGATGGCCGTACACCCCGAGGCGCTCGTCGACTCCACCGGGATGATCACCTCCCTGGCGGACGCGACGGGCATGCACCTGCCGGTGGTGACCACGCTCAACGCCGTGCGCACCCTGCGCGGCACCGCCGAACTCCTCGGCGTGCCCGACCTGGAGTCGCTGTCGCAACTGGCCATGAAGTCGACGCCCGGCTCCCACGGACTGGTGCTCCTGCCCTATCTGGAGGGCGAGCGGACCCCGGATCTGCCGCACACCGCGGGCACCCTGGCCGGGCTGCGGCGCGAGTCGATGAGGCCCGAGCACCTCGCGCGCGCCGCGTTCGAGGGGATGCTGTGCGGGCTCGCGGACGCCCTGGACGTGCTGCGCGGACGCGGGGTGGAGGTGCGGCGGATCTTCCTGCTCGGTGCCGCCGCGGAGCTGCCCGCGGTACAGGCGGCGGCGCCCGCCCTGTTCGGCGTGCAGGTGGTGGTGCCCCAGCCCGCCGACTACGCGGCGATCGGCGCGGCCCGGCAGGCGGCCTGGTCCCTCGGCGTATCGCGGGGCACCCTCGACCCGCGCACCCCGCCGGCCTGGCAGGGCGCGGTGGCACAGGTCCTGGAGCCCGGCGACGACCTGGCCGTGGGCCAGGCGGTACGTCAGCAGTACGTGTCGGTACGCGAGCAGACGCACCCGGGGGCGTTCCGGTCGCAGCCGTAGCCCATGGGTCGTAGGCCGTCGGGCAGGGGCAGGACCGCGTACGCGCCCCTCACCCGGACGGACGCATGACGCCGGCGACGGCGAACCGGGCGCCCGCGATCCCCGCGGCACCCACGGCGCGGCCTGCTGCCCCCTGTGTCGTCCACGTCACATCGCCGCGTGTCCCCCGCACCAGCCCCACCCGTCCCCTTTCCCACCTGCGCAACCGGGTTGAGGCCGCGTCAGCCCGGCGGCACCGCTGTCGGCTTAATCGGTTGAGGTAACGCGGGGGGAGTGTCCGACGATAGGGGGTGGTGCATCACCGCCCGCCCCGCCGTCCGTCTGCGACTCCGAGAGATCTCGCGTGCTCATACGACTTCTGAGGGCCTACCTGGCCCCATACCGCAAACCCATCACCCTGCTGGTGCTGCTGCAGTTCCTGCAGACCTGCGCCACGCTCTACCTGCCCACCCTCAACGCGCACATCATCGACCACGGTGTCGTGAAGGGGGACACGGACTACATCCTGACCTTCGGCGGCCTGATGATCGCGGTCTCGCTCGGTCAGGTCCTCTGCAACATGGGCGCCGTCTACTTCGGCGCCCGTACCGCGTCCGCCGTGGGCCGGGACCTCCGGGCCGCCGTCTTCGACCGGGTGCAGTCGTTCTCCTCCCGTGAGGTGGGCCACTTCGGGGCGCCTTCGCTGATCACCCGCACCACGAACGACGTGCAGCAGGTGCAGATGCTCACCCTGATGACGTTCACCCTGATGGTCTCGGCGCCGATCATGTGCGTGGGCGGCATCGTCATGGCGCTCGGTCTGGATGTGCCGCTGTCCGGCGTCCTGGTGGCCGTGGTGCCCGTGCTCGGCATCTCCGTGACGCTGGTCGTGCGCCGGCTGCGTCCGCTGTTCCGCAGCATGCAGGTCCGCCTCGACACGGTGAACCGGGTGCTGCGCGAGCAGATCTCGGGCAACCGGGTGATCCGCGCCTTCGTCCGCGACGACTACGAGAAGGGCCGCTTCCGGGGTGCCAACACCGAGCTGACCGAGGTGTCCCTCGGCACCGGCCGCACGCTGGCGCTGATGTTTCCCCTGGTGATGACCGTGGTGAACCTCTCGTCGATCGCCGTGGTCTGGTTCGGCGCGCACCGCATCGACAGCGGCGGCATGCAGATCGGCGATCTGACCGCGTTCCTCGCCTACCTCATGCAGATCGTGATGTCCGTCATGATGGCGACCTTCATGTTCATGATGGTGCCGCGCGCGGAGGTGTGCGCCGAGCGCATCGAGGAGGTGCTCGGCACCGAGTCGAGCGTCGTGCCGCCCACCGCGCCGGTGGCCGAGCTGCGACGCCACGGACATCTGGAGATCCGTGGGGCCGGGTTCCGCTACCCGGGTGCCGAGGAGCCGGTCCTCAAGGGCATCGACGTGTCGGCGCGGCCGGGTGAGGTGACGGCCGTCATCGGATCCACCGGCAGCGGCAAGTCGACCCTGCTCGGGCTGATCCCCCGCCTGTTCGACGTCACCGAGGGCGAGGTGCTCGTGGACGGCGTGAACGTCCAGGAGATCGACCAGGCACTGCTCGCGAGGACGGTCGGGCTCGTCCCGCAGAAGCCGTATCTGTTCGCCGGGACGGTCGCCACCAATCTGCGCTACGGCAATCCGGACGCCACCGACGAGGAGCTGTGGCACGCGCTGGAGGTGGCGCAGGCCAAGGACTTCGTCTCGAAGCTGGAGAACGGCCTCGACTCCCCCATCGCACAGGGCGGGACGAACGTCTCGGGCGGCCAGCGACAGCGTCTCGCCATCGCCCGCACCCTGGTGCAGCGCCCCGAGATCTACCTCTTCGACGACTCCTTCTCCGCGCTCGACTACGCGACCGACGCGGCCCTGCGCGCGGCGCTCTCGCGGGAGACCGCGGAGGCGACCGTCGTCATCGTCGCCCAGCGGGTGGCGACCATCCGGGACGCCGACCGGATCCTGGTCCTCGACGAGGGCCGCGTCGTCGGCACCGGCCGCCACCACGAGCTGATGGCAGGCAACGAGACCTACCGGGAGATCGTGCTCTCCCAGCTGACGGAAGCGGAGGCTGCCTGATGGCCGGGCCCATGGGACGCATGATGGGCGGGGGCGGCCCCGACCAGCGCTCGATGGACTTCAAGGGGTCCGGAAAACGGCTCCTCGCCCAGTTCAAGCCCGAACGCACCACCATGATCGCGATGCTGGTCTGCGGTGTGCTGAGCGTGGGGCTGTCCGTGGTCGGGCCGAAGATCCTCGGCAAGGCCACCGACCTGGTGTTCGCCGGGATCATCGGCCGGCAGATGCCCGCCGGGCTCACCAAGGAGCAGGTGCTCGCCTCCATGCGCAACCGGGGCCAGGGCGGCATCGCGGACATGCTCTCCGGCACGGACTTCACCCCGGGCAAGGGCATCGACTTCGGTGCCGTCGGGAACGTCCTGCTGCTCGCGCTGGGGACGTTCCTCGTGGCCGGCCTGCTGATGGCGGTCTCCACCCGGCTGTCCAACCGGGCCATCAACAAGACCGTCTACCGGCTGCGCGAGGACGTGCAGGCGAAGCTGTCGCGGCTTCCGTTGTCGTACTTCGACAAGCGGCAGCGCGGTGAGGTGCTCAGCCGCGCCACCAACGACATCGACAACATCGGGCAGACGCTCCAGCAGTCGATGGGGCAGCTCATCAACTCGCTGCTCACGATCGTGGGCGTGCTCGCTGTGATGTTCTGGGTGTCGTGGCTGCTGGCGCTGGTCGCTCTGGTGACCGTGCCGCTGTCCTTCGTCGTCGCCACCCGGGTGGGCAAGCGGTCGCAGCCGCACTTCGTGCAGCAGTGGCGCACCACCGGCCGGCTGAACGCGCACATCGAGGAGATGTACACCGGCCACACCCTGGTGAAGGTGTTCGGGCGCCAGGAGGAGTCGGCGCGGCAGTTCGCCGAGCAGAACGAGCAGCTCTACGAGGCCGGGTTCAAGGCGCAGTTCAACAGCGGCGTCATGCAGCCGCTGATGATGTTCGTGTCGAACCTGAACTATGTGCTGGTGGCCGTCGTGGGCGGCCTGCGGGTGGCGTCGGGTGCGCTGTCCATCGGTGATGTGCAGGCCTTCATCCAGTACTCGCGGCAGTTCTCGATGCCGCTGACACAGGTCGCGTCGATGGCGAACCTCGTGCAGTCGGGTGTCGCCTCGGCGGAGCGGGTCTTCGAGCTGCTGGACGCGGACGAGCAGGCGGCGGACCCGGCGCCGGGCGTGCGCCCCGAGGAGCTGCGCGGGCGGGTAGCGCTGGAGGACGTGTCGTTCCGCTACGACCCGGACAAGCCGCTCATCGAGCACCTCTCGCTGACGGTGGAGCCGGGGCACACGGTGGCGATCGTGGGCCCGACCGGAGCGGGCAAGACGACGCTGGTGAACCTGCTGATGCGGTTCTACGACGTCTCCGGAGGCCGGATCACCCTCGACGGGGTCGACATCGCGAAGATGTCGCGCGACGAACTGCGGGCCGGGATCGGGATGGTGCTCCAGGACACCTGGCTGTTCGGGGGGACCATCGCGGAGAACATCGCCTACGGCGCCGCACGCGAGGTCACGCGCGGGGAGATCGAGGAGGCCGCGCGGGCGGCCCACGCGGACCGGTTCATCCGGACGCTGCCCGACGGCTACGACACCGTGATCGACGACGAGGGCACGGGCGTCAGCGCGGGCGAGAAGCAGCTCATCACCATCGCGCGGGCGTTCCTGTCGGACCCGGTGATCCTGGTCCTCGACGAGGCGACGAGCTCCGTCGACACCCGGACCGAGGTGCTGATCCAGAAGGCGATGGCGAAGCTGGCGCACGGACGGACGTCGTTCGTCATCGCGCACCGGCTGTCGACGATCCGGGACGCGGACACGATCCTCGTGATGGAGAACGGCTCCATCGTGGAACAGGGCTCGCACGAGGAGCTGCTGGCGGCCGACGGGGCCTACGCGCGGCTGTACAAGGCGCAGTTCGCGCAGGCGGTCGCGGAGGTCGACTGAGTTCCGGGGGCCGCTCCTCGTGAGCGGCCCCTCTCAGTCGAGATAGCCCCTCAGCTGGTCCGCGAACGCGTGGTCCCGGAGCTTGTTCAGGGTCTTGGACTCGATCTGGCGGATGCGTTCGCGGGTCACGCCGAAGATGCGGCCGATCTCCTCGAGGGTGCGGGGACGGCCGTCGACGAGGCCGTAACGCAGCTGTACGACCTTGCGTTCGCGTTCCCCGAGGGTGGACAGGACCGCCTCCAGGTGCTCCCGCAGCAGCAGGAACGCGGCGGACTCGACCGGGCTCGCGGCGTCCCCGTCCTCGATGAGGTCGCCGAGGGCCACGTCGTCCTCCTCACCGACGGGGGCGTGCAGCGAGACGGGCTCCTGGGCGAGCCGCAGCACCTCGATGACCCGCTCGCCGGGCAGATCCAGGTGCGCGGCGACCTCTTCCGGTGTCGGTTCGTAGCCGCGTTCCTGGAGCATGCGGCGCTGGACGCGGACGACACGGTTGATGAGCTCGACGACGTGCACCGGGACGCGGATGGTGCGGGCCTGGTCGGCCAGGGCGCGGGACATGGCCTGGCGGATCCACCAGGTCGCGTATGTCGAGAACTTGTAGCCGCGGGCGTAGTCGAACTTCTCGACGGCCCTGATCAGGCCGAGGTTCCCCTCCTGGACGAGGTCCAGCATGGTCAGCCCGCGGCCGACGTACCGCTTGGCGACGGAGACGACGAGCCGGAGATTGGCCTCGATCAGCCGTCGCTTGGCCATCCGGCCCATGACCACCAACCGGTCCAGGTCCAGGGCGAGTTCGGTGTCGAGGTCGGGTGTGTGGGTGAGCTTCTCCTCCGCGAACAGGCCGGCCTCGACGCGGCGGGCGAGTTCGACCTCCTCGGCGGCCGTGAGCAGGGGGATGCGGCCGATCTCGCGCAGGTACTGGCGGAACAGGTCCGAGGAGGGGGCGCCGGTGTCGGCGTGCCCGCGGAGCGGCTCCACGGGCTCGGGTGCGGCCTCGGTGGGCTCCGCGGCGTCCAGGGGCTCGGCGTCGGGGAGTTCGGGCGGCTCCTCCATCCCGGGCGGCTTCTCCGTCCCGGGCGGCTCCTCCATCCCGGGCGGCTCCTCCATCCCGGGCGGCTCCTCCATCCCGGGCGGCTCCTCCATCCCGGGCGGGCGCGGGTCCGCGTCCGTCTCGGGGCGGCGCCCGAGCCGGCTCTGCGGGGGCACCGCCGCGAGGACGTCACCGTCGGCGTCCGGGTCGTCTTGGGCGGTCTCGGTCTCTATCAGGGTCTGGGTCTGCACGGGGGCGACCTCCAGGAATGTCGCTGCTGAGGGCTGCGGCAGCGGTACGTCGGGGATGGGACCGGTGGTCCGCCCACCGGCCACCCCGTAGTCGTCGAGCGGAACCGCGGGGGTGTCGGACCCGCCGTGGACGGGCCGGCCGCGCTCCGGGGACTCAGGCACCGCACCCAGTGTGGGGTACGACACATCGCTGCCACGAGGGGCGTGCGACCACTTTTTGAGTCCGGTGCGTGACCGGGTGGTTACTCAGCTCGGGTGACCGTCGCGCCGATGGCCTGGGACGCGGGAGCGGGGGGGGGGGGGGGGGGGGGGCGGGCCCCCCCCGCCCCCCCCCCGCCCCGCTCCCGCAGTGCCTGGTCGTACTGTTGCAGGACCCACAGCTCGTTCTGCACGGCGGCGAGTTGGGCCGGGTCGCCGTAGGTGCCGAGGCGGGTCAGGGTGCTCTGGATGTCACGGACGCGGCGTTCGACCGCCCGGCGGCGGACCGTGACCAGCTGGGCGCCCGCGTAGGCCTCGTCCACCTCCTTGCGGAGCATGATCGCCTCAACCGCCAGCTCCGTGACCATGGCGCGGACCGTGTCGTCGGGCGCCGCCTCGCGGACGCGGACCAGATACTCCTGCGGGTCATGGGCGCCGTACTCGGCGCCCCCCGCGTCCATGATCGCCTGTCGGACGGCCGCGTACGGCGCGGCCGTGAACTCGTCGACCCCGTACGCGTCGAATGCCGGGGAGACCATCTCCGGCCGCTGGAGGGCGAGTTTGAGCAGCTCCCGCTCGGTCGCGTAGACCGGGTTGCGGAGGTTGAGCGCCGGGCCCCGGACCGCCGGGCGGGGCGCCGCCTGGTACGCCTGCGGGGCGCGCTGTCCGGCCGGCGCCGGTCCCCGGCCGCCCCGGTCGCGGGCCCAACGGGCCAGCTGCGCCACCCGCTTGACCACGAACTGGGTGTCGAGGATGCCGAGCATGCCGGCGAGCTGGACCGCGACCTCGTGCTGGGCGCCGCTGTTCTTGATCCGGGCGACGACCGGCGCCGCCTCGTCCAGCGCGGCGGCCCGGCCCGCCGGGGTGTCCAGGTCGTAGCGGCCGACGATCTGGCGGAGCGCGAACTCGAAGAGCGGCGTGCGGGGTTCGACCAGCTCGGCGACCGCCTCGTCGCCCTTGGCGAGACGCAGCTCGCAGGGGTCCATGCCGTCCGGCGCGATGGCGATGTAGGTCTCGGCGGCGAACTTCTGGTCGTCCTCGAAGGCCCGCAGGGCCGCCTTCTGTCCGGCCGCGTCACCGTCGAAGGTGAAGATCACCCGCGCCGAGCCGTTGTCCATCAGCAGCCGCCGCAGGATCTTGATGTGCTCGCCGCCGAACGCCGTACCGCAGGTCGCGATGGCCGTGGTGACGCCGGCGAGGTGGCAGGCCATGACGTCGGTGTAGCCCTCGACGACCACCGCGCGGCTCGCCTTCGCGATCTCCTTCTTCGCCAGGTCGATGCCGTAGAGCACCTGGGACTTCTTGTAGAGCGCGGTCTCGGGCGTGTTCAGGTACTTGGGTCCGTTGTCGGCCTCGTACAGCTTTCTCGCGCCGAAGCCGACGACGTCCCCGCCGATGTCGCGGATCGGCCACATCAGCCGGCCGCGGAAGCGGTCGATGGGGCCCCGGCGGCCCTCCTGGGAGAGACCGGAGAGGATCAGTTCCTTGTCGCTGAAGCCCTTGCCGCGCAGATAGCGGGTGAGGTGGTCCCAGCCCTGGGGGCTGTAGCCGACGCCGAAGTGGACCGCGGCGGCCTGGTCGAAGCCGCGCTCGGCCAGGAAGGCGCGCCCCGTGTCGGCCTCGGGGCTGGTGCCGAGCTGTTCGGCGTACCACTCGGCGGCGAGGCGGTGGGCCTCGACAAGGCGGATGCGTTCTCCGCGCTGGTGGGTGGGGTTGTACCCGCCCTCCTCGTAGCGCAGGGTGATGCCGGCGCGGGCGGCCAGGCGCTCGACGGCCTCGGAGAAGGAGAGGTGGTCGACCTTCATCACGAAGGTGATGGTGTCGCCGCCTTCCTGGCAGCCGAAGCAGTGGAACAGGCCCTTGCTCGGGCTGACCTGGAAGGACGGGGACTTCTCGTCGTGGAACGGGCACAGGCCCTTCAGGTTGCCGCCGCCCGCGTTGCGCAGCTGGAGGTACTCGGACACGACGGAGTCGATCGGGACCGCGTCCCTGACCGCCTTCACGTCCTCGTCGTTGATCCGTCCTGCCACGAGGGGATTCTACGGGGGTGCTGTGACAGCGGGCGGCGGCCGTCGTCTCACGGGATCAGGCTCTCCAGTGGGACCCCGGGGTCCGCCAGGCCCTCCTGGTCCACCGCCGCCCTGGCCCGGATCAGGTTCTGGATCCGCTCTGTGACGTCCCACACGTTCACGTTCATGCCGGCCAGCACCCTCCCCTCCTTCAGCCAGAACGCGATGAAGTGCCGCTTGCCCACGTCACCGCGGAGCACCACCTCGTCGTACGACCCGGGCGGCGCCCAGCCCGAGTACTCCATCCCGACGTCGTACTGGTCGGAGAAGAAGTAGGGCACCCGGTCGTACGTCACCTCGCGCCCGAGCATGGCGCGGGCCGCCGCCGGACCGCCGTTCAGCGCGTTCGCCCAGTGCTCCACGCGCAGCCGGGTGCCGAAGAGGGGCAGGTGGTAGGAGGCGATGTCGCCGGCGGCGTAGATGTCGGGGTCGGAGGTGCGCAGCCGCTCGTCGACCACGACGCCCCCGCCGTGCGCACGGCCGGCCAGCTCCAGGCCCGCGGCCTCGGCGAGCGCGGTGCGCGGCGCGGCGCCGATCGCGGCGAGCACATCGTGCGCGGGGTGCTCCTCGCCGTCGTCGGTGCGGGCGGCCAGCACCACACCGTCCTGGCCGACGATCTCGGTGAGCCGTACCCCGAAGCGGAAGCGGACGCCGTGCTCGCTGTGCAGCTCGGCGAAGAGGCTGCCCAGCTCGGGGCCGAGGACCGCGTGCAGGGGGGTCGGCTCGGGCTCGATGACGGTGACCTCCGCGCCGTACTCGCGGGCCGCGGCGGCGACCTCCAGGCCGATCCAGCCGGCGCCCGCGATGACGAGGTGCCCGTTGTCCCGGCCCAGCGAGGTGAGGACGCCCTTGAGGCGCTCGGCGTGGGCGAGACGGCGCAGATGGTGGACGCCCGCGAGGTCCGTGCCGGGGACGTCGAGACGGCGGGGCTCGGCGCCGGTGGCCAGCAGCAGCTTGTCGTAGTGGACGAGGGTGCCGTCGTCGCCGAAGCGCACCGTCCTCGCCTCGCGGTCGATGGCGTCGACGGTCTGGCCGAGGTGCAGCTCGACGTCGTTGCGCGCGTACCAGGAGGGCTCGTGGACGAAGACACTGTCGCGCTCCTCCTTGCCGAGCAGATAGCCCTTGGACAGGGGTGGGCGCTCATAGGGGTGGTCGCGTTCGTCGCAGATCAGTATCACCCGGCCGGTGAAGCCCTCCGCGCGGAGCGTCTCGGCCGCCTTCGCGCCGGCCAGCCCCCCTCCGACGATGACGAATGTCTGATCCGCGTCGACCACTTGATGCCTCCTCGTAAGGGTGTCGCCACATGGGAGCGTCCCGCACGTGGTGGGCTGCGGGAAGAGGGGGTGGCCCGATCAGGCCACACAGGGTCACCTCCGGGACCCGAACGTCCCGGCTGTCTCGTTGTCCCGGCCGCCTCAGTTGCCCCAGCCGTCTTAGTCGTCCCCTGTCTCAGTCGTCCCGGCTCTCTCGGTGTGTCCGCCTCACGCGCGCCCCGTCAGCCGCGCGTGCAGGGACCCCGCCGAGGGGTCGGTGAGCGAGGCGATCTGGTCGACGATCACCCGCTTGCGGGCGCGGTCGTCGGCCGCCTCCTGGAACAGCGCCCGGAACTGCGGGTCGAGCCCTTCGGGCGCGCGGGCGGTGAGTGCCTCGGCCAGTTCGGCCACGACGATCCGCTGGTCGGCGCGGATCCGCTCCTGCTCGGCGCGCTGCATCACATACCGGTCGGCGACCGCCTTGAGGACCGCGCACTCCATGCGGGTGCTTCTGGGGACGACGAGTTCGGCGGCGTACCGGGTGAGGCGGCCGCTGCCCCAGGCCGCCCGGGTCGCGCCCTCCGCGGCCAGGCAGAAGCGGCCGATGAGCTGGCTGGTGGCGTCCTTCAGACGGGCCTGGGCGACCGCGGAGCCGTCGTAGCCGCGCGGCCACCATTCCTGGAACAGCAGCCGGTCGAGTGCCTCGGACAGCTCCTGGGGGTCGGTGGCCGCGGGGACATAGCGTCCGAGGGCCACGGCGAAGACCGCCTGCCGCTCGGGCTCGGCGTGCAGACAGCCCGGGTCGATATGGCCGGCGTGCAGGCCGTCCTCGAAGTCGTGCACCGAATAGGCCACGTCGTCGGACCAGTCCATGACCTGGGCCTCGAAGCAGGTGCGGTCGTCGGGAGCGCCCTTGCGGAACCAGTCGAAGACGGGCCGGTCGTCCTCGTAGACCCCGAACTTCGGGGAGGCGGGGTCGGTGGGGTGGGAGCCACGCGGCCAGGGGTACTTGGTGGCGGCGTCGAGGGCGGCGCGGGTGAGGTTCAGCCCCACGCTGACGAGTTCGCCGGTGCCCGGGCTGTGCACGAACCGCTTGGGCTCGATACGCGCGAGCAGGCGCAGGGACTGGGCGTTGCCCTCGAAGCCGCCGCAGTCCTCGGCGAACTCGTTCAGCGCCTGTTCGCCGTTGTGCCCGAAGGGCGGGTGGCCGAGGTCGTGGGAGAGGCAGGCGGCCTCGACGAGGTCCGGGTCGCAGCCGAGGGCCGCGCCCAGCTCCCGGCCGACCTGGGCGCACTCCAGGGAGTGGGTGAGCCGGGTACGGGGGCTCGCGTCCCAGGCCTCACTCCTCGTGCCCGGGGTGACGACCTGGGTCTTGCCCGCCAGACGGCGCAGCGCGGCCGAGTGCAGCACGCGGGCGCGGTCGCGCTGGAAGGCGGTGCGGCCCGGGCGTTTGTCGGGCTCGGCTGCCCAGCGTTCGGTGTCCATGTCGTCGTAGGCCCGGGCGGTCGCCGCACCCGTCTCGTACCGCGCGGCGGTCTGGTGGTCCTTCGGTGCAGTCCCGTCCATGACCCGACAGTAATCGCAGCCGATGACAATCGGGATGTCGGCGTCCGTCTCACGCGGGGCCGGTTCCCGGGCAAGCCGGTTCGCCTCAGGCCGATGCCAGGGCGTGGGCGGCGGCCTGCTCGGGGGCCGCGACGGCCTGGTCGTAGCGGTGCAGGACCAGTCGGGCCACGGCCGGGTGCGCGCCGAGCGGGGCCGCCCCGATCCAGGGGGCCGCCGCGGCGCACTCGGCGGCGAAGCGGCCCGGCGCCGCGAAGTACGAGGCTACGGCGATCCGGTGATGCCCACGGGCGCCGAGCGAGCGCACCGCCGCGGACACGGTGGGCGTGGCGGCGGAGGCGTAGGCGGGGACCACGGGCGCGCCGAGGCGCTCGGCGAGGAGCTGGGCGGTGCGGCGGGTGTCGGCGGCGGAGTCGGGATCGCGGGAGCCGGCGGCGGCGAGCACCACCGCGCTCGCCCGGCGGCGGGCATCGCTCATCCCGGCCGGCCAGCCGGCCTCGACGAGCCGGGCGTAGAGCGTCTCCACGAGCAGGGGGTGCGGGCCGAGCGGGGCGGCCACGCGGGTGACGGCCCGCGCCGCGCCGGCCATCTCGGGGATGTCCCGCTTGACGTGGTGGCCGCGGCCGAGGAGAAGCGGTACGAGCACGGCCCGCCCGGTGCCGAGGGAGGCGAGCGTGTCGGGGAGCAACGGCGCGTTCAGCTCGATGTGGCCGAGGCGCACCGGCAGCCGCGGGCGCAGTTCGCGCACCCGTTCCGCGAGGGCGCGCGCCGTGGCCAGGGCCCGCGGATCGCGACTGCCGTGCGCGACGAGGACGAGCGTGGGCGGGACCGGGTGCCCGGCGCCGTGGGGGGAGAGGAGGTTGAGCCGGCCGGCCGGGTGGCTGCTGATCCGGTTCACGGGCTGTGCCTCGGTGTCGAGGCCGGCATCGTGGGGCGGCCGGCCGCCGGGGCGGGGGTGGGACTCGTCGTGGGAGGGTTTCGGCGCCGTCATAAGCCGATCCTGGCGGTGCCGGATTGCCTCGCCGTTGCCTGGCCGTGACGGGTGTTTTCCGGGGTTTCACGGTGGGAGGACGGATGGTGTGAAGGGAGCGCGCCGGGAGCTGCGCCGCGCCGCGTCGCGCCCCGGGCGAACCGGATCACCGTCGCCCGCGTCCCCATGGGCGACGGCTGGTGACGGCCGGCGCCGCCACCGACCCTGGAGGGACGCGTTTCGATGGGCCTGCCGCGCGTGAGGATCCGCAGACCGAGACTGCCGCGCACCCGCGCCGGGCAGCGGCGCACCGTACAGGGCCTGATGCTGCTGTGCGTCCTCGCGCTGCTGCCGTCGACGTGGCTGTACCTCGCCACGGGCGACCGGCTGCGCACGGTCGCGGACGTGCCGCGGACGGAGGTCGCCGTCGTCTTCGGCGCGGGCCTGTGGGACGGCGAGCCGTCGCCGTACCTCGCCCACCGCCTGGACGCGGCGGCACGGCTGTACCGGGCGGGCCGCATCGGGGTCGTGCTCGTCACCGGCGACAACAGCCGTACGGACTACGACGAGCCGGACGCGATGCGCGCCTATCTGACGCGGCACGGCGTGCCGGAGGCACGGATCGTCAGCGACTACGCGGGCTTCGACACCTGGGACTCCTGTGTCCGCGCCCGGAAGATCTTCGGCGTGGACCGGGCCATCCTGATCAGCCAGGGCTTCCACATCCGCCGCGCGGTCGCCCTGTGCCGGTCGGCAGGCATCACGTCGTACGGCGTCGGCGTCGACGACCGGCACGACACGACCTGGTACTACGGCGGCACCCGGGAGGTCTTCGCGGCGGGCAAGGCGGCCCTGGACGCGCTGTTCCACCCGGACCCGAGGTTCCTCGGCCCGCGGGAGCCCGGGGTCGCCAAGGCCCTGGCTTCGGACCGGAGATGACGACGCCGGCGCCCCGTGCCGGGCGGGCGTCGCTCCGGCGCCGACGAGGCGTGGTCGGGCGTCGCTCCGGCCCCAACGAGGCGTGGTCGGGCGTCGCTCCGGCCCCGACGAGGCGTGGTCGGGCGTCGCTCCGGCCCCGACGAGGCGTGGTCGGGCGTCGCTCCGGCCCCGACGAGGCGTTGGTCGGGCGTCGCTCCGGCCCCGACGAGGCGCCGGGCCGACGTCGCCGCGGTCTCAGGGGGACGGGGGGTTCGCCGGACGGGAGGCGCTCGCCGCGCTGTCCGGTGCGGGCGTCCCCCCGCTGCGCGGCGCGCCCGTCGCGGCCTGTGTGGGCTCCCGCGCCGGGTCGATGCCGATGGTCAGCACCCCGACGAGCCCCGTGTCCACGCCCCCCGTGAGGGTCATCAGCCCGTCCTTGCCGCCGCCCCGGCGGTACACCAGGTCCTGCGCGAGCGGTGTACGCGTGCCGGTGTGCCGGTTGTACGGGGACTTCGCGTACACCGCGTCGGTGTACGTGTCGGGGAAGAAGAGCTGCCCGGTCCAGTTCAGCCTGCCGCCCTCGTAGCCCCGGTCGGTCCTGCTGCCGCCGGTGCGGACCCTGACGTTGATGTGCGGGGCCCGCGTGCCGCTCCAGCCGGGGAAGACCGTGGTGAACTCGGCGAGGCCCCCGGCGTCGGTCGTCTGGCAGCCTCGCAGGAACGTCCTGGAGCCGGCGGCCCCGCCCGCGGCGGGTGCCCGGCCGCCCGGACGCGCGTCGGGATAGCCGGAGTAGTAGCCCCAGGCGTCGCAGTGCCAGATCTCGACGTCGGCGCCCGCGAGGACGGCGCAGGCGTGCGGATGGTCGCGCACGGTCAGCCGCAGCCGCAGCGGAACGCCCTGCCTGCCCTCGGTGATGTCCTTGCGCAGGGGCGCGCCGTCCAGGTGGTAAGGGCCCGGCGCCAGACTCCGGTTGAGCACGCACAGCTCGGCGTCCGGGGCGGTGCCCGGCACCCCCTCGCGACCGGATCCGGCGCCCTCCCGCCCCGCCACACCGGTGTCGGTGTCCTCGTCCGAGGAGAAGTGGGAGTAGAGCCCGAATCCGAGGGCGGCACCCGCGGCGGCGCCGCCCAGCGCGAACACCCGCCGCCGGGTGATGTCGCTATCGGTCATGGGCGGGACCCTAGGGCCGCTCGGGGCGGCGGCGGGAGGGGACGCACGGCGCGGTCGCCCGCACGAGCGACGCGGACCGGAAAACCACGTCGCCGGGCCCTAAGACAGTGGCCGGGCGCGGGTTCAGCGCCGGGCGAGCCAGTCGCCGCCCTCGACCGCTTCGCCGTCGGCCCGCAGCCGTGCCGCGACGGCGGGCGCGGCGACGTACACCCAGGCCCGTACGGCCCTGCCGTCCCCCGCCGTCACCTCCCGCACCACCCGCTCGTAGAGACTGCGGGGGTCGCCCGGCACACAGTCCTCCAGGCGGTCGAGGGCGACGAGGAGCGCGTCGTACGACCCGGGCAGCGCGGTGACGATGTCGCCGCTGACCGTGCCGCCGTCCGCCTCCACGGCGTACGGGTATCCGGGGCCGTGGTACAGCACGGCCCCCGACAGCAGCCCCGGTTCCTCGGACCGGGTTCGGCCGCGCAGGAACAGGTCGTGGTTGCGCTCGCCGGGGCGCAGGGTCCCGTACACGAAGAACGGCAGTCTCACGCGCCCGCCTCCCCGGCGCTCCCGCGGGCGGGCACGTCGGCCGTGACCATGGCGGGTCTCCTTCCGCGCTCTGCCGAAGCCTTGCAGGAACGATTCTGACCCCTCACCCCTCCGTGAATGCGCTCTGGGCCTCCACGGCTCGCCGGCCGCCCGCCCCGCCTCCTCACCCGTTCATCGCCACTTCCCCACCTTTTGTGATCTTTTTCGCGACGGGTTCGGCGTGCCCCCGTGACCTGCGCAAACGCCTCCAAGCTCACCCCGGTGGACCACCGCCCGCGCACCCGTTCGCCACAATTCTGACGGACCGTCAGCAAGCGGGGCCGGCCGCATGCCCTTTTCCTCGGAAGAGCAGGGGTACGACCGACGCAGCGGCACGCTGGGGATGCCGCGGGCCGTGCCCTCTCGGAGGAGCACACACGATGCGACGTACGGCCCGTCTGCTGACCGGTACCGCGCTCGCCCTCGGCGCCGCGGTCCTCGCCGCGGCGCCCGCGTACGCCGGTGACACCGGGATTCTGGAGGTCTCCCCCTCCGCGGTGATCCCCGGCGCCCGGGTCACCGTCGACACGGCGGCGTGCGGAGCGGACCACGCGGCGGCGGGCGACGCCAGCGCGGTCGGCGCCGGTCAGTTCGTCCTCGCGCCCGGACCGCACAAGCGGGACGCGAGCGGGCAGTTCCGGGTCCCGCCGGGCGCGCAGCCGGGCACGTACGAGATCGTCGCCAAGTGCTCCGGCGGTCGGCAGACCACCGTGACCGGCGATCTGACGGTCACCCTCACCGCGGCCAAGGACCAGACCCAGCCGCGGGGAAGCGTGAAGACGGGGGTCGGCGGCGCACTGGGCCCCGACCCCGTGAAGACCGCGGCCGGTGTGGCGGCTCTCGCCGTCGCCGCCGCGGGCGGTACCTGGCTCCTGCATCGCCGGCTCAGAGGCGACGGGATCTGACGGACATCCCAGCACTGTCCGCCCGCCGGTACCGCCGTCCCCCATCCCCCTCCGGGTCCGACTGCCCCTCGCGGCCCGGAGGGGGTCCCCAAGGCCCCCGGTCTCCTAGGCCCCCGGTCCTCAGGGCCCCCGGTCCCGGAAGGAGGACCCCGTGCGCAAGGTCGGCAGGTCCGGCGCGGTCGGCGACGTCGTCATAGCGTCCTTCACGGCGGTCGCCCTGTGCCTGGGTGTGTGGCTGCTGCGCGGCGCCGCCGAGACCCACGCCCCACCACAGCCCTCGGGCGCGCGGACGACTGCGAGCGCCGGCCGCGAGCGGGCCGCCGTGTCCGCGCTGCCGCCCTCGCCTCCCGACCGGATACGCATCCCCTCGATACGCGTCAACGCCCCGCTGATGGGGCTCGGACTCACCCGCACCGGCAGCCTCGACGTCCCGCCCGCCGGCGACAAGAACCTCGCCGGCTGGTACGAGGCGGGCACCAAGCCCGGCGAGACGGGCACCGCGATCGTCGCCGGGCACGTCGACAACGCCGAGGGCCCGGCGGTCTTCTACGACCTCGGCGCACTGGACAGGGGCAGCACGATCGAGGTCGACCGGCGCGACGGATCGACGGCCGTCTTCACGGTCGACGCGGTCGAGGTGTACCAGGCGAAGGACTTCCCCGATCAGAAGGTCTACGGGGCGGCGCCCCGCCCCGAACTGCGGGTGATCACCTGCGGCGGCGGCTACTCCAGGACGACCGGCTACCAGGGGAACGTGGTCGTCTTCGCCCATCTGACCGGCAGCCGCTGACGGCCGGGAACCGTGGCGCAGAACGGCGGGCGGCGGGTTCAGGCCGTCCGCACCTCGTAGGTCGCCAGCCGCACGCTCTCGTCGTCCAGGCACCGCCCGGAGAGCAGGTCGAAACGCTGCTTGAGGAGCGGCGAGGCCACATACGGCCGGCCCTCGTGGGTGCCGGTCAGACCGCGCGAGAGGACGGCGGCCCCGCCGAACGGATCGCGGTTGTCGATGCCGTACAGCCGGCCCGCCCGGTCCAGGAAGAGGGCGACCTGACGGCCGTCCGGCAACAGCGCCGCCACCCCGCGGCCGGGTGTCAGCAGGGCGAGGTCGCAGATGGTCAGCCAGTCGTCCCCGAAGCGCAGTTGGACGTTCAGGGCCGTCTGCTCGGGGGCCGGAGTCATGAGAGTCATCGCGGGGCACTTCCTTCCAGGGGGCGCGTGCCGAGGGACAGCAGCGGCAGGTCGGGCTTGATCTGGTCGCGCTCGGCGACGAAGCCGACGACCGGGTCGGGGGTGTCGGGGGCGTTGACGAAGGACACGAACCGGGCCAGCCGCTCCGGGTCGGCGAGGGTCTCGGCCCACTCGTCGCGGTAGTGGTCCACATGCGCGGCCATCAGGGCCTCCAGCTCCTCGCAGATGCCGAGCGAGTCGTGGACGACCACGTCGCGCACATGGTCGAGGCCGCCCGGGATCCGCTCCAGCCAGGCCGAGGTGCGCTCCAGGCGGTCGGCGGTGCGGATGTAGAACATCAGGAAGCGGTCGATCAGCCGGATGAGTTCGGTGTCCGACAGGTCCTGGGCGAGCAGATCCGCGTGGCGCGGGGTGGCACCGCCGTTGCCGCCGACGTAGAGGTTCCAGCCGCCCGCGGTGGCGATCACCCCGAAGTCCTTCGACTGGGCCTCGGCGCACTCCCGGGCGCACCCGGAGACCGCCGACTTCAGCTTGTGCGGGGACCTCAGGCCCCGGTAGCGCAGCTCGAGGTCGATCGCCATGCGGACCGAGTCCTGGACACCGTAGCGGCACCAGGTCCGGCCGACACAGGACTTCACTGTGCGCAGCGCCTTGCCGTACGCGTGCCCCGACTCGAAGCCCGCGTCCACCAGCCGCGCCCAGATGAGGGGGAGCTGCTCGACGCGTGCGCCGAACAGGTCGATGCGCTGACCGCCGGTGATCTTCGTGTAGAGGCCGAAGTCACGGGCGACCTCACCGATCACGATCAGTTTCTCCGGGGTGATCTCCCCGCCGGGGACCCGCGGCACGACCGAGTACGACCCGTTCTTCTGGAGATTGGCGAGGAAGTGGTCGTTGGTGTCCTGAAGGGCGGCCTGTTCCCCGTCCAGGATGTGGCCCTCGGCGCCGATCGAGGGGGCGAGCGAGGCGATGATGGAGGCCACCGCCGGCTTGCAGGTCTCGCAGCCGTCGCCGTCCCGGGTCCCCTCGCGGCCGTAGCGCTCCAGCAGGTCGCGGTACGAGGTGATCCGCAGCGCCAGGACGATCTCGTACAGCTCCTCGCGGGTCTGCGAGAAGCAGCCGCACAGGCCCGAGTCGACCTCGATGCCGCCCGCCTCCAGCTCGGCGTCGACCAGCTGCCCCAGCACCCTCAGGCAGCTTCCGCAGCCCGTGCCGGCCTTGGTGCGCTTCTTGGCCTGCGGCACCGTCGTGCAGCCGTGCTCGGTCACCGCGGCGCGGATGGCGCCCTTGGTGACGTGGTGGCAGGAGCAGACCACCGCGTCGTCCGGCAGCGCCGACGGGCCGAGCTGCGCCGGGGCGCCGGAGCCCGCCGGGAGGACGAGCTGCTCGGGGGCGACGGGCGGCACGGAGCCGGTGAGCGCGCGCAGGGTCCCGTACGCCTCCGCGTCGCCCACCAGGATGCCGCCGAGCAGTTCGCCGTCACGGCCGATGACCAGCTTCTTGTACGTGCCCGAACGCGCGTCCGCGTAGACGACGTCGAGGCAGTCGGCGGTGGTGCCGTGCGCGTCACCGAAGGAGGCCACGTCCACGCCGAGCAGCTTCAGTTTGGTGGACAGGTCGGCGCCGGTGAACGAGGACCGGCCGTCCTCCTCGGCGGCGATGGCCGCGGCGGCCGTCTCGGCCATCTCGTAGCCGGGCGCGACCAGGCCGTAGACCCGGCCGTCGGCCGCCTGCGCGCACTCCCCGATCGCGAACACCCGCGGGTCGCCGACGGTGCGGCATCGGTCGTCGACCGCGATGCCGCCGCGGTCGCCGACCGCGAGGCCGCAGTCACGGGCGAGCTGGTCGCGGGGGCGCACCCCGGCCGAGAACACAATCATGTCGGTGGCCAGCTCGGAGCCGTCGGACAGCCTCATGCCCGTCACCGCGCCGTCCTCGCCGGTGAGGATCTCCTGGGTGCCCGTGCCCGTGTGCACGGTCAGGCCCATGCCCTCGACGGTGCGCAGCAGCGCGGCGCCGCCGCCCTCGTCGACCTGCACCGGCATCAGGCGCGGCGCGAACTCCACGATGTGGGTGGCGAGGCCCAGGCCCCTGAGTGCGCCGGCCGCCTCCAGGCCGAGGAGACCACCACCGACCACCGCGCCCGTGGCGGCCCGCCTCCTCGCGTACTCCTCGATGGCGAGCAGGTCCTCGATGGTGCGGTAGACGAAGCAGCCCGTCGCGTCCTTGCCCGGGACGGGCGGGACGAAGGGGAAGGAGCCGGTGGCGAGGACGAGCGTGTCGTAGCGGATGGTCAGCCCGGACCGGGCGGTCACCGTCCGCGCCTGCCGGTCGACGGCGGACGCCGGGTCGCCGAGGTGCAGCTCGATACCGTGCCGGTCGAGGAACTCCTGATCCGTCAGCGCCAGTTCGCCGGGGGTCGTGCCCGTGAAGTACGAGGTGAGGCGGACGCGGTCGTAGGCGGGGCGGCACTCCTCGCCCAGCACGACCACCCGGTGCGTGGCGGTCAGGCCGCGCTCGGCGAGCGCTTCGAGGAAGCGCTGGCCGACCATGCCATGGCCGACGAGCACGATCGTGGGGGCGTCTGCGGGTCCGGTGCCGGTCGTCGCCGCGCTCATGTCCGAGGTCATGCACCGCAGCGTGCGGCGCCGACGTTACCCGGCCGCATCACCGCTGTTTCCCGGGCGGAACGCTGCGCTCAGCGGGGGGCGGGCGCCGGTGTGAGGGGGACGTGCCGAGTCCACCGAGCCAGGGCGCGGCGCGCGGATGCGGCCTACGGGCACGGCATGCGCGTACGGCGAAAGGGCGGCACCCCCCGCACAGGGATGCCGCCCTCTCTGGAGGGTCCGGAGCCGCCTTCGTGAGTCGGTGAGGGTCGGGTACCGACGACGGCTCCGGAGGTCTTGCGGTGTGGGTCAGCGGTGGTCGCTGCCCTCCGACTGCGAGGCCGCCCGGCCCGCCTCCAGGCGGGCCACCGGGATCCGGAACGGCGAGCAGGACACGTAGTCCAGCCCCACCTCGTGGAAGAAGTGCACCGACTCGGGGTCGCCGCCGTGCTCGCCGCAGACACCGAGCTTCAGGTCGGGCCTGGTCTCCCGGCCCGCCTTGGCCGCGTCGCGGACCAGCTTGCCCACGCCGTCCTTGTCGATCGTCTCGAACGGGGAGACGCCGAAGATGCCCTTCTCCAGGTAGGCGGTGAAGAAGCTCGCCTCCACGTCGTCCCGGCTGAAGCCCCACACCGTCTGGGTGAGGTCGTTGGTGCCGAAGGAGAAGAACTCGGCGGCTTCGGCGATCTGTCCGGCCGTCAGGGCGGCGCGCGGCAGCTCGATCATCGTGCCGATGGCCAGCTTCAGCCGCGTCCCCGTGGCCTCCTCGACCTCGGCGATGACCCGGTCCGCCTCCTCGCGCACGATCTCCAGCTCCTGGACCGTGCCGACCAGCGGGATCATGACCTCCGCGCGCGGGTCGCCCTTCGCGGCCTTGCGCTCGGCCGCCGCCTCGGCGATCGCCCGTACCTGCATGGTGAACAGGCCCGGGATCACGAGGCCGAGGCGCACGCCCCGCAGGCCCAGCATCGGGTTCTGCTCGTGCAGCCGGTGCACGGCCTGGAGCAGGCGCAGCTCGTTCTCGTGCGGCTCCTGGCGGGACTCCGCCAGCGCCACACGCACCGACAGCTCGGTGATGTCGGGCAGGAACTCGTGCAGCGGCGGGTCGAGGAGGCGGATGGTGACCGGCAGGCCGTCCATCGCCTCGAACAGCTCCACGAAGTCCTGCTTCTGGAGCGGCAGAAGCTCCTTCAGGGAGTCTTCGCGCTCGACCTCGGTGTCCGCCAGGATCAGGCGTTCCACCAGCTCACGACGGTCGCCGAGGAACATGTGCTCGGTGCGGCACAGGCCGATGCCCTGGGCGCCGAAGCGCCGTGCGCGCAGCGCGTCCTCCGCGTTGTCCGCGTTGGCCCGCACCCGCAGCCGGCGCTTGCGGTCCGCGAAGGCCATGATCCGGTGCACGGCCTCCACCAGTTCGTCGGCGTCGTCCGCGCCGGCGTGCATCCGGCCCTCGAAGTACTCGACGACCGGGGACGGGACGACCGGGACCTCACCGAGGTACACCTTGCCCGAGGAGCCGTCGATGGAGATCACGTCGCCCTCCTCGACGACATGCCCGCCCGGCACCGTCATCCGGCGCCGCTTGGTGTCGACCTCCAGCTCCTCCGCGCCGCAGACACAGGTCTTGCCCATGCCGCGCGCGACGACGGCCGCGTGGGAGGTCTTGCCGCCGCGGGAGGTGAGGATGCCCTCAGCCGCGATCATGCCGTCCAGGTCGTCGGGGTTGGTCTCGCGGCGGACCAGGATGACCTTCTCGCCGGAGCGCGACCACTTGACCGCCGTGTACGAGTCGAAGACCGCCTTGCCGACCGCCGCGCCCGGCGAGGCCGCGATGCCCCGGCCGACCTGCTCGACCTTCGCGCTCTCGTCGAACCGCGGGAACATCAGCTGCGCGAGCTGGGCACCGGTGACGCGCTGGAGCGCCTCGGCCTCGTCGATCAGGCCCTGGTCCACGAGCTGCGTGGCGATGCGGAAGGCCGCGCCCGCGGTGCGCTTGCCGACGCGGGTCTGGAGCATCCACAGTCGGCCGCGCTCGATGGTGAACTCGATGTCGCAGAGGTCCTTGTAGTGGTTCTCCAGGGTCTCCATGATCTGCATCAGCTGGTCGTACGACTTCTTGTCGATCCCCTCCAGCTCGGCGAGCGCGACCGTGTTGCGGATGCCCGCCACCACGTCCTCGCCCTGCGCGTTCTGGAGGTAGTCGCCGTACACGCCCTGGTGGCCGGAGGCGGGGTCGCGGGTGAAGGCGACGCCCGTGCCGGAGTCGGGGCCCAGGTTGCCGAAGACCATCGAGCAGACGTTGACCGCCGTGCCCAGGTCGTGCGGGATGCGTTCCTGGCGCCGGTAGAGCTTGGCGCGGTCGCCGTTCCAGGAGTCGAAGACCGCCTTGATGGCGAGGTCCATCTGCTCGCGCGGGTCCTGCGGGAAGTCGCGCCCGGCCTCGCTCTTGACGATCTTCTTGTACTTGGTGACCAGCTTCTTCAGGTCGGCCGCGTCGAGCTGGGTGTCGTCGGTGACCTTCTTGGTCTCCTTGGCCTTCTCCAGCGCGTCCTCGAAGAGCTCGCCGTCGACGCCGAGGACCGTCTTGCCGAACATCTGGATGAGGCGGCGGTAGGAGTCCCAGGCGAAGCGCTCGTCGCCGGCCTGACCGGCCAGACCCTGCACCGACTTGTCGGAGAGACCGATGTTCAGGACGGTGTCCATCATCCCGGGCATGGAGAACTTCGCCCCGGAACGCACCGAGACCAGCAGCGGGTTGTCGGCCTGGCCGAGCTTCTTGCCCATCCGCTCCTCGAGGGCGGCGAGGTGCGCACTCACCTCGTCACGCAGTGCCGCGGGCTCCTCACCGCTGTCCAGGTAGACCTTGCACGCCTCGGTGGTGATGGTGAAGCCCGGGGGGACGGGCAGACCGAGGTTGGTCATCTCGGCGAGGTTCGCACCCTTGCCGCCAAGGAGGTCCTTGAGGTCCTTGTTGCCCTCGGTGAAGTCGTAAACGAACTTCACACCCTCCACGCCGTTCTCAGTTACGTGGGGATCTTTGTTTTCCGACACGGTCTCGACTCCTCGAGGACGCGGTGGCTGCCCTGACGGCGAGGAACATACCCAGATCGAAGGAGCCTGGGTACGTCCACTTGCGCGTCATGCGCCTGTAACCACTCGTCCGCCACTGGATCGAAAGTCAAAGCTTCGCAAGCGCCGACCGAGGGATGTTTTCACTTCTTGAACGCATCAACCGCTTGCAGACCCATTTCATCGCTCACATGAGCACCTCTCGCCACGTCTGATTTCGATCGATGAACGATCAAAGGGTGGCACTGAGTGCCACCCTTTGAGAAGTGCAGTCGCTCACGATCTGCTCATCTGAGCGCAACCCTTATCAAGGGTGGCGAGAATCACGCTAGGCGAGGCCGCCCGTTTTCACCATCCGGACGTGCGTGCGGACCGAAATGTGTGCGTCATGCTCACGACATCGCCGCGCAGTCACGATGCGGGCGTGAGGTCGAGTTCTCGTCACACCCCGAGCGCGAGCAGCCGTTCCTCCACCCGTTCCGGCGCGTAGAGGTGCTCGACGACCAGGGAGCCCGCCCCGATCAGACCCGCCCGCTCCCCGAGCCGGGAGGTCACCACGTCCAGATGCGCGGTGGAACGCGGCAACGCCCGCTGATACAGCAGCTCCCGCACACCCGTCAGAAAGGGTGTTCCGGCCAGATCTCCGGCGATCATCAGCACCCCCGGGTTGAGCAGGGTCACGACCGTCGCCAGAACGTCCCCGACCCGCCGGCCGGCCTCCCGGGCGAGCGCGGCGGCCTCCGGGTGCCCCGCGGCCAGCAGGTCCCGCACATCCGAGCCGGAGGCGGCCGGCACCCCGGCCTCCGCGAGCCGGCGCGCGACGGCGCCTCCGCTCGCCACGGCGGCGAGACAGCCGTAGGAGCCGCACCGGCACGGCGCGCCCGCCCCCTCGGGCACCCGGATATGGCCGATGTCCCCGGCGCCGCCGTCGACGCCCCGGTAGATCCGGCCGTCGACGACCACCCCGGCGCCGATACCGGTGGACACCTTGACCAGCACGAACGCCGAGCAGTCCGGGTGTGCGGTGCGCTGTTCGCCGTAGGCCATCAGGTTCGCGTCGTTGTCCACGAGCACCGGCACATCCACGGCGCCGTGCGCATGCTCGGCGAAGGCGCGGCCGAGACGCCCCCGTATGTCGTACGCGTCCCAGCCGGGCATGATCGGCGGCTGCACCACCCGCCCGGTGTCACTGTCCACGGGCCCGGGGACGGCTAGCCCGATCCCGCAGACCTCGTGCGCCCGGTGGCCCGCCTCCTCCAGCAACCGGGCGAACCAGCGGCCCAGTTCGCCGAGCACGGCGTCCGGGCCCTCCTCTATGAGCAGGACCCCGGTGTGCTCGGCCAGGCTCTCCCCGGTCAGGGAGAGGACGGCGGCGCGGGCGTGCCGGGTGTCGAGGTCGGCGGCGAGCACCACGGCATGGGCGTCGTCGAACTCCAGCGTGATCGAAGGACGCCCGCCGAGCGGGGAGTCGACCGGTCCGCCGCCGCCCTCGCGCAGCCAGCCGGCCCGGAAGAGACGGTCCAGGCGCTGGCCGACCGTGGCCCGGGACAGGCCCGTGGCCTGCTGAAGGGCACCCCGGGTCGTGGCGCGGCCACTGCGCACCAGGGCGAGCAGATCTCCCGCGCTCGCCTGCTGCCCCGGTTTTCCGACCCTTCCTCTCATGTGCACCCCCTTGCGTTCACCAACCCTGCCTTACATAGTGAGTTCTGCGTGTTAAATAGACGTAACCCTACGGTAGCCACCGCCGAACCCCTCGGCAGGACGTCTTTCAGGGAGACCTGAGTGGACCGCACCGCCCAACTCGCCGCCCGCCGTGCGGAATCCGCCGATCCCGTGCGTACCCCCGGCACGCCCCCGGCGGCCGCTCCGCGCGGGCACCCCCGGTCCCGGCCCGCTGTATACGATCCGTCCGCGCGCCGGGGATCACTGCACATCAGGGCCGCACGGGTGCTCGAGGCCAACTGGACAGGCGCCTCCACGGTGCCGTCCCACGCTCTGTACCCCCACCAGTGGTCCTGGGACTCCGCGTTCATCGCGATCGGCCTGCGGCATCTGTCGCCGCTGAGGGCGCAGACGGAACTGGAGACGCTCCTCGACGCCCAGTGGGCGGACGGGCGCATTCCGCACATCGTCTTCAACCCCTCCGTGCCGCTCGACGCGTACTTCCCGAGCCCCGACTTCTGGCGCTCCTCCACCGCGGGGCGTGCCGCGGGCGCCCCGCGCACCGTACAGACCTCGGGCATCGTGCAGCCACCGGTGCACGCGCTGGCGGCCTGGCTGGTGCACCGGGCCGACCCGGGGCTGTCCCGGGCGCGCGGTTTCCTGCCCCGCGCCTACCCGCGCCTCGCCGCCTGGCACCGCTATCTGCTGCACCGCCGGGATCTGGGCGGCGGCGGGCTCGTCTCGGTGGCGCACCCCTGGGAGCAGGGCATGGACAACAGCCCCGCCTGGGACGCGCCGCTGTCCCGGATCAGCCCGGCCCCGGTCCGCTCCTTCCGCCGCGCCGATCTGGACCACGGCACGCCCGGGGACCGCCCCACGGACCTGGACTACGGGCGGTACGTGCGGCTGGCGGCGGACTACCGGGAGAGCGGATATGCCGACGGGGCAGGCGAGTTCGCGGTGGAGGACCCGGCGTTCAACGCGCTGCTGATCGTGTCGGAGTTCGCGTTGGCCCGGATCGCGCGGGAACTGGGCGCGACGGGCACGGCCCGCCAAGCCCGCGCACAACGCCTGACGACGGCCCTCGTCGAACGCCTCTGGGACCCGGCCGAGGGCATGTTCTTCTGCCGGGATCTGCGGGGAGGGGTGGGAGAGAGCGGTGCTCTTCAAGGGGGGCGGCGCTCTCGGAGTGAAGGGCGGGAGGGTGTGCGGCGGTCTCGGAGCGATGCTCACGATGGGGAGCGGCGGTCTCGGAGCGGTGCACACGACGCAGAGCGCCGCTCTCGGGGTGGCGTCCGCCCATCGGAGCAGCCCTCCTCCTGGAGCGGTGCACGCGATGGCGAGCAGCGCTCTCCCGACCCGACTCGCGACACAAAGCGGCGCTCCCGGAGCAGCGTTCACGAGACGGAGCAGCGCTCTCGGGGCGCTGCTCTCCCGGCGGAGCAGCGCTCTCGGGGCACTGCTCTCCCAGCGGAGCAGTGCTCTCCCTCCGGTGCCCTCGTCCCCGAGCGCAGCGTCTCCGGGCTCATCCCCCTGCTCCTGCCCACACTCCCCCGCGACATCGCGGCCGCCCTCATGCGCACGCTGTCGGGTCCCCACTTCGGGCTGGGCGGCATCACCCGGCTCGTGCCGAGCTACGACCTGCTCGGCGACGCCTTCGACCCGCATCGGTACTGGCGCGGCCCCGCATGGTTCAACACCGGCTGGCTGCTGGAGCGCGGCCTGAGGACGCACCGGGAGCACGCGGCGGCCGACGCCCTGCGCGAGGCCCTGCTGGAGACGGCGGACACCTCGGACTTCGCCGAGTACGTCGACCCGTATACCGGCGAGGCCTGCGGAGCGCGGGGCTTCAGCTGGACCGCCGCGCTCACCCTCGATCTGCTGCACAACCCCCCACACCCACCGGTGAATCCGAAGAGAGGGAAATCCCTTACCAAACACGGCGTATCCCCCACGGGCACCGGCACGTTCGACAGGAGTGACAAGGGAGAGGACCGGGGATGACGGACCGGCATCATCTGCTCGTGCACGGCGGCACGTTCGCCGCCGTGGGCGACGGCGGCGACATCAGCGGGGTGCGGGGCGGCAACTCCCCGGCGGGGTTATTCGTACGGGACGCACGGCACCTGAGCCGGTGGCAGCTCACCGTCGACGGCGCCGTGCCCGAGACGCTCACGCCGGTCGCCGGCGGGGACACGGCGCGCTGTGTTCTCGTACCGCGTGGCGGCCGGCAGGAGCCGCCCGCATACACCCTCTTCCGTGAACAGGCCGTCGTGGACGGCGCGTTCGTGGAGTCCCTGCGGGTCACCAACAACCGCCCGGTGCCGACCACGGTGCGTGTGGCGGTCACCGCGGACGCCGACTTCACGGACCAGTTCGAGCTGCGCTCCGACCACCGTACATACGCCAAGACGGGTGCCGTGCGGTCCCGTCAGGCTCTCGACGACGGCGGCGTGGAGTTCGGCTATCGGCGCGGCGAGTGGCGATCCGGCACCACCGTCACGTCCGAGCCCCCGCCGGACGGCGTCGAGGAGACCGGCACGGGCGCCCGCCGTCTGGTCTGGACGCTGGAACTTCGGCCGCACGGCTCGGCGGAGCTGCTGCTGCGGGTCGCCGCCCGGCCGCACGGGGCCACACAGGACCCGGCGGTCCCGCGGTCCCCCGCCGCCGCCACCGAGCGACTGCTCGCCCTGGAGGGCGCGTTCATGGAGGGCGTGGCGTTCCCCACCGGCTGGCCCGAGCTGGCCACGGCCTGTGCGCGGGGCCTGTCCGACCTGGCCTCGCTCCAGGTGCCGGCGACCGGACCCGAGGGCGAGGAACTCCTCGTCCCCGCCGCGGGCGCCCCCTGGTTCCTCGCGCTGCTGGGCCGGGACGCGCTCCTCACCTCCCTCTTCGCCCTGCCCTACCGCCCCCAGCTTGCCGCGGCCACCCTGCCCGCGCTCGCCGCGACACAGGCGACCGAGGTCGTTTCCCGTTCCGTGGCCCAGCCGGGGAAGATCGTGCACGAGGTGCGGCACGGGGAGTTGGCGCACTTCGGGCAGGTGCCGTTCGGCCGGTACTACGGCTCGGTCGACGCGACGCCGCTCTTCCTGGTGCTGCTCGGGGCGTATGTCGAGCAGACCGGCGACCTGGAGCTGGCCCGCCGTCTGGAGCCCCACGCCCGGGCCGCGGTCGGCTGGATGATGGACCACGGCGGGCTCACCTCCCGCGGCTATCTCGTCTACCGCGCCGACCAGGGCGGCCTCGCCAACCAGAACTGGAAGGACTCCCCCGGCGCGATCTGCTCCGCCGACGGCAGCCGTCCGCACGGGCCGGTGATGGCGGCGGGGGCGCAGGGGTACGCGTACGACGCGCTGCGCCGCACCGCGCACCTGGCGCGCACGCTGTGGGACGACGAGGTGTACGCGGCGCTGCTGGAACAGGCGGCCGGGGATCTGCGCGACCGGTTCCAGCGCGACTTCTGGATGGAGGAGCACGCCTTCCCCGCGCTCGCCCTGGACGGCGAGGGCCGGCAGGTTGACGCGCTCGCGTCCGACGCGGGGCATCTGCTGTGGTCGGGCCTGCTGGACAAGGAGTACGGCGAACTGGTCGGCCGGCGCCTCCTGGAACCGGACTTCTTCTCCGGCTGGGGGGTACGCACACTGGCCGCGGACCAGGCTGCGTACCACCCGTTGTCGTACCACCGCGGCTCGGTCTGGCCGCACGACAACGCGCTGATCACCCTGGGCCTGGCGCGCTACGGGCTGCACGACGAGGCCCGTACGGTGGCGCACGCACTGGTGGACGCGGCCACGGCAACGGGCCACCGGTTGCCGGAGGCGTACGCGGGCTACGGCCGTGACACGCATCCGGAGCCGGTGCCGTACCCGCACGCCTGCACCCGGGAGTCCCGTTCGGCGGCGGCACCGCTCGCGTTGCTCACCGCCGTCGGGGGCGCCTGACGCGGGTGCCGGGGCACCGGGCCGAGCCGGTTGACCTCGCGTTTGCCGGGTGTTTGCCGGGCGCTGGGGCGGTCGGGTTGAACGTAGGCCCGGGGCTGCCCGTACGGGATGACGGCGGGCCCAGCCTCCCCAGCGTGGCCCGCCCCTCCACCACGGGCTTCGCACGGAAGGACCCTCGGGTTGCCTCTCAACACACGTCAACGACAGACGCCGGACAGGACTGGGGCGGTCACCGACGGGGTCCAGCCGGCGGAGGACGAACGGGCGGAGGCGGAGGGGATACCGACCGCAGACGAGCCGGACGGTCCCGCCGGGCACGAAGCCGCGGCAGCCTCGACTGACGAGTCCGTTCCCGCCGACGCCACCGCCCCCGCCGTCAAGACCGGTCCCACCGACAAGACCGCCCCCGCCGACGACTCCGGTCCCACCGACGACTCCGGTCCCACCGACAAGACCGCCCCCACTGACAAGTCCGTTGCCACCGACAGGACCGACGAGTCCGAGGAGACCGCCCCCGCCGAAGGCGAGGCCACGAGCGAGGAAACGGACACGCCCGCGGACGCCGACACGCACACGGACACGCCCGCGGACGCCGACACGCACACGGACGTAGACACAAACACGCACGCAAACGCAGCCGCAGACACCGGAACCGACACCAACACCGGCACCGACACCAACACCAACACCGACACCGACACCGGCACCGACACAGAAGCGGGCACCGCCCCAGACGCAGACACCCACCCGAACGCGACCAAGGCCGCACCCGGCACCGAAGCCGAAGCCGAAGCCGAAGCCGTCGAAGCCGCACCCGACGCCGAGGCCACCCCCCGTCCCGAGGAAGGCGGGAGGACAGCCGGTGCCCCGTCCGCCCGCTCCGGGCGTGGGCGGCGGCTGCGCGCCTGGCAGGACGGTCACCCGGTGGCCGCCCGGGTCATCGGAATCAGCGTCTCCGTGCTCGCCGGCCTGCTCGTCATCGTCTCGTTCCTGATGCCCAACCGGCCTGAGAACTTCCAGCTCGCCCAGTTCACCCGGCTCCCGGTGGAGGCACTCATCGGTGCCGTCGTGCTGACCGCGCTGCCCCGCCGGCCCCGGCTGATCACGGCCTGGCTGGGCGGCGTCGTGCTCGGCGTGCTGACCCTGCTCAACCTGCTGGACGTCGGCTTCTACCAGTACCTCGGCCGCGGCTTCAACGTCATCCTGGACTGGCCCCTCTTCAGCGACGCCTACTCCTATCTCCAGGACACACTGGGCGGAACGGGCGCCCTGGGCGTGCTGCTCGTGGCCCTCGCCATCGCCGTCGTCGTGCTCGGCGTCTCGGCGCTCGCCGTCGTCCGGCTGAGCAATCTGATGGCCCGGCACCGCGCGACCACCACCCGCGGTGTCCTCGTGCTGAGCCTGGTGTGGATAACCTGCCAGGCCCTCAGCCTCCAGGTCGGCGGTGTACCGCTGGCCGCCGAGCACACGGTCACGATGCTCCAGTACCGCTCCGACGGTATCCGGGCGACCATCCGCGACGAGCGGGAGTTCAGCAAGACGGCGAAGGTCGACGCCTTCGGCAGCACCCCGGGCTCCCAGCTCGTGCCCGATCTGCGCGGCAAGGACATGATCTTCACGTTCATCGAGAGCTACGGCCGCAGCGCCGTCGAGGACCCGATCATGGCGCCCGGCGTCGACAAGACGCTCGACGCCAGCACCCAGGCTCTGGCGAAGGCCGGCTTCCACGCCAAGAGCGGCTGGCTGACCTCGGCGACGTACGGCGGCAGCAGCTGGCTCGGCCACTCCACGTTCATGTCGGGCCTTTGGGTCAACAACCAGCACCGCTACCGCACCGTCAGCGCGAGCGACCACCTCACCCTCACCGAGGCGTTCAAGAAGACCGGCGCCTGGGACACCGTCGGCGTCATGCCGGGCGTGCAGAAGGGCTGGCCGGAGGCGAAGTGGTACGGCCTCGACAAGGTCTACAACGCCTTCCAACTGGGCTACAAGGGACCGAAGTTCAGCTGGTCGACCATGCCGGACCAGTACGCGCTGGAGCAGTTCCAGAAGCGGGTGCACGGCAAGAAGCACGACAAGCCGCTGACGTCGTTCGTCATCCTGACCTCCAGCCATCAGCCCTGGGCGCCCATCCCGAAGATGGTCGGCTGGAACCAGCTCGGCAACGGCTCGATCTTCGACGCCATCCAGAAGGCGGGCAACAAGCCGGCGGACATCATCGCCGACCCCACCCGGTCGAAGGAGGAGTACGGCAAGACCATCCAGTACTCGGTGACCGCCCTGACCCAGTGGCTCGAGCGCTACGGCAACGACAACACTGTCCTCGTCTTCCTCGGCGACCACCAGCCGATCTCCCGGGTCAGCGGCAACCACGCCAGCCGTGACGTGCCGTGCGCGATCGTGGCCAAGGACCCGAAGGTGTTCGACAAGATCGCCGACTGGGGCTGGTCGGACGGCCTGCGGCCCGCGCACAACGCGCCGGTGTGGAAGATGAGCGCCTTCCGCGACCGCTTCCTGACGGCGTACGGCTCGACCCCGCACCCGTCGAAGGGCTGACCCGCCCGAAGCGAGCCGAGCCCCGCGCCGTCCGGTGCGGGGCTCGGCCCTTCGCGTGCGCCCCGGGGCTCAGCCCCCGGACGTGTCCAGCTCGGCGTCCTCGCCGACGCCCGTGCAGTCGTACGGGTCCTTGAGCCAGCCGTCCGGCAGCACCACCCGGTTGTTGCCGGACGTCCGGCCGCGCGGCCCGTCGGCGCCGGCCGGCCAGGGCTGGTCGAGGTCCAGTTCGTCGAGGCCGGCCCGCAGCTCCTGGAGCGAGGAGGTGATCGCGAGCCGCTTGCGCATCTCCGAGCCGACCGAGAAGCCCTTCAGGTACCAGGCCACGTGCTTGCGGAAGTCGATGACTCCGCGCGACTCGTCGCCGATCCACTCGCCGAGCAGGGTGGCGTGCCGGACCATGACGTCGGCCACCTCGCGCAGGGCCGGCCGCGCCAGATCCCCGGTCCGCCCCTCGAAGGCGGCCACCAGGTCCGCGAACAGCCACGGCCGCCCCAGGCAGCCGCGGCCGACCACGACCCCGTCGCAGCCCGTCTCACGCACCATGCGCAGCGCGTCCTCGGCGGACCAGATGTCGCCGTTGCCGAGCACGGGGATCTCCGGGACGTGCTCCTTCAGCCGCGCGATCGCGTCCCAGTCCGCCGTGCCGCCGTAGTGCTGTGCGGTGGTGCGGCCGTGCAGCGCGATGGCCGTCACGCCCTCCTCGACGGCGATCCGGCCGGCGTCCAGGTAGGTGAGGTGGTCGTCGTCGATGCCCTTGCGCATCTTCATCGTGACCGGGCGGTCACCGGCTCCGCTGACGGCCTCGCGCAGGATCGCCCGCAGCAGGTTCCGCTTGTACGGCAGCGCGGACCCGCCGCCCTTGCGGGTCACCTTGGGCACCGGGCAGCCGAAGTTCAGGTCGATGTGGTCGGCCAGGTCCTCCTCCGCGATCATGCGGACGGCCTTGCCGACGGTCGCCGGGTCGACGCCGTACAACTGGATCGAGCGCGGCTGCTCGCTCGCGTCGAACCTGATCAGCTGCATGGTCTTCTCGTTGCGCTCGACCAGCGCCCTGGTCGTGATCATCTCGCTCACGAACAGGCCCTTGCCGCCGCTGAACTCCCGGCACAGGGTGCGGAACGGGGCGTTGGTGATCCCGGCCATGGGCGCGAGCACGACGGGCGGCCGGACGGCGTGCGGGCCGATCCGCACCGCGGAGTCCGCCGGCTTCGCCGAGGTCGCCGAAGGTACCGAGGTCGAGGTCGCCGAGGCCTTCGGGGCCGCCGGGTCCGCCGGGTCCGTCGGGTTGGTCGGGTTCATCGTGGGCGTGGGCATTTCCCCATTGTCACGCACCCCGGCGGGTACGCGGCACGGTGGCCCGAGACCCGCGCCATGGGCGGTCCGATGACCATGTATGAGTCATTAGTTAACCGCACTATCGAAATCGTCTACGATGGTCACATGCCCGAGCTGAGCCGCCGCCGGCGTCTACTGGTGCTCGCGATCTGCTGCATGAGCCTGCTGATCGTGAGCCTCGACAACACCGTTCTCAACGTCGCCCTGCCGTCGATGCAGCATGAACTGCACGCGACCACGTCGGGCCTGCAATGGACCATCGACGCCTACACGCTGGTCCTGGCCTCGCTGCTGATGCTCGCGGGCTCCACGGCCGACCGGATCGGCCGCAAGCGCGTCTTCATGGCGGGTCTCATCGTCTTCGGCATCGGCTCGCTGCTGTGCTCCCTCGCCCCGAACCTGGAACTGCTGGTCGTGTTCCGCATGGTGCAGGCGATCGGCGGCTCGATGCTCAACCCGGTCGCCATGTCCATCATCACCAACACCTTCACCGACGCCCGGGAGCGCGCCCGCGCGATCGGTGTCTGGGGTGCCGTGGTCGGCATATCGATGGCCGCGGGCCCGCTGGTCGGCGGGCTGCTGGTGGAGTCGGTCGGCTGGCGCTCGATCTTCTGGGTCAATCTGCCGGTGGGCCTCGTCGCGCTCCTGCTCACCCTGCGCTTCGTCCCCGAGTCCCGGGCGCCCAAGGCCCGCCGCCCCGACCCGGTCGGGCAGGTGCTCGTGATCGCCCTGTTCGGCTCGCTGACGTACGCGATCATCGAGGCCCCGGACTCCGGCGCCGGCCGTGTCGTGCCCTTCGCGGCTGTCGCGCTCGTGGCCCTGCTGGCCCTGCTGTGGTACGAGCCCCGACGCACCGAACCCCTCATCGACCTGCGGTTCTTCCACTCGGTCCCGTTCAGCGGGGCCACCGTGATCGCCGTCAGCGCGTTCGCGGCCCTCGGCGGCTTCCTCTTCCTGTCCACCCTCTACCTGCAGAACGTACGAGGCCTGGACGCCCTGCACGCGGGTCTGTGGATGCTCCCGATGGCGGGCCCGACCTTCCTGTGCGCACCCCTGTCCGGCCGTCTGGTCGGCAGCCGTGGCCCGCGGCTGCCGCTGCTGATCGCGGGCTGCGCGATGACCGCGAGCGCCGTGCTGTTCGCGGCGTTCGAGGCGGAGACGTCGGACGCCACGCTCTTCATCGGCTACGTCCTGTTCGGCATAGGCTTCGGCTTCGTCAACGCCCCCATCACCAACACCGCCGTCTCCGGCATGCCGCGGGCCCAGGCCGGTGTCGCCGCCGCCGTCGCCTCCACCAGCCGCCAGCTCGGCCAGACCCTCGGCGTCGCGGTGGTCGGCGCGCTGCTGGCCGCGGGTGTGGCCTCCGGGCCGTACAAGGACACGTTCGTCTCCGCCGCCCGGCCCGGCTGGTGGGTCCTCACCGTGTGCGGTGTCGCGGTGCTGTCCCTGGGCGCCCTGACCACGGGCCGCTGGGGCCGCAGGACGGCGGAAGACACGGCGGAGCGACTCCGGGCGACCGAGGTGCGCGAGGCAGCCGGAGTGAACGCCTCGTAGACGCGCGCCCCGGCTAGACCGCGCTCCGCTCCGTCCGCTCCCTCTCCAGGGCGACGGCGAGCAGCCGCTCGAGCCCGGCGCGGGACCCCTCGTCGGCCGGCGCGTACGTCACCATCCGCGGCCCGTCGTGCGGCCCCAGCCACAGGTCCGTGTGGTCCAGCGTCAGCAGGCCCACATGGGCGTTGCGGAACTGCTTGCGCTTGCTGCGGGCGCTGACCACCTCGTGCCGCTCCCACGCCTCGCGGAACGCGGCGGACTCGGCCGACAGCCGCTTGAGCAGCATCTTCCAGGCGGGCTCGCCGAGATGGCCGGCCATCGAGGCGCGGAACTTGGCGGCCATGAGCCGCATGGTGTCCTCGAGCAGCACGATCGAGGACTGCCAGTCGGGGTTGGTATAGCAGAGCACCATGCAGTTGCGGTCGGCCGGCGCGATGGCGTCGAGGTCGCACAGCAGCCGCCCGTAGGTGCGGTTGTAGGCGAGGATGTCGTAGCGGCTGTTCTGGATGCAGGCCGGAATCGGCTCCAGTTGCTCCAGCAGGGCCCGCTGGGCCTCGGTGACGGACGGGCAGTGCGCACCGGGCGCCGGGTCGATGGCCCCCGCCAGGTTGAACAGATGCGCCCGCTCGCTCGCGTCGAGCAGCAGCGCACGGGCGAGGGCGTCGAGGACCTGGACGGAGACCTGGATGTCCCGGGCCTGTTCCAGCCAGGTGTACCAGGTGACGCCGACCGCGGAGAGCTGGGCGACCTCCTCGCGGCGCAGCCCCGGTGTGCGGCGGCGCCGGCCGCGGGGCAGCCCGACCTGCTCGGGGGTGATGTGCTCGCGGCGGTGGCGCAGGAAGGCGGCCAGTTCGTACCGCCGGATCTCGGAAACGGGCGTCGCCCGCACGTCCTGCCCGGCGATCTTCCGGACCGCCGCCGTCTCCTGCACCATGGTCGCCATGCCTCCAGCCTGCCGCCCGCCGGACCCTGTTGCCAGGTAGCGCTGCTACCAGGATAAGGAGACTCTGGTACCACGCTGGGAGTTTCCGCAGGCTCGATGCCGTGACCGAGACTCTGACTTCCCGTACCGTCCGCTCGCCCGTGGAGACACCACGGCTGGGCGGCCTCGGACTGTTCACGGTGCTGCTGGGTGCGGCACTGCCCCTCATCGACTTCTTCATCGTCAACGTCGCCCTCCCGACGATCGGCGGGGACCTGCACGCGAGCGAGCCCGTCCTCGAACTCGTCGTCTCCGGATACGGGCTGGCGTACGCCGTCCTGCTCGTCCTCGGCGGCCGGCTGGGCGACCTCTTCGGCCGGCGCGAGTTCTTCCTCGGCGGGATGGCCGCCTTCGGGGTCACCTCGCTGGCCTGCGGGCTCGCCCCGAACGCCTGGACGCTGGTGGCGGCCCGCGCCGCGCAGGGCGCGGCGGCCGCGGCGATGCTCCCGCAGGTGCTCGCCACCATCCAGGCGGCGACCGGCGGACAGCGCCGCGCCAAGGCGATGGGCCTGTACGGCGCGACCGCCGGGCTCTCCATGGTCGCCGGGCAGATCCTCGGCGGTGTGCTCGTGGCCGCCGACATCGCGGGCACCGGCTGGCGCTCGGTGTTCCTCGTCAACGTCCCGGCCGTGGTCGTCGGCCTGGTCCTGGCCGCGCGGGCGGTCCCCGAGACCCGCTCACAGCATCCCGAGCCGGTGGACGGCCCCGGCACCGTGCTGCTCGCGGTGTCGCTGCTGACGCTGCTCGCCCCGCTCACCGAGGGCCGTGCGACGGGCTGGCCGCTGTGGACCTGGCTCTCGCTGGCCGCGTTCCCGTTCGCGGCCTGGGCGTTCTACGCGGTGGAGCGCCGGGCGGACCGGCAGGGCCGTACGCCGCTGGTTCCGCCGAGCCTGCTCGCCCTCACCTCGCTACGGCGCGGGCTGGTCATGCTGGTGCCGTTCTCGATCGGCTTCAGCGGGTTCATGTTCGTGATCGCGGTGGCGCTCCAGCGCGGCGCCGGGCTCGGCCCTGTCCCGGCGGGTCTCGCGCTCACGCCGATGGCGGTGGCGTTCTTCGCGGTCTCGCTGTGCGGACCCCGGCTGGTGGCCAGGTTCGGCACCCGGGTGGTGACGGCAGGCGGGCTGGTCCAGGCGGCCGGTGTGGCGCTGATGGCGCTCGCCGCGTGGCGCTCCTGGCCCCATCTGGGCGTGGTGGAGCTGCTGCCGGGCGCGGCGGTGGCCGGTGCGGGCCAGGCGCTCCAGCTCCCGATCCTGCTGCGGATCATCCTGTCCGAGGTGCCACCGGCCCGGGCGGGCGTCGGCGGCGGCGTCATGATCACCACCCAGCAGTCGGCGCTGGCGCTGGGTGTGGCGACGCTCGGCTCCCTCTTCCTGTCCCTGGTGTCCGGCTCGGGCATGCGGGACGCACTGGTGACCACGCTCCTGGTCCAGCTCGCCGGGATCGCCCTGACGGTGGCCCTGAGCCTGCGGCTGCCGCGCACGATCAGCTAGCGGGGGCCGCGCCCACCCGGGGCCGGCCCCGGCGCCGTGGCCCTGCTGCTTCCTGATCCGCCGACCAGGCACTGGCGGATCAGCGGGGGCAGGGCCCGCACCGCTCCTCAGGGATGGATCTTCCTGCCTTCGGCGAGCATCGCCACGTACTTCTCGATCCGGCGCACACGCGTCTGCGGCTTCTTGGCATCCTGGACGCGGTAGAGGACCGCATAGCGGTTTCTGCTGTCCAGGGTGGCGAAGAACTCCGCCGCGGCCGGGCTGGCCGCCAGGGCGCGGGCGAGGTCCTCGGGGACCGACGCCGTCTTCGCGCCCTCGTAGGCGGCGTCCCAGCGGCCGTCCGCCTTGGCGCGCTGCACCTCGGCCAGCCCGGCGGGACGCATCCGCCCCTGCTCGATCAGGGCCTCCGCCTTGTCCCGGTTGATCCTGGACCACTTGCTCGTGGGCGTACGCGGAGTGAAGCGCTGGAGCCAGTACTCGTCGTCGAACTTTCTCTTCTGCCCGTCGATCCAGCCATAGCAGAGCGCCACATCGAGCGCCTGCGCGTAGTCGAGCGCCACCACTCCCGGCGCCTTCTTCCTGATCTTCAGCCACATACCGGCCGAGGAAGCATGGCGCTCGCCGAGCCACTTCTCGAAGGCCTCGGCGGATTCGAACGCGACGATCCCCACATCTTCAGCCACACCTACAGCCAACCATGCGACGGGCGATGATCACGCCGCATTCGGGCGTTCGCGTCGTGGCGTTGCGTCCCTACCGGTCCGGGCGGCGACCGGCCGGTGACCGGCCGGTCAACTCGCCACGCCGAACCACCCATTGGCACACCATTGATCTTCCGGTTGCTGCACACTCCTTGCTGCGCGAGCGGACAGGCAATCCCTGGAGGCTGGAGGCGTCATGCTGCAGATCAACACGAGCAAGGTCAGTCGCTGGGACCGGCACGGGCGCGAGCACGTGGTACGGGTGCAGCGGGCCGGGATGCAGCGCACCATCAGCTGCGACACCTGCGGCTGGAGCAGGAACGCGCAGTTCCTGCCCTGGCTGAAGGCGGAGGAACATCTCACGGAAGCCCACCAGGCGACCGTGGACCCACGGTAGAGCTGGGGTCGGAGGGCCGTGACGTGACGGTGGCGCGCCTGGAGTCGCCGGGCGCCACCCGCGTCGAGGAGCGGGACAAGGGTCCCGCCGGCCGCTGGTGGGTCATGCGGGACCCGGAGGACGACGAATTCTGCGCGTCCTAGGGGGTCTTCGAGCGGCCGGGTGCCCGCAGCCCCCGCAGCAGGAGGTCCACCACGGCGTCGAACTCCGCCTCGATCCCGGGGCGCCCCCACTCCCCCGCGTAGGAGGGGTCGTGGAACCGTCCCGTCGCGTGGAAGACCGCCCGGGCCGTGACCGCCGGGTCGGGGGCCGTCGTGAACGCGCCGCGTGCCACACCGTCCCGGAGGATCTCCGTGAGCTGGGTGGTGAGGTCCGCGAGGTGCTGGTCCACCACCCGGCTGTTCTCCCCGGTCAGCACGGTGAACGTGGCGAACAGCTCCGGGTCGTCGCCCGCCTTGTGCCGCTTGGCCTCGAACAGGGCCGACAGCCACTCCCGCAGCCGCGCCTCCGGGTCGCTGTCCTGCGCGGCGATCCCGGCGAGGATGCCGGACGTGCGGTCCAGCCACCGCTGGGTGACCGCCTCGCGCAGCGCCGCCTTGGTACGGAAGTGGCGGTACACGCTGCCGTGGCTGACGCCGAGCGCGCGGGCCACGTCCACCACGGTGGCCTTGGCCGGGCCGTGGCGGCGCAGCACCTCCTCGGTCGCTTCGAGGATGCGCTCGGCGGTCAGGGTCTCGGTGGTCGGTGACATGACTCAGACCGTACCCGGCGCCACGGTCAGCGCTCGCTGTCGAGGTGGTTCATCTGCGTCTCCGGATAGCGGGCACCGGCGGCCGAGTCCGCCGGCACGGCCGCCTCGATGGCGGCCAGGTCCGCCTGGTCCAGGGTCACGTCGAGAGCGCCGAGCGCCTCGGACAGCCGCTGCCGGGTGCGGGCGCCGACCAGCGGCACGATGTCCGCGCGGTGGCGCGGGCCCCGCGAGAGCACCCAGGCGATCGCGAGCTGCGCGACGCTCACGCCCTTCTGCTCCGCGATCTTGCGCAGCGCCTCCACCAGACCGAGGTTGTGGTCGAGGTTCGCCCCCTGGAAACGGGGCGAGAAGGCGCGGAAGTCGTTCGCGCCGAGCTCCCGGTCGCGGGTGAAGTGGCCGGAGATCAGACCGCGGGAGAGCACTCCGTAGGCGGTGATGCCGATGCCCAGCTCGCTGACGGTGGGCAGGATGCGGTCCTCGATGCCACGCGAGATCAGCGAGTACTCGATCTGGAGGTCCGCGATCGGGGCGGTGGCCGCGGCCCGGCGAATGGTGTCGGCACCGACCTCGCTGAGGCCGATGTGGCGGACGTACCCCTTCTCGACGAGTTCGGCGATCGCGCCCACCGTCTCCTCGATCGGGACGTCGGGATCGAGGCGGGCGATGCGGTAGACGTCGATGTGGTCCACGCCGAGGCGCTGGAGCGAGTACGCGGCGAAGTTCCTGACGGCGGCGGGGCGGCCGTCGTACCCGGTCCAGCCTCCGTCGGGGTCTCGCAGGGCGCCGAACTTGACGCTGACCAGGGCCTGTTCGCGGCGGGCGGCGGGCGCGGTGCGCAGGGCCTCACCGATGAGCATCTCGTTGTGGCCCATGGCGTAGAAGTCGCCGGTGTCGAGCAGCGTGACGCCCGCTTCCAGGGCGGCGTGGAGGGTGGCGATGGACTCGGCCCGATCGGCGTCGCCGTAGAGGGCGGACATGCCCATGCAGCCGAGGCCGAGGGCGGAGACCTGGGGGCCGGTGGTCCCGAGCCGAAGGGTGCGCATGAAATCTCCCTGGTTCCGGTTGAGCGTGCACCCAGCCTGACATGACAGGTGACAGATTTCAATATCTGTCACCTGTCATCTGTTACCTGTTATCTGCCATCTGTCACGCGATCGATCCGGCTGGCCCCCCGATTTGGTACAGACCTATTGACGAGAGGTCTGGACCAGCGCACTGTCATGCCTACGACACCTGCGCACGCCACCACGCACGACACCCCAGGCACGCCCCCCAGGCACGCACCCCACGCAGGACACACCTGACACCCGCGTGACATGCCACGCACGACACCTCACCGCACCCCCACCGGGAGGCCCCGCATGGTCCGCCACAGGCTCCGCCTGCTCGCCGCCGCTCTGACGGCGGCGGTTCTCGCCCCTCTCTCGGTCGCGACCGCCCCCACGGCGGCCGCGGCCGACACCTGCGCCGTGAAGTCCCGCCCCTCCGGCAAGGTCCTCCAGGGCTACTGGGAGAACTGGGACGGCTCCTCGAACGGCGTCCATCCGCCCTTCGGCTGGACCCCGATCACCGACTCCCGTATCGCCGCGCACGGCTACAACGTGATCAACGCGGCGTTCCCGGTCATCCGCTCCGACGGCACCGCGCTGTGGGAGGACGGCATGGACACGGGGGTGAAGGTGGCGACCCCCGCGGAGATGTGCGCGGCGAAGGCCGCCGGGCAGACGGTCCTGCTCTCCATCGGCGGGGCGACGGCGGGCATCGACCTCACCTCGTCGGCCGTGGCGGACAGGTTCGTCTCGACCATCGTCCCGATCCTGAAGAAGTACAACTTCGACGGCATCGACATCGACATCGAGACCGGCCTGGTCGGCAGCGGAGACATCGGCCGGCTGTCCACGTCCCAGGCCAATCTGATCCGCATCATCGACGGAGTGCTGGCCCGCATGCCGTCGAACTTCGGACTGACGATGGCGCCGGAGACGGCGTATGTCACCGGCGGCAGCATCACCTACGGCTCGATCTGGGGCGCGTATCTGCCGATCGTCAAGAAGTACGCGGACAACGGCCGGCTGTGGTGGCTCGACATGCAGTACTACAACGGCAGCATGTACGGCTGCTCCGGCGACTCCTACGCGGCGGGTACGGTGGCGGGCTTCGTGGCGCAGACGGACTGCCTGAACAAGGGCCTGACCGTCCAGGGCACGACGGTCAGGGTGCCGTACGACAGGCAGGTCCCGGGCCTGCCCGCGCAGTTGGGAGCGGGCGGCGGCTATATGTCACCGGCTCTCGTCTCCCAGGCGTGGAAGCACTACGGCACAAGCCTCAAGGGCCTGATGACCTGGTCCCTCAACTGGGACGGCTCGAAGAACTGGACGTTCGGCGACAACGTCAGGTCGCTCCAGGGCCGCTGAGGCCGTCGGCGGGGACGACGAAGCCCCCGGTTTCCCGCGCAGGGGAAACCGGGGGCTTCTCGGAAGGCTTCCTCCGCACCTCGGCGCGAAGCGGTGGCCGGCGCGTGTGCGCCGCGCTCAGCAGCCGAGCAGACGGCCCGCGAGGTAGCCCTCGATCTGGTCCAGCGAGACGCGCTCCTGCTTCATCGAGTCACGCTCACGCACCGTCACCGCGTTGTCCTCGAGCGTGTCGAAGTCGACCGTCACGCAGTACGGCGTGCCGATCTCGTCCTGGCGGCGGTAGCGGCGGCCGATGGCGCCCGCGTCGTCGAACTCGATGTTCCAGTGCTTGCGCAGCGCCTGGGCAAGACCCTTGGCCTTCGGGGACAGCTCCGGGTTGCGGGACAGCGGCAGGACCGCGACCTTCACCGGCGCCAGGCGGTGGTCCAGGCGCAGCACCGTGCGCTTCTCCATCTTGCCCTTGGCGTTCGGGGCCTCGTCCTCGACGTAGGCGTCCAGCAGGAACGCCAGCATCGTGCGGCCGACGCCCGCCGCGGGCTCGATGACGTAGGGGGTCCAGCGCTCGCCGGCCTCCTGGTCGAAGTACGACAGGTCCTGGCCCGAGGCCTTGGCATGGGCGTTCAGGTCGTAGTCCGTGCGGTTGGCGACACCCTCCAGCTCGCCCCACTCGTTGCCGCCGAACTGGAAGCGGTACTCGATGTCGGCGGTGCGCTTGGAGTAGTGGGAGAGCTTCTCCTTCGGGTGCTCGTACCAGCGCATGTTCTCTTCACGCAGACCGAGGCCCCTGTACCAGTTCCAGCGCTCCTGCATCCAGTACTCGTGCCACTTCTCGTCCTCGCCCGGCTTGACGAAGAACTCCATCTCCATCTGCTCGAACTCGCGGGTGCGGAAGATGAAGTTGCCCGGCGTGATCTCGTTGCGGAACGACTTGCCCATCTGCGCGATGCCGAACGGCGGCTTGCGGCGCGAGGTCTGCTGGACCTGGGCGAAGTTGGTGAAGATGCCCTGTGCCGTCTCCGGGCGCAGGTAGGCGATCGAGCCGCTGTCCTGCGTGGGGCCGAGGTGGGTGGAGAGCAGACCCGAGAACTGCTTGGGCTCGGTGAACATGCCCTTGTTGCCGCAGTTCGGGCAGTTGATGTCCGCGAGACCGTTCTCCGGCAGACGGCCGTGCTTGGCCTCGTATGCCTCCTCCAGGTGGTCGGCGCGGAAGCGCTTGTGGCAGGAGGTGCACTCGGTGAGCGGGTCGGTGAAGGTGGCGACGTGACCGGAGGCCACCCAGACCTCGGTCGCCAGGATCACCGACGAGTCGATACCGACGACGTCCTCGCGGGACGTGACCATGTAGCGCCACCACTGGCGCTTGATGTTCTCCTTGAGCTCGACACCCAGCGGTCCGTAGTCCCAGGCGGCGCGCTGGCCGCCGTAGATCTCGCTGCACGGGAATACGAAGCCACGGCGCTTGCTCAGGCTGACGATGGTGTCGATCTTGTCGGCGGCCACGGTGCTCTCTTCATTACGACGACGGGCGACGAAGCGACTGCTTCAGAGCATTGCTTCAGAGCGAATGCTTCAGGTTACCGGCGGGGGCTCCCCTCCAATCAAATCGGTAGGGCACCTGGAGCGGGTCCCCGGGTGTGCCGAGCCGTTACCCGAGGATTGTTGACAACGGTTTCCATATTTGTTGAAAATGACTGTCGTGAACATACGTCGACGTCTCATACCCGGGGCCGCGGTCACCGCGGTCACCGCACTGGGCCTCGGAGCCCTCTCCGCCTGCTCCTCCACCAGTGCCGCCGGCAACACCGGGAAATTCGACGTCGTCGCGTCGTTCTATCCGATGGCCTTCCTCGCCGAGCAGATCGGCGGGAGCCACGTCCATGTCACCAGTCTCACCCAACCCGGCCAGGAGCCGCACGACCTGGAGATCAGCGCCCGGCAGACCGCGCAGCTCCAGGAGTCCGACGCGGTGCTCTACCTGAAGAACCTCCAGCCCTCCGTCGACGACGCGGTCGCCCAGTCCGAGATCAAGACGAAGATCGACGCCGCCTCCCTGACCACGCTGGAGGATCACGGCAACGAGGTCGGCGGCCACGCGGCCCGGCAGGACACGCAGCAGGGCGAGGAGTCCGCCGGGAAGGACCCCCACATCTGGCTCGACCCGGTGCGCTACGCCCAGGTCGCCCAGGGCGTCGCCAAGGCCTTCGAGAAGGCGGACCCGGGGCACGCGGCCGACTACGCGAAGAGCACGGCGGCCCTGGTCAAGAGGCTCGACGACCTCGACAAGCAGTACGCGGCGGGTCTGAAGGACACCAAGAGCAAGGTCTTCATCACCACCCACGCCGCCTTCGGCTACCTCGCCGAGCGCTACGGCCTCACCGAGGAGGCCATCAACGGCCTGGACCCGGAGTCCGAGCCCAGCGCGGCGCGCGTGCGGGCACTCGAGAGCATGGCGAAGGCCGACGGCGTCTCCACGGTCTTCTACGAGACGCTCGTCAGTGACAAGACCGCGAAGACCGTCGCCAAGGACGCGAACCTGAAGACGGATGTCCTCGACCCGATCGAGGGCATCACCGCCAAGTCCCGCGGCAGCGACTACTTCCAGGTCATGCAGTCCAACCTCAAGGCCCTGCGGACCGCCCTGGGGGCCCGGTGACAGCGGAAGGTGCCGCAATGAGCGAGCCCGTCATACGCCTGCGCGGCGTACGCGCCGACCTGGGCTCACGCCCGGTGCTGCGCGGCATCGACCTGACCGTGCGCCGCGGCGAGGTCGTCGCGCTGCTCGGCGCGAACGGATCGGGCAAGTCGACCGCCGTGCGCAGCATCATCGGCCAGGTGCCGCCAAGCGCCGGCGAGATCGAGCTGTTCGGCACCCCGCGCCGCGACTTCCGCGACTGGCGGCGCATCGGGTACGTGCCGCAGCGCACCACGGCCGCGGGCGGCGTGCCCGCCACGGTGACCGAGGTGGTCTCCTCCGGCCGGCTCTCCCGCGCCCGCTTCGGCATCCTGCGCAGGGCCGACCACGAGGCCGTGCGCCGCGCCCTGGAGCTGGTCGGCATGGCGGACCGGGCCAAGGACTCCGTCAACGCGCTCTCCGGCGGCCAGCACCAGCGGGTGCTGATCGCCCGCGCCCTGGCCTCCGAGCCCGAACTGCTGATCATGGACGAGCCGATGGCGGGCGTCGACCTGGCGAGCCAGGAGGTGCTCGCGCGGACGCTGGAGGGACAGGTGGCCTCCGGCGCGACCGTGCTGCTGGTGCTGCACGAACTCGGGCCCCTGGAGCCGCTGATCGACCGGGCGGTGGTGCTGCGCGACGGCTGCGTCCTGCACGACGGGCCGCCCCCGAGGGCCGTGGGCCAGCACGCCCTGCCCGGCCACGACCATGTGCACCCGCACGACGCGGCGGGCGCCGAACCGATCCGTACGGGACTGCTGAGCTGATGGACTTCCTCACCTACGCCTTCATGCAGCGGGCCCTGCTGGCGGCCGTCCTGGTCGGCATCACCGCGCCGGCCGTCGGGATCTACCTCGTGCAGCGCCGCCAGGCCCTGATGGGCGACGGCATCGGCCATGTGGCCATGACGGGCGTCGGCCTCGGCTTCCTGCTGTCCGCCTCCCCGGTGTGGATGGCGACGGCCGTCTCGGTCCTCGGCTCGGTCCTGATGGAGCTGATCCGCTGGTACGGCAGGACGCGCGGCGACATCGCCCTCGCGATGCTGTTCTACGGCGGCATGGCCGGCGGCGTGATGTTCATCAACCTCGCGCCGGGCGGCTCCAACGCCAACCTGACGTCGTACCTGTTCGGCTCGCTGTCCACGGTCTCGCCGTCGGACGTCGTCGCGATCTGCCTGCTCGCCGCCTTCGTGGTCGTGGTCACCCTCGGTCTGCGCCGCCAGCTCTTCGCGGTCAGCCAGGACGAGGAGTTCGCCCGGGTGACGGGCCTGCCGGTACGGGCGCTGAACCTGCTGACGGCGGTCACGGCGGCGGTGACGGTGACGGTCGCGATGCGCGTGGTCGGTCTGCTGCTGGTGTCCGCCCTGATGGTGGTCCCGGTGGCGGCGGCCCAGCAGCTCGGCCGCAGCTTCGCCGCGACCTTCGCCATCGCGGTCGCCATCGGGGTGACCGTGACCCTCGGCGGCACGATCACCTCCTACTACCAGGACGTGCCGCCCGGTGCGACGATCGTGCTGCTGACGATCGCCGTCTTCATCGCGCTCACCGCTCTGGCGACCCCGCTGGCCCGGCGACGCGCGCGGGCACTCGCCGCCGCACGGTCCACCCAGGACCCGCTGGAGTGCGTCATTCCGGCCAACCGGGAGGCGACCGACGAGGTCGGAGTCTGACCGCTCCCGGCCCGGGCTGGCACAATGGCCCGGCAGGGCGCAGACGTGAGCCGTGAGAGAGCCGAAGGGGCACGCCGGTACCGGCTCGCAGCGCCCCGTAGGCGAGCATCAAGAAGGAGGCAACGGTGACGACCGCCGGCCAGCCTGTACGGGGACGATCCACCCGCCAGCGTGCCGCCGTGGCTGCGGCACTCGACGAGGTCGAGGAGTTCCGCAGCGCGCAGGAACTCCACGACATGCTCAAGCACAAGGGTGACTCGGTCGGACTCACCACGGTCTACCGCACCTTGCAGTCCCTCGCCGAGGCCGGCGAGGTCGACGTCCTGCGCACCTCCGACGGCGAGTCGGTCTACCGCCGCTGCTCGATGGGCGAGCACCACCACCACCTCGTGTGCCGCGTCTGCGGCAAGGCCGTCGAGGTCGAGGGCCCGGCGGTGGAGAAGTGGGCGGAGGCCATCGCCGCGGAGCACGGCTACGTCAACGTCGCCCACACGGTGGAGGTCTTCGGGACCTGCGCCGACTGCGCGGCCCCCGGGGACTGAACCGAGGGCCGGGTCAGACGCGGGGCAGGTGGCGGTCCAGCAGGGCCCGCAACCTGTCCACGTCCTCGGGGGCCCGCACGCCCCGCTTGACGAGCACCACCGCACAGGTTCCGGCGCGGTCGGGGCTGCGCAGCACGAAGCAGCGCTCGGTCTCCGCGTAGCTGCCGTAGTTGGCCCACGCCATGCGGGTCTCCACGTGCACGCTCACGACCCGTACGCCCTCCTCGGCGACGGTCACCCGCATCACGCCGTGGTGCTGGTTCGCCCTCAGCAGCTGGCGGGCCGACGTACGGGGCACGCGGAACATCAGCAGCGGCCACACGACGAACATCGTCCCGAAGGCGACACCGGTGGCGTCGCCGCGGTACACGCCCGCCACCAGCTGCACCACCCCGAGCAGCCCGACGATCCCCAGGAAGACGGGGCGGTGGACCAAGCCGGCCCGGCCTCGCCTGCGCAGGACCAGCCGGAGGGCCTCGGCCATCTCCTCCTGCCGGTGCTCGTACTCCAGCACGACGGCGTCCTCGCGTCGCTCCACGGCCTGCTCGGTCACGGCCCCTCCCCAGGTCATCGGTGACGAGCGGTGATCGTAGAGCAGGGCCGGACCGGGCACCTCACCGGGCTACTCCTGCCTGCCCTCCATGGCCGGCAGTTCCTCGTTCGGGATGGCACCGCCGAAGCGGCGGTCGCGGGAGGCGAACTCCAGGCATGCCCGCCACAGGTCGCGGCGGTCGAAATCCGGCCACAGAACGTCCTGGAAGACCATCTCGGCGTACGCGCTCTGCCAGAGCAGGTAGTTGGAGGTGCGCTGCTCGCCGCTCGGCCGCAGGAACAGGTCCACATCCGGCATGTCCGGGTAGTAGAGGTACTTCGCGAGGGTCTTCTCCGTGATCTTCGCGGGGTCGAGCCGGCCCGCCTTCACATCCTCGGCCAGGGCCTGTGCCGCGTCCGCGATCTCGGCGCGGCCGCCGTAGTTCATGCAGAAGTACAGCGTGAGCCGGTCGTTGTCCTTGGTCTGCTCCTGGGCGACCTGGAGTTCCTTGGCCACCGACTTCCACAGCTTGGGCATCCGGCCCACCCAGCGCACCCGGATGCCGAGTTCGTCGAGCTGGTCGCGGGTCTTGCGGATGAAGTCACGGTTGAAGTTCATGAGGAAGCGCACCTCGTCCGGCGAGCGCTTCCAGTTCTCGGTGGAGAACGCGTACAGCGAGATGTTCCCGACGCCCATCTCGACGGCGCCCTGGAGCACGTCCAGCACCCGCTCGGCGCCGACCTTGTGCCCCTCGGTGCGCGGCAGCCCGCGCTCCTTGGCCCACCGCCCGTTGCCGTCCATCACGATGGCCACATGGTTCGGGACCAGCTCGCCCGGAATCTTCGGCGGACGAGCCCCGGACGGGTGCGGCTCCGGCGTCCTGTACTCACGGCGCTGGCGCCCCAGGAACCCGCGTACGGCCATGTGCTTCTCGCTCCTCGATCTGCTGTCGCTGTGACTGTCTACTGTTCCACGTACCGAAGCGAGCGCAGTCCGCGCTCCAGGTGCCAGTGCAGATACGCCGACACCAGTCCACTGCCCTCCCGGACATACCGCGGCTCGCACGCGTCCGCGGTCTCCCAGTCTCCCGTCAGCAGCGCGCCGAGCAGTTCCAGGGCACCGGGTGAGGGTACGACGCTGCCGGGCACCCGGCAGTCACCGCACACGACACCGCCCGAGGCCACCGAGAAGAACCGGTTCGGACCGGGCATGCCGCACTTCGCGCAGTCGTTGAAGCTGGGCGCGTAGCCGTTGACCGCGAGGGAGCGCAGCAGGAAGGCGTCCAGGACCAGATGCGGCGCGTGCTCACCGCGGGCGAGGGTGCGCAGGCCCCCGACCAGCAGCAGATACTGCTGGACCGCCGGCTCCCCCTCGTGATCGGTGAACCGCTCGGCGGTCTCCAGCATGGCGGTCCCGGCGGTGTAGCGAGCGTAGTCCGTGACGATCCCGCCCCCGTACGGAGCGATGGTCTCGCTCTGCGTGCACAGCGGCAGCCCGCGTCCCACCAGCTCACCGCCGCGCGCGAAGAACTGCACGTCCACGTGCGAGAACGGCTCCAGCCGGGCCCCGAACTTCGACTTGGTACGGCGCACGCCGCGGGCCACCGCCCGCACCCGTCCGTGACCGCGTGTGAGCAGCGTGATGATCCGGTCCGCCTCCCCCAGCTTCTGGGTGCGCAGCACGATGCCGTCGTCGCGGAACAGACTCATGGCCCCCATTCTCGCCTACGGCGGGCGCTCCCCGGGCCCGCCGGTCCGTTCAGGGCACCTCGCCACGGCTGCGGGCATTGGCGTACGCGGTCGCGGCGCGCAGCCGCTCCGCCGGGGTGGCGGGGCGCACGGCCTCCGGCTCCACGTCCCACTCCTTGCCCCCGCCGTACGGTCTCAGCTGGACGTACGGGCCCTCGTGCCCCATCACCACCCCCACCCTTCCGGAGCGGATGTCGACGGCGTACGAACCGATCGGCGGCTTCATCCCACCTCCGGAGCCCGCTGGGTGCGTGGGGCCGCCGGTACTTCCCTCACCGTGTCCTCCGCCTCTTCGGCGCAGCGCGCCGCGTGTCGTCCCCCGAGTGATACGTGTACCGCAGCCACCGTGCTCCCCGCTCCCTTCGAGTTTTACCCTTCGCATCCCCATGGTGACGCTCCGCATCTACACTCGACAGGTGTCTGCGTCCTGCAAGTGCGCGCAGGCGGGCGTTCGTTGAGGCAGGGCCAACGGTTCACGCCGGGGCCGGGATCCTCGTGTCCCCGTTCCCTTTTGAACGCGTTCAAGTCTGAGCTAGGGTCGTCTCCATCACTGAGGGGGAGAGGCCGGATGAAGATCGTGATACCCGGGGGAACCGGGCAGGTGGGTACGGTCCTGAAGCGCGCGCTGACCGCCGCCGGGCACGAGGTCGTGGTGCTGAGCAGGCGGCCGGCGCACCCGGGTGAAGTCCGGTGGGACGGCAAGACCCTGGGCCCGTGGGCCAGGACACTCGACGGCAGCGATGTCGTGGTGAACCTGGCCGGCCGCAGCGTCAGCTGCCGCTACACCGCGGACAATCTCCAGGCCATGATGGACTCACGCGTGGACTCCGCCCGGGTCGTGGGCGAGGTGATCGCCGCGGCCGCCCGGCCTCCCCGGGTCTGGTTGCAGATGAGCACGGCCACCATCTACGCCCATCGCTTCGACGCGCCCAACGACGAGGAGACCGGTGTCCTCGGAGGGAGCGAACCCTCCGTCCCGGGCTACTGGGCCTTCAGCGTCGACATCGCCAAGGCCTGGGAGCGGGAACAGGAGAAGGCCGACACCCCGGGCACCCGCAAGGTCGCCCTGCGCTCCGCGATGGTGATGAGCCCCGATCGAGGGGGCGTCTTCGACGTCCTGCTGCGGCTGGCGCGGCTCGGTCTCGGAGGACCGGTGGCGGGCGGCGCCCAGTACGTGTCGTGGATCCACGACCGTGACTTCGTCCGCGCGGTGGAGTTCCTGGCCGACCGGGACGACATCGCCGGACCGGTGAATCTCGCCGCGCCCGAACCGGTGCCGCAGCGCACGCTCATGCGCGCCCTGCGCGCTGCGTGGGGTGTCCCCGTGGGCCTGCCCGCGACGAAGTGGATGGCCGAACTCGGCGCCTTCGCCCTGCGCTCGGACACCGAACTGCTGCTCAAGAGCCGCCGGGTCGTCCCGGGCCGCCTGCTGAACGCGGGCTTCACCTTCGAGCATCCCCGCTGGCCAAAGGCCGCCGCCGACCTCGTCCACCGCGTACGGGGGCGCGGCCCCCGCGCGCGAGCGTCATCGCCGCGCCACGGCTAACGCCTGCCCGGGACCGTCTCGGCCCCCGGCTCCGTCGCCGCCCCGGACTCCGCTTCCATCTCCCGCAGGTGCACACCGAGTTCCACGGCATCCCGATCTGCCGTCTCGCGGCGCAGAAGGGTCAGATGCGCCGCGGTGAGCGTCATCAGAACGCCGATGTTGACGAGCGCCGCCATGTGCAGCCCGTCCGTGAACGCCGTCCGGGCGAGCCCGAGGAGTTCACCGCCGAGCCGTTCGGGCAGGTGGCCGGCGGCCTCGGCGGCACCGCCGAGGGTCGCACGGGCCGCCTCGGCGCGATCGGGCCCCATGCCGTCCGGAAGGGAACTGCCCTCCAGCTTCGCGCGGTACACGGCGGCGGCGACGGATCCGGCGACGGCCACGCCCAGTGCCTCGCCCAGGTTCGCGCCGGTCTCCCCGATACCCGAGGCGTTGCCCGCACGTTCGGGTGGGGCACTGCCGATGATCGCGTCGTTGGTGAGGGCGAGCGCCGCCTGGACGCCGAACGAGACGACGGCGAACCCGACCACGGCGAGGAACGGCCCGGACCCGGGGCCCACCAGGGTGAGCAGCAGCAGCCCCGGTACGGACAGCAGGAAGCCGCCCGCCATGACCCGGAGCGAACCCGTGCGGCCGGCCACGGCGGGGGCCAGCAGCGCGCCCACCACGCCCGCGCCCACCGCGGGCAGCGCCCACAGCCCGGCCACCGACGGAGACAGCCCCAACACCAGCTGGAAGTACTGGAGGAGCAGGAACTGCGTCCCGGTCACCGCGAAGAGCCCCAGGGTCAGCCCGGCCAGCGACACCCCGAACGCGGGGCTGGCGAAGAGCCGGAGGTCGAGCATGGGATCGGGGAGCCTCAACTGTCTGCGGACGAAGAGGACTCCGAGGCAGAGCCCGGCGGCGAGGCTCAGCAGGGGCAGCGTTCGGACGCCGTGCTGGGCGATCTCCTTGAAGCCGTAGACCACCGGCAACACCGTCGTGACGGACAGCGCGACGCTGACCGGATCCAGGCGGCCGGCCCCCGGATCGCGGTACTCGGGCAGCAGCGGTGGACCGGCGATCAGCAGGACGACGCCCACCGGCACGCCGAGCAGGAACACCGAGCCGTACCAGAAGTGCTCCAGGAGCACCCCGCCGACCAGCGGGCCGACCATGCCACCGATGCTGAAATTGGTCATCCACACCGCGACCGCGACCCGCCGCTGCCCCGGGTCGCGGAACATGTTGCTGATCAGGGAGAGGGTCGACGGCATCAGCGTCGCCCCCGCGACACCGAGCAACGCGCGCGACGCGATGAGCATCCCCACGCTGGACGAACAGGCGGCGAGCAACGAGGCCGCCGCGAAGGCGGCGGCTCCGGTCAGAAGCAGTCTGCGGCGGCCGATCCGGTCGCCGAGAGTCCCCATCGTGGCGAGGAAACCGGCCACCATGAAGCCGTAGATGTCGACGATCCAGAGCAGTTCCGTTCCGCTCGGGTGCAGTCGTTCACCGAGCACGGGCGCCGCCAGATGCAGCACGCTCATGTCCAGACCGATGAGCATGGTCGGCAGCGCGAGGACCGCCAGCCCCGACCATTCCCGTCGCCCGGCCCGCATCGGAACGTCGGGGCCCGGACGAGGCATCGCCATCACCTGGCGGCGCGGGAGGGGACCAGCGCGCCCCGGCACTCCCCGAGCAGCCGGCGTACGGCGTAGGTCACCGGGCGGCGCAGCGCCTCGCCTGGCGTGAGCCACACGGCCGAGGTGCCCTCCGGGCCGAGGTCCACCGCGAGGTCCGCGTCCACCGCGTCGGCCGTCCGGTAGACGTGCCACAAATGGGCGTCGGCGCCACGACGGCAGCCGTCGCCGGGCACCGGAGTCCTGGTCAGGCATTCGAGCCGTTCGCCGGCGATACCGGTCTCCTCCCCGAGTTCGCGCACCGCCGCCTCGTCGGGGTGCTCGTGGCGCTCGACGTGCCCGGCGGGGATCGTCAGGCCGAAGGGGAACGCGGTGCGGTCGAAGAAGAGGATGCGGCCGCGGACGTCCCGGACGAACACGCCCGCCGTCTCGTGCCAGTACTCGCCCTCGGCGTCCGTCCACCACCGCAGCGCGGGGTCCAGCACCAGCGCCCGGTCGGCGACATGACCGCAGGCGAGGCACACACCGTGGCGGCGGGCACCCGTGGTGCGCCACTCCACCGACGCGCTTCTGCACCGCAGGCAGTAGTGGCGCACGGCGCCGTCCCGCAGCGCCTCGGGGGGAAGGAAGTCCAGTTTCATGCCTCACTCCGGGTCTCCGACGCACCCGGCTCGCGCGGCAGACGGCAAGGGGTCCGCCGCGCACGCCGGGTGCGTCAGAGTTGACGTACGGAACCCGCTCAGGTGTCCAGGCCGAACCGGGTGAAGAGTTCCTTGTCGCCGGTGACGTACGAGGTGTCGGTGATCACCGTCTGGTCGGACGGGCCCCGGCTGCACATGCACATGTGCCGGCCGGTGGAGACGACGCGCGCCGCACGGGCGCCACCCGAGGACATGATCTCCTCGGCGATGTCCTTCACCAGGTGCTCCTGGATCTGGAACCTGCGGCTGAACGCCTGTACCAGCCGGGGGAACTTGCCCAGGCCCAGGATCCGGCTGCCGGGCACGTAGGAGATCGCCACCTGTCCGTAGAAGGGCAGGAAGTGGTGCGCGCAGATGGAGTAGTAGTTGATGTCGTGTACGCGGACCACACCGGCGTGTTCACCCTCCACTTCGACTGTGGTCTTGAGGATCGTCGATGTGTCGATCTCATAGCCGCTCAGTAGTTCGCGGTAGGCACGGACGATACGGGGCTCACATTCCGGCTCCCGGTACCAGTCCAGCGCGCGTTTGTCGGTTGTGACGTTATCTTCGAGCCACTCGGCGATGGTGCTCATCCAACACCTCCTGATGGACGCGGGTCGCGCCGCTACTGCTGCTGTCTCAGGTCAGTCCGTTGACGGTTCCACCCATGCCGCCATCTGTGGCTGCTCGAGGAACTGGGTCACGCCGTTCCGGCGGAAGTGGTCGCTCCTATCGACCACACGGCTCTTCGTACCGCGGCGCCATTCCCACGGATGCTCGTGCCGTTCGCGGGCCTGCCCCGGAAACGCGATCCAGGAGCCGCAAGCACGTACACACACATGCCATGGACAGCAGCTTCATTCTGACTGTGCCATGCTGCCCGCCGTGCACCGGGGCGCGCAAATTGTCTGAGATGTCCGAGTGATGGCTCACTCGGGCGCAGCAGCGACAGCCCCGCCGGCGACGCCATGACCGTCACGCGTCCCCGGTGTCCTCCCGGCGGACCTCACCGCGCGCCCGGCCCGGTGGGCACCTTGCGCGGGCATCCGGCGAGATGGCTCGCGAGGTTGTCGTGGACCGCCTGGAAGTCGGCCGACCGGGCCGTGTCCGTGTACCAGTCGGTGCCCGGGGTGAGGACCACGTCGTCCAGCGTGCGCGGCGGCCCGAGGGTCCCGCCGTGCGGCTGACCAGGGCCGACGGTAAGGCGAACACATGCTCGACGACGGCCTGTCGGGAGTACGCCGGGCAGTGCGCGACGGTGAGCCCGGCCCGCACGGTGGGGTCGAGGTCCACCCCGTCGAAACTCGTGGTGACCAGCGTCGGACAGCGCAGCCGGGTGATTCTGCGCAGCAGGCCGGCGGGCAGCCGGGTCCCCTCGAGGGTGCGCGAGGATCACGCCGGGCCTGACGAGCCGCTGTACGAGCTGGTCGGCGAACGGCTGCGGCGGAGCGGGCCGTTACGCGGCTTCAGCTACTCCCCGCGGACCAGGGGGCACGACTACGCCGCCTTGCTGACGGCTCGCGCCCCGGTCCGCGAGGGTCCGCCGGATCGCGTTCGGTCAGCCGGAGAGGTCCTGGGTGGCCTCCCACAGCCGGTTGAAGCGCTTCATCCGGTGTTCGACGAGGGCGGCCCGGGCGTTGAGGGTGGTCTTGGCGTTCACCTTCTTCGTGTCCTGGTCGATCTCGTAGGTGAGTTCGTTGTCGAAGATGATGAAGTCGCTGTGCGTGCCGAGCTGCACCCGGTGCGGCAACTGGGACAGGGCCACCACACGGGCGTCGATGCCCAGCGAACGCTGACTCTCGCACAGTTCCGTCAGCTTGCCGTCGATCTCCTGTTCGGTGTCGACGATGAACAGCCGCCTTATCTTCACCCCGCGCAGGATCGCGTCGCTCTGCGCCTCCAGATAGCGGCTCGCGGGCTCACTGTTCCAGAAGTCCCGGTCGACCGAGGTGCTGGTGGCGTCCAGGGTCTTCTTGATGCACCGGGTGAGGCCGATGAGCCAGTCCTGGTTCTCCCCCAGGCAGTCGGCGATGTTGTTGCTCAGGTTCTCCAGCAGCTGGGCGAGCCGGTCGATCTCCTCGCCGGCGAAGGTCTTCACCAGCTCGTTGTTCAGCAGTCCCGCCTTGGTGGCGCTGCGGGCGAGCTTGGTCACCCCGTCGGAGCGCAGTACCGAACGGTCCACCTGGCTGAAGAGTTCGGTCGCCTCGCTGATACGGGCGAAGCGGTCGTCGACCAGGTCCGTCATCTCCCGGCGGTGATCGCTGAGATGGCCGCGCACCTCACGGTGGTGCTCCGACAGGCTGTCCTTCATCTCCCGGATGCGGGTGCGCTGTCCGCTCTCCATCGCCTCCAGCCGGCGCTCGAAGTCCACCATGTACTGGACGATCAGGGCGGACCCGCCGATCACGATGGAGATCGTCAGCTTCCACACCTCGTCCTGCTTCTGGTTGAGCGCGTTGGTCAGGACATAGGCGATGATCGACACCACCACGGTGACGAGCGTCTTCAGCAGGAGCGGTGGTACGCGCAGGCCCTCCGGCCGTGGCGTGTTCGTCGTACCTTGCGTAGCGGTCATTCCTTTCCTCCCCCGTCGGATCCTTCGGGAACGCGCGCCGGAGCGGCTCGCGCGTCGTGCTCAGCGTGCGGTCAGCGCCTCCCTCAGCAACGGGATGGCCTGAAGGGCCATCTGGTCCCGGATGCGCTGCACCAGCGTGTGCCACTGGCGGCTGAATCCCGGCTGCTCGTCCAGCGACTCCGACAGCGCGGACAGCTTGCGGTCCACCCGTGCCCGGGGCATCCACAGATGCAGCAGATGGTCGACGGCGGGGCGCAGCGCCAGGACGGCCAGGGGCCCGTCCGTCGACCCGAAGCGGCTGCCGTCGAGCATCCGTACGAGCGTGGTGAGCAGCCAGTCGTGCAGCGCGAGGTCCTCGCACAGGCGCAGGACGGCGGTCGGTTCCGTGTCCTCGGGGATCCCGAGCCGCACCGTGCGCAGTTCGTCGTCGACGACCGTGAAGTGGATCGAGGGGTCCTGGCCGTCCGGGACGGGCAGCGCCACCCAGCGCAGCCGCGTGCGGCGGCTCTTGAACGGGCTCTTCTGGTCCAGCAGCGGGTGCCGCACCAGCCGGGTCAACAGCCCCTCGGCGATCAGGCCGGGGTCGAGTTCCCCGGACCGGCCGCCCTTGAGGAGCCCTTCGGCGACCGCCTGCGCGGGCAGCTTCCCCAGGGGTTCCACCACCCCCGGGCGTACCAGGTAGGAACCCCAGGGCCGGCGCTGGTCGGGTCCCGTCGCGGGGACACGGAAGGACGAGCCGGCCTGAAGGACCCGGCCCTCGGTGAGCGCCGCCCGGGTGACCACCGTGCCGACGGCGCGCACCCGGGCGCCGCCCGCGGCGGGCAGCGCGCAGTCCACGCCCATGAGGGTGTCGGGTGAGAGGGCGTACAGGTTCGGGCGTTCGGAGACGAGGACGCGCTCGTCGGCCCTCAGCCGCAGCACATGGCCGGCCGCCCGGAGGTCCAGCGCCTGGGACGTCGGCAGCAGACAGGTGCGTACTTCGCCGCCGGCGAGGATCGTGGACCTCGCCTCCCCCGGGATCCCCATGTCACCACCCCGGGTAGAACACGTAGGAGGCCCGGTCCGCCACGGAGTCGGGCACCGCGACGCCCTCTGCGGCCGACCGCCTCGCGACCTGCCGCAGCGCGCCCGCGTCCACCTCGGTCTGGTCGAGGATGACGCGCACGGCGTGTTCGATGGGGAGGAACCGAGACGGCAGTACGGAGATGGTGCGATAGGCGTTGAACGGGGCCGCGTCGGTGTTGAGCTGGAGCAGCGGCGCCAGCCGGTCCCACTCGGACGGGAAGCCGCCCGAGGTGTGGGCGCGCGGGACGAGGACGGGCTCGCCCTCGTTGCGCAGCAGACCGAGGCGGGCCAGTTGCCAGACCGCGGCGAGGAAGGGGCACGACCAGGTGCGGTGCCCGTCCTGGTCGTCCCAGAGTTCGACGTCCAGGAAGACGGAGTGCCGGTGGGCGGCGGTCTCCTGGGGCGGCTGCCAGGCTCCGGACCGCCTCATGGCCTGGGCGCGCTGAGCGGGGGTGCGCACCCCGTTGGCGAGCCAGCCGGTCTGGCCGACGGGCGGGCGCAGGCCGTAGCTGCCGGGCGGCGGGGACTCGACCAGCCGGCCGGCCACCGATTCCGCGAGCGGCACCTTGTCCGCCACAGCACAGCCGGACTCCCTGGCCAGGTAGTCGATGACCAGCCCCGCGCGCTCGGCCTCGTCGAGCAGGACCGGCACGACCTCGGCGGGGGTGGAGAAGCGCGTGAAGTAGTCGTCGATGAGGAAGCAGGTGCTGATACGGGGGCGGGAGCCGCCCCGCCGGCCGGTGGCGGCGGCTTCGGCACGGGCGGCGGCTTCGGCACGGGCCGCCTCCGCCCAGGGCTTCACACGCTCGAAGTGCTGCCGCAGCCGCGGGGGCCCGCCCTCGAAGTCCTCCATGTACAGATGTCCCAGCTCCAGGGAGAGATGGGACAGCGCCAGGGAGCGGGTGAGCGGCTCGGCGGTGGTCTCCCGGAACCCGGACTCCGTCACGACACCTCCCAGTGGGCCTCGTCGGTCAGCCTGCGGGCGAGCTGCTCCAGCGCCTCCAGCGTCTCCTTGTTGGCGATCTGGGTGGACAGCACGTCCTCCTCGGTGATGAGCTGCTCACGCCATTGCAGGACGGGTTCCAGCGGGATGGTCCCGAGGACCACGCTGTCCCCGATCTTCCGCTCCGAGGCGAGCTGCCGCAGATAGTCGTCGCACCGCTGCATCCAGACGGACTGGGCGGGCGAGACCTGGGACCACAGCGCGGACTCGGGGTCGGGCACGGCGGCCCGGACGAAGCGGATCGACCGGCGCAGCGCCTCCTTGTCGTGGAGGCCCGCCGCCGCGCCGTTGAGGATGCCGTGCTCGCCGAAGACCAGCCCCGACGCCGCGAGTACGTGCTGCCGGGTCCAGCGGTGGAAGATCAGCCAGCGGGCCTCGACGCCCCGCAGCTCGGGCTGCGCCGTCGCCTCCAGCACCATGTCCATCGCGTAGCTGCGTCCGGCGCTGAGGTCCACGATGATCACATCGAACTCGCTGTTGAGGCGAAGCAGCAGATCGACACAGCGGCGCAGGGTGTCCTGGTCCGTGGCGAACTCCCCGCCGCTCGCGTCGCCGGGCAGCAGGACGAGCCGGCCGGAGCCGTTGGGACGGTTGCGCAGCACCGGGTGCAGGGTGTGGGCCCAGATGTCGACTCGGGCGGGCTCGGCGGTGCCGGCCTCCAGATAGGTGTGCAGGCCGCCTCGGTCGATGCCCAGTTCTCCGGGGACGTCGAAGACGGCGGCGGCCGTGGGCGAGCCGAAGTCGAAGTCGACGTAGCACACGTCGTCACCGGCGAGCGCGCGTTGGAAGGCCAGGTTCGCGCTGGTCACGGAGCGGCCCGTGCCTCCCTTGTCGGAGGCGGCGAAGACGAGCACGGGCTCACACCTCCCGGGCCGCGTCCCGGGCCTGGGCCAGGACGTCGAGTTCACCGAGCACGGACAGGGTCAGCGCACAGGCCGTGCCCGGCTGTTCGTCGAGGATCCGGCGTGCCCGCCGCAGCCTGATCTCTATGCTCCGCAGTGACTTGGCGCGCTCGCCCTCGGCGGCGAGGGTGGGCTCCATCTGCTCGTAGCCGAACAGATGGGTGGACTCGCTGAGCAACGCTCGGGCCAGCACGGCCAGTTCGGCGCTGCGGATCGGCCGCTGCACATACAGCTTGCGGGCGGCCACCATGCATTCGGTGACGCGCTCGGTGACGCTCCAGGACACCTGGTCCGGTCCTTCGGGCGAACCGGGGTACACGGCACGGACGTTGTCCCAGAGCCCGATGCCCTCGCCCTCCTGGATACGGCGCTGCCACAGATGGCCGAAGATCTCCTCGGCGAGCCGGAGCAGGCGGTCCTGGGCGGTGATGTTGCGGGACAGCTCGCTGAGCTGGATGGTGCGCTTGAGGAGCTGGGCCGAGAAGTCGGTCATGGTCCACTGAAGGGGCGGCCCGCCGGCGTCCTCGCTGCCTTGCAGGGGCAGGGTGACGCCCGGGTTGTGGAGCCGTACGGCCGGGTCGTCGCGCGTCATACGGCTGGTGATGCGGCCGCGTTCGGCGAGGCGCTCCATGACCGTCACGGTGCGCGTGAGGTCCTCGTCGGTGGCCCGCCGGCGCACCAGGTCGTGGACCAGGATGGCGGCGACGGAGAGCGAGAAGTACTCGGATTCCAGCAACTGGCCGGTGGTGCGCCAGGGGAGGTCCTCCAGCGGCCAGCGCTCGGGGTCGAAGCGGGCGATGCCCGACCAGTACTGCTGGGTGATCTCCCAGCGCAGCCGCAGCGCCTCGGCGAGCTTCTGCTGTTCGGGGTTGAGCAGACCGAGGGTGAGGGTACGGTCGGAGAACAGGTCCTGGATGCCGTCGAGGGCGACCACGGTGAAGTAGAGGTAGGGCACCGCGTCCGCGACGCCGTCGGGCTGGGTGCCGATCGGGTCGCTGGTCTCCACTTTGGGCGCGTCCTTGACCAGGCTCCAGGCCCAGCCGCACTCGAAGAGCTGATTGTCGTCCTTGAGGCGTTCCTCGACGTCGACACCGAGGACGAAGCTCTCCGTGATCGTGGCGCGGAGCGGCTTGAATCTGCGCTGGAACTGCTGGAGCACGGCACGCTCCGACAGCTGCCCCTGGCCCACCAGCCGCCGCAACCTCTGTCCCTGGCCGGAGTCGGCGTCGAAGACGTTGACGGTGAAGGAGCGCAGCAGGCTGACCATCGCGGCAGTCAGCCGGATGCTGGTCGCCTCCCTCAGCTGCGCGATGGCCTTCCTCATGTCGCTGCGGGAGGTGCGGTCCTCGTAGACCTTGAGGAAGCCGAGGGTGGCGAGGCACAGCGTGACCGACATGGAGAAGGAGTCGACCACGCCCAGTTCCCGCTGCTCGCGGATGACCTCCCGCTGAGGGTCCTGGGAGGTGAAGTAGTAGCCGCCGGCGAAGGTGGGGGTGGCGTCGGGCCCGGTGTGCGTGCGCATGAACTGGTCGAGGACCGTCACGAGGGCGGCGGGGATCTCGGTGCGCCCGCCGACCCGTCTCAGCGCCTTCTCCACGTCCGTCTGGGTGGTGTCGGGCTCGTCGAGGCGGAAGGCGGGGATCTCGGTGGCGGGATACATGAGGCAGAGCAGCCGTTCGGCGTCCGCGACACTGCTGAGACCGCCCCATTCCCCCCAGGACCACTTGCCGCCGTCGAACGAGTGGCGGGCCATGGCCTGCCAGACGTCCAGCAGATGCTGACGTGGCTTGATCTGCATCCCCATGCCCCTCACACAGGTCGCACTGCCCTGTATTCCGCGTCCTCGGTCAGAAACGAACTCTGGAATTCCGGTGACCGAGGGCCAGGATCATTCCCTCGTGTCCCGGGCGCACCATGTCCGTCGGCTTGTCCAGCCTGAGAACCCTGGGGCTATCAGCGAATTCCCGCAGAGCCTCGTGCACCTGCGCCTCGTCGACATCGCACGCCGGGTAATACTCGTCGCCCACGTCATACCCCGTGGAGCCGGCCATGAACGCGGCGGCGAAGGGAGCGCCGGGCGCCAGGGCCCGAAGGAAACACGCGACGCCGCTGCGGAACTCCGCGTGGGAGGCGGACATCGACTCGGCGACGAAAAACATCGTTCCGATGGCCCAGTGCGCGGGGCGACGCACCAGTTCGAACAGGTTGCCGGGTTCGACACGGACGGTGTCAGTGAATCTCGCCCTCCGGTTTTTGTGGATCTCTTCGTAGGCGGGATCCTTTCGGAGCACGTCCCAGAAACTCTCCCACCCGGGACCGAAGTTGACCCGCTGCTCCCTCAGATACTCGACGTTCGCACGCGAAAGCTCCAGCTGGGTGATCTCCTTGCACCACGGGAGCATGCACAGCGCGGGGTAGAGGTTGGCACCTGCACCGACGTCAATGCCGAGAACCGGCCGTTCGAAACGCAGACGGAAATGATCGCTGAAGTGATCGCGCACATGCGCGATGATCTCCGCGTCCACATCGAGCAGCTCACGGTAATTGCGATCGATGTACGCGTGAGGGTCGAATGCGTCCCACGGGGCGTCGGCGTTGAGTTTAGGTGCCCTCGGCGGGGCTTCCAGGTCCATTGGCTCACGGTACCAACGGGGGTGACGGCACGGATCCCCCTTTGCCGTGATGCCTCGAGTCCGCGGCGGACGGCCGAGGTGACGGGGAATCGGCTCTTGGTCCTGAACCCTCCTTGAGCGGCCGGACACCGGCGGGCGATGCTGGTCCAAACCCTGTCGAAAGCAACCCTGACGGCGGGGTGTGCGCCATCCGAGCCGTATTCACCCAAATGGGGCCGGTGTGCCCCTGCCCTATGACCAGGGGGTGGCATGACCGCTTATCCGGCCGAACACTCGGGAGATCCCTCCGCGTCCCTCACCGGCCAGGTGTTCCGTCCCGCCCGGGAACGGCCCGTGCGCATGAGAGGGGTCACCGAGGCGGACCTGCCCGAGCTGCACCGCCTCGACCGGGAGGTCTTCCAGGAGGTGGCGTACCCGTACTTCATGCTCCGCCAGCTCTTCGACATGTACGCCGAACACCTCCTGGTCCTGGACGACGGGGAGGCGCTCCAGGGCTATGTCCTGGCCGGCACCGGGCTCGGCTCCGGGCTCGGCTGGGTGCTGGGGCTGGGCGTCGCCCGGGAGCGCCGGGGGGAGGGCCTGGGGCGGCGGCTGATGCTGGAGATCCTGCGGCGGCTGCGCAACGACGGCATACGGGAGGTCAGACTGACCGTCGACCCCACCAACGCGGCGGCGATCGCCCTCTACAAGGCCTCCGGCTTCGCCCCCGCCTCCCCCGAGGGCGGGCTCCGCAGAAACTACTTCGGGCCGGGCGAGCACCGCCTGGTGCTGGGGCTGAGCCTGTGACCGGCGGGCGACCGGGGCTCAGGCGGAGGCCATCTCCCGAGCAGGTACACCGCGTGGGCGGGCAGCGGGCCCTCGGGCAGCGCACGCCCGCGCACCGGCCGTCCGGACGGCAGCCGCGGCACACCGGGCAGACCCGGCTCTCCCTCTCCGGTGCCTCGCATCGGCCCAGCCCCGGCCGTCGCCGGGCGCGGGCCTTCTGTGTTCACGGGCGGCGGACGGATGGCCACGGCAGCTCTCAGAAGCCGCCGGACGGCTCGCCGTACTCGCGGGCCGTGCGGTCCTCGATGCCCCGGAAGTGGTCCGCCATCGCCCGCTCCGCGCCCTCGACGTCCCGGGCCCGCAGGGCCGTGACGATGTCGCGGTGACGGCGCGCCGTGAGCTGCGGACTCGTGCCGTCCGACCACTCACGGGCCCGTGCGACCCGGCGGAACACCGTCCAGAACGCGCTCAGCAGCTGCGGCACGAGCGCGTTGCCCAGCGAGCCGTAGAGCAACTCGTGGAACTCCCGGTCCAGTTCGGCGAAGGGCCGGTCCTCCCGGCCCGCCGCCTCCATCCGGACCACCACCGCCTCCAGACGCTCGAGTTCCGGCTCGGAGAGCGTCAGGGCGACCCGTCGGATCAGCCCCTCCTCCAGCACCTCACGGACCTGGAGGATCTCGTTCAGGGCGTCCATCTCGTCGTCGGGCCGAGTGAGGGTGCGGAAGGTGAGCCCGTCGACGAACGGGGTCAGCGACGCCTGGCCGACATAGGTCCCGTAGCCGTGCCGGATCTCCACGATGTCGAGCGCCTGAAGCGCCTTGAGCGCCTCCCGCACCGAGTTGCGGCTCACCCCGAGGTCCTCCATCAGCTCCGACTCCGTGGGCAGCGGCGCACCGGGCCTGAGTTTGCGATCGAGGATGAGCTGCATGACCTCACGCTGGATCCGGCTGCTGACGCGCCGCTCGGTCCTGCGCCGGTTGACGGGGTCATCGGACATGCGCCGCATCGTACGCGCGTGCCTCTCCGGCGTCCCGCCCCCGGCCGGTATGAAAACGTCAACTGCCCGCAATTCAAGCCGATATTGGTCGCACCTGTGACGGCTGGGCCATTCGTGTGCGTCCCCTTGACCGCCCTTGCGCCCCCACCTATGGTCGCGCTGCCGCCCATGACGTAGGACGTCGTATCTCCCCATCCTGGAGCCCCCTGCACCACGCCCTCATTCAGACCACCTTTGCTGGAGGAACCGTGCGCGACGTGATTCCCGACGTACCGGCGCCGGCCCGCCGGGCGTTTCTGAGGTATTCCGGGGCCCTGGGCACGGCCGCCGCCCTGTCCTCGTCGCTGGCCGCCTGCTCCACAGGCCCGGAGTCCACCAACGACACCGGCAGCGGGGGCGGGAAGAACCGTACGCTGACGGCGGTCATCGGCTACGGCAACGACGGCAGCTGGGATCCCACCCAGACCGCCTCGGCCTTCTGCATGGCCGCCAACAACCACATCTACGAGGGCCTGCTCGACACGGATCCCCTCACACGCGAGCCGTACGCGGCCCTCGCCACGGAGGTGCCGAAGGACACCGGCGCCACCTCCTGGAGGTTCACCCTGCGGGAGGGGGCGAAGTTCCACGACGGGCACCCGGTCACGGCCGACGACGTGGTGTTCGTCTTCGACCGGATCCTCGACCCGAAGACCCAGACCCTTGCCAAGGGCTTCTTCGCGAGCTGGCTGAGCGAGGTCCGCAAGGTCGACGCGCGCACCGTCGAGCTGGTGCTCAAGTTCCCCTTCGCGGACGGGCTCTCACGGCTGACGCTGGCGAAGATCATGCCCAAGCACGTCTTCTCCCGGCCCGGCGCCTGGGACGACGCGATCAAGGGGCTGGCGGTGGGCTCCGGGCCGTACCGGCAGACCGCGCACCACCCGAAGTCCAACACCACCTTCGAGGCGTTCGCGGACTACAACGGGCCGCGCCGGCCCGCCTTCAAGAAGATGAACTGGCTGACGATCGTCGACGCCGCACCGCGCGTCGCCAGGATCTCCGGCGCGGACGCGGGCGCGCAGATCGCGGACAACATCCCCTACGCCAACATCCGGCAGCTCACGGCGGGCGGGCTGACGGTCCGGGGCGGGGCCGGGATGAACAACCTGTTCCTGATGTTCAACACCAGGCACAAGCCCTTCGACGACGTCCGGGTCCGGCAGGCGCTGCACTACGCGATCGACACCGGCAAGATGGTCGAGGTGGCCCTGAAGGGACACGGGAAGCCGTCGTCCTCGTTCCTCAACGAGGCCAACCCCGCCTACCGGCGGGCGAAAACGGTCTACGACCACGACCCCGACAAGGCCAAGGCGCTGCTGAAGGAGGCCGGGGTCAGCGGGCTGAGGATCGACGTCCTCGCGGTGAACGTGAGCTGGATCGTCGACTGCCTGCCCACCATCAAGTCCTCCTGGGACGCGATCGGCGTGCAGACCACGCTGTCGCCGTAGGAGACCACGGCGGTCTTCACCAAGATGGACCAGAAGCAGGACTACCAGGTCGTCGCCGCCGCCTCGAACCCCAACCAGTTCGGCCTCGACGCCGACCTGATCATGCACTACAACTACGGCCCGCAGAACCTGTGGATGGGCTACGCGCGCTGGGCCGACAACCCCGTCGCCAGGAAGCTCTTCACGGACATGGACCGCGCGACCCGGGAGTCCGACCCGGCGCGGAAGACGGCGATGATCCAGGACTACATCGACGTCGTCGCCGAGCAGGCCGTGCTCTACCCGGTCGTCCACAACGAGCTGATGACCGCCTGGAACCCCAGGGAACTCACCGGGATAAGGGCGCAGCCCTACCCGGGCATCAACCTCCTCCAGGCCAAGTGGGTCTAGCGACGTCAGGAGTTGGTCCATGGTCGCCGTCGCCCGGATCCTGGTCCGCCGCGTCCTGCTGCTCGTGCCGCTGATGCTCGGCATCGTGCTGTTCGTGTTCCTCGTCATGCGGTTCTCGGACGTCGACCCGGCGTCCGCGTTCTTCCAGGGCGCCAACCCGACACCGCGGCAACTGCACGACTTCCGGGAGCGCAACGGCCTGCTCGACCCGCTGCCGGTGCGCTACGTCCACTTCGTGGGCGATCTGCTCCACGGCGACATGGGGACCAGCGCCCTGACCCGGGCGCCGGTGGTCGAGCAGGTCACCACCGCGCTGCCGCTCACCCTCCAGCTCACCTTTCTCGGGCTCGGTATCGCGGTGGTGCTGGCCCTCGTCGGCGGGGTGACGGCCGCCATCCACCGGGACCGGCTGCCCGACCAGATCATCCGGGTGGTGTCCCTGACCGGGGTCGCCGCCCCCGGCTTCTGGCTGGCGCTGCTGATGATCCAGTATCTGGCGGTCGACCGGGGCTGGTTCCCGACCGGCGGCTACATCAACCCGGCGGACTCCTTCGCCGGTTGGCTGCGGACGATGACCCTGCCCGCGCTCGCGCTGTCGCTGCCGGTGGCGGCGCAGCTGACCCGGATCGTGCGCACGGCCGTGGTGGAGGAGCTGGACAAGGACTACGTGCGCACGGCGATCGGCAGCGGGCTGCCGCCGCGGGTGGTGGTCGGCCGGAACGTGCTGCGCAACGCGCTCATCAACCCGCTGACCGTGCTGGGCCTGCGGGTCGGGTACCTGCTGGGCGGCGCGGTCGTCATCGAGACCATCTTCTCGCTGCCCGGGATGGGCAAGCTGATGATCGACGCCGTCAAGAACGGCGACCCGGCCGTCGTCCAGGGCGTCGTCCTGACCACGGCGACCGGATTCGTGGTCGTCAACCTCGTCATCGACATCCTGTATCTGCTGGTCAACCCGCGACTGAGGGATGCGGCCCGATGATCACCACACGCAGGGGCCTCGCCCGCGCCCTGTCCCGTCCCGGTATCCGGCTGCGCGGCCGGCGCCGGCTGCCGCCGTTGTCGAAGGCCGCGGTCTGTTTTCTCGCGGTCGTCGTGCTGGTGGCGCTGCTCGCGCCGGTCATCGCACCGCACGACCCGCTCGACCAGCAGGAGCCGGTCGACGGCACCGGGCACCCCTCCGCCGGCCACTGGATGGGCCAGGACAGTCTCGGCCGGGACATCCTCAGCCGGCTGATGTACGGGGCCCGCTGGTCGCTCGCGATCGGGCTCGGGGCGACCGCGCTGGCCCTGGTCGTGGGGGCCCTGCTCGGTGCGGTCGCGGCGACCTCCCGCAAGGCCGTCGACGAGACGCTGATGCGCTGCCTGGACGTCGTGATGGCGTTCCCCGGCATCGCGCTCGCGGCCGTCCTCATCTCCGTCTTCGGTGGCGGCATCACCGTGCTGATCTGCGCGATCGCGTTCCTCTTCACCCCGCCGGTCGCCAGGGTCGTACGGGCGAACGTGCTGGACCAGTACGGCGAGGACTATGTCACCGCCGAACGCGTGATCGGCGCGCGCACTTCCCATATCGTGCTGCGGCACGTGGCGATCAACTGCGCCGCGCCGGTGCTGGTCTTCTGCACGGTGCAGGTCGCCGAGGCCATCGTGTTCGAGGCGTCGCTGTCCTTCATCGGGGCGGGCGTACGGCCCCCGGACCCGTCGTGGGGCAGCGTGATCGCCGACGGCAAGAACATGGTGCTGACCGGCGGCTGGTGGGCCACGGTCTTCCCGGGCCTGCTGATGCTGGTCACGGTCCTGTCGCTGAACATCCTGTCCGAGGGCGTCTCGGACGCGTGGGCGGCTCCCGCGGCCCGTGCCGTCGAGGTGCGGGCCGACGGCGACCGGCTTCAGGTGCCGGAGCCCGGCAGCGGTGAGGTGGTGGCGCTGCCGGGGCTGGCCGAGGCGGCGCGGCGGCTGCGCTCGCGCGCGCGTCCCCTGCCCGGCGGGCCGCCGGTGCTCGCGGTGGAGGGCCTCGCCATCGGCTTCCCCGGCCGGCACGGGGGTGTGGACGTCGTGGACGGCATCAGCTTCGAGGTGCATCCCGGGGAGGTCCTCGGGCTGGTGGGCGAGTCGGGCTGCGGGAAGTCGCTCACCGCGCTCACGGTGATGGGGCTCCAGCCGAAGGGCGCCCGGGTGCGGGGCCAGGTCCGCTTCGGCGGACGGGAGTTGCTCGCCGCGTCGATGCGCGTACGGCGCAGGCTGCTGGGCCACGAGATGGCGATGATCTACCAGGACGCGCTGTCCTCCCTGAACCCCGCGATGACGATCCGGGCGCAGCTCAAACAGGTGGTACGGCGTGGCGGCCGGCGGAGTCCGGCCGAACTGCTGACGATGGTCGGCCTGGACCCGGAACGCACGCTGCGCAGCTATCCGCACGAACTGTCCGGCGGCCAGCGTCAGCGGGTCCTGATCGCTCTGGCGCTCTCCCGCGACCCCCGGCTGATCATCGCGGACGAGCCGACGACCGCGCTGGACGTGACCGTTCAGGCGCAGATCATCGAGTTGCTGCTCAGGCTGCGGGCGGAACTGGGGTTCGCGCTGATCCTCGTCTCGCACGACCTGGCGCTGGTGGCGGACGTCACGGACCGGGTGGTGGTCATGTACGGCGGGCAGATCGTGGAGACCGGGGTGACCGCCGACCTGGTGGAGGCGCCCGCCCACCACTACACACGGGGGCTGCTCGGCAGCGTGCTGTCGCTGGAGTCGGCCACCGATCGGATGACACAGATCAAGGGGGTGGTCCCCGCCCCCGCCGACTTCCCGGCCGGCTGCCGCTTCGCGGACCGCTGCCCGCGGGCGAGCGAGGTGTGCCGGACGACGGCGCCCGCCCTGACGGGCCCCCGGTCGCACACGGCGGCCTGCCATCATCCGGCGGTCGACCCGGTGACGACGGAGGAGAGCGAGGCCGTGACATGAGTGCCACCGTCGAGCCCCCGGGCGCCCCCGGCGCGATCGTGGAACTCCGCGACGCCCATGTCGTCCACAAGGCGCGCAGCGGCGGCCTGTTCACCCGGGACCGGGTGTACGCCCTGACCGGCGCCGCGCTGTCCGTGGCGCCCGGCGAGACGGTCGGTGTCGTCGGCGAGTCGGGATGCGGCAAGTCGACGCTGGCGAAGGTGCTGGTGGGCGTGGAGCGGCCGACGTCCGGCACGGTGCTCTTCCGGGGCCGCGACCTGTGGTCGATGCCGCCGGCCGAACGCCGGGCCGCCGTCGGCGCGAGCACCGGCATGGTATTCCAGGACCCGTCGACGGCGCTGAACCGCCGGCTGACCGTGCGCCGGATCCTGCGCGACCCGCTGGATGTGCACCGGCGCGGTGCGCCGCACGGGCGGGAGGAGCGGGTACGGGAGTTGATGTCCCTGGTGGGTCTTCCCCGTGCCCTCGCCGACGCCCTGCCCGGGCAGCTCTCCGGCGGCCAGCGGCAGCGCGTGGCCATCGCCCGCGCCCTCGCCCTCGACCCGGAGCTGGTGGTCGCCGACGAACCGACGAGCGCGCTCGATGTGTCGGTCCGTGCGCAGATCCTCAACCTGCTGCTGGACCTGAAGGAGCGCCTGGGCCTGGCGCTCGTCTTCGTCTCGCACGACATCCAGACGGTACGGCGGATGAGCGACCGGGTGATCACGATGTACCTGGGCCGGATCGTCGAGGAGGCCCCGGCCGCACGGGTGAGCGAGCACGCCCGGCACCCGTACACCCGTGCCCTGTTCTCCGCGACGCCCGGCCTGCTGGACCCGATCGACCCGATCCCGCTGGCCGGTCCGGTGCCGTCGGCCACCCGGCCGCCGAGCGGCTGCCCGTTCCGTACCCGCTGCTGGAAGGCGGACGAGGTGTGCGCCACGGCGATGCCGGGATTCTCGGGCGCGTCGTCCCCCGGTCACCGCTTCCGCTGCCACCATCCTGTGGGGGAGGGTGAGCCGACGCGCGACCTCGTACGCCAGGCCGCACGGCCCTCCCCGGCCACCGCCATGGCCGAGGTACCGCCGGACCACGTCCTGCCCGACCAGAAGCACGCCCGGGAGCCCTGATGACCCTGCCCGCCCCGCTGACCGGTGTCGTACCGCCCGTCTGCACCCCCCTGACACCGGACGGCGAGGTGGACGTCCCCTCGCTCGTCAGGCTCGTGGACCATCTGCTGTCGGCCGGGGTGGACGCCCTGTTCGTGCTCGGGTCGTCCTCGGAGGCCGCCTACCTGACGGACCGCCGGCGCCGGCTGGTGGTGGAGACGGTCGTGTCCCATGTGTCCGGCCGGGTCCCGGTGCTGGCCGGGGCGATCGACATGACCACGCCCCGGGTGCTGGAGCATGTGGCGTACGCGGCCGGGGCGGGCGCGGACGCGGTGGTGGTGACGGCGCCCTTCTACACGCGCACGCATCCCGCGGAGATCGCCCGCCACTACCGCCTGGTCGCCGAGCGCTCCCCCGTACCGGTGTTCGCCTACGACATCCCGGTGTCCGTCCACACCAAGCTGTGCCCGGAGCTGGTCCTGGAACTGGCCGGGGAGGGGACCCTGGCCGGTCTCAAGGACTCCAGCGGCGATCTGGCTGCCTTCCGCGCGGTGGTGACGGGCGTCAGGGCGCGCTCCGGGATCGGGGGCTTCAGCGTGCTGACGGGTTCCGAGCTGGTCGTGGACTCGGCCCTGGCCCTGGGGGCGGACGGGGCGGTTCCGGGGCTCGCCAATGTGGACCCCGAGGGATATGTGCGCCTGGACCGGCTGTGCCGTGCGGGCGACTGGGCGGCGGCGCGGGCGGAGCAGGAGCGGCTGTGCGCGCTGTTCGGCATGACGGGCGCCGGGGACCCGGCGCGGATGGGCGGCAGTTCGTCGGGCCTGGGCGCGTTCAAGGCGGCCCTGTGTCTGCGCGGCGTGATCGCGTGCCCGGCGACGGCCGAGCCGCAGGTGGCCCTGTCGGAGGCGGAGACGGAACAGGTGGGCAAGTACCTGGCGGCGGCCGGTCTGCTCTAGGGGTGTCCGACCATTCGGGTCGGATCGGCGCGCGGCCTCCGGTGCGGTGCATCGCGGCCTCCGGTGCGGTGCACCGCGAGACGGAGGATCATCCGCGTACCGGGCGTCCTCGGGTGATCCGACAACGCGGCGAGGTGCCGTGCCCCCGGGGCACCTCCCAGCCGTCAGGCTGGAAGGACGTCGCGCGCCCGGCGGGAACGGGGGGACACCCCCAGCCGTCAGTGCGGGACGCCGAGCAGCGTCCGCCGGAACTCGATCGTCTCGTACGGCCCCTTCGCCCCCGTCTCGTAGAGGATCGCGGCCTGTCCGCCGGGCAGCTGGACCTGGTCGCTGTAGGCCGCCTTCCGCCGGGAGAGCGTCAGCACCCGGGTGAAGCGCCTCCCGCCGTCGGTGCTGCGCCAGATCGCCATCGCCTGGCGTGCGGTGGGCACGGAGGGCCCGGAGAAGAGCAACGGGGCGTGCGGTCCCCGGAGTTGGAGGACGCTGCCCTGGACGACGGGGACGTCGTCCAGGGTGTGCTGCACGGCGTAGGGCCGCTCCAGGGTCCTGCCCCCGTCGTCGGAGTAGCTGTCGAGGCGGTTCCCGGCGCTGCTGCCGTTCTGGTCCCGTGCGGTGAAGTAGATCCGCCCGTCGGGGAGCTGGGCCGCGCTGCTCTCGTTGGCGTTGTCGTGTCCATCGTGCGAGTCGTCGCTGAAGCCGAGGTGCCAGGTTCTGCCGCCGTCGTCCGAGTAGATCGCGTGGCCGCCGTAGTAGCGGGCCTCCTGGCCGGTGTCGGGGGAGCCGGGGGGCGGCGCGACGGAGTGGTTGGCGGGCACGACGAGACGTCCGGCGTGCGGGCCCCGGGTGAGGGCGATCGCATGGCCGGGGCCGGTGGCGTACCACCGCCAGTCCGCCCGCTTCACCTCGGCGGTGATCTCCCGTGGGGCCGAGAAGTCCCGCCCGTCGTCCCCGCTCGTCTGGACGAAGACACGGCGGCTCTCGCGGGGGGACACCTCGCCGCGCATGATCTGCGCCTCGGTCACCGCGCCGCCGTTGTAGGAGGTGACGAGGACGATCCGCCCGGTCCGCGGGTCCACGACCGGTGCCGGGTTGCCGCGGGTGTCCCCCTTGCCGGCCGCGACGACCGTGAGCGGCCCCCAGGTGCAGCCGCCGTCCAGGGAGCGTCTGAGCACGACGTCTATGTCGCCGCTGTCCCCCGCGCCGCCCCGCCGCCCCTCGGCGAAGGCGAGCACGGTCCCCTTCCCCGTGACGACCGTCGCCGGGATCCGGAAGGTGTGGTACCCGCCCTGTCCGGCGGTGTAGGGCACGGAGGAGACGCAGCCGCGGGCCGGCAGGGCGGGGGACGCGGTGGCGGGGTGGATGGAGACGGGGCCGAGTGACGCGGCGCCGATCGAGGCGGGGGTGGCGGCCGTGAGCGGGGTGAGGAGTGCCGTGGCGGTGAGAAGGGCGCGAGTCAGGAGTGTCATCCCTCTCCCTTGGGGTGTCGTCCCGTGCGGGACGGTGACCGCTGACGGTCACATGCTCCCCCTGGCCGGCACCCGTGACCCCTGGAGCACGGGTGTCTCACCGGTCCGAGTGACTATGACGGTGTCCGCGCCGCCGCCAGCAGCCGGGTCACGTCGTCCGAGCAGATCGTCAGGGCCGCGCCGACCGTGGTGAGAACCTCGCGTTCGGCAGGCGTGTAGGGGCCGTCCGCGAGGGCGATGCGGGCGCCCTGGAGAAGCACCGACTCGCGGCCGGTGAGGGCGAGATACGGGGCGAGGGGGTCCAGTGCCTCGTGCAGCTCTATGGCGAGGCTCGCACCGCCCGGTTCGCCGCAGACCCGGCCGGTGTCGGCGATCAGGGCCTCGACGAGGGCGCCGAGGCCGTCCACCGTGCAGTCGTCGAAGCCGGCGGAGCGGACCGCCGCGGCGGCCGTCTCCAGGGCCGTACGGGAGCAGGTGCCGCCCGCGGCGAGGACCGCGAGCGCCACCGTGTGGACGGCGTCGCGGAGCATCGCGGAGAAGCGGGTCGTGGTGGGATGGTCCAGGACGTCCGTGCCGTAGTGGTGGCCGCAGGCCGCGCACTCCACGACCGGGCCCGTCTCGCCGCGCGGCAGGACCGGGACGCCGACGAGGGCGAGGCGGCGACGCCCGGTGAGGCGCTGGTAGTTGCGGTCGCCCCCGCAGCCGGGGCAGAAGAACTCGCCGTCACCCGCGGCGGTCCATGCGGTACGGATGCACAGAAGCTGCGCAGCACGGGCCTTGCGGACTCCACGGCCGTTGCGTCCCCGTCCTGGCAGCACGTCGCACCTCCGTAACCCACGGCAACATCGCCGCGCTGGCGTGATGTTAGCCACATTGTTGATGCGGAGTCAGTACCCCGGACGAGACCTCTCCGTGATCTTCGGCCCGAATGGCTGGTCCTCGACGTGGCCCCGCCCGCCCTGAAGGGCGGACGGGGCCGGGAACGTGCCGGTCAGAGGCTCAGCGATCGGCGCGGTTGACCGCGGAGACGACGGCCTTCAGCGAGGCACGTGTCGTATTCGCGTCGATGCCGATGCCCCACAGGACCTTGCCGTCGATCGCGCACTCGATGTACGAGGCCGCCTGCGCGGAGGCTCCCTCGCTCATCGTGTGCTCCTGGTAGTCCAGCAGACGTACGTCGACGCCGACGGACTGGAGCGCGTCGAAGAAGGCCGAGATCGGGCCGTTGCCGGAGCCGGTGAGGACGGTGTCCGTGCCGTCGACCGTGGCCTCGACCGTCAGGGTGTCGACGCCGTCCTTGTCGGTGGTCGTCTGGCCGGTCCGCACCTGGATGCGACCCCAGGGGTTGTCCGGGTTCGGCAGGTACTCGTCCTGGAAGACGCTCCAGATCTCGCCCGGTGTGACCTCGCCGCCCTCGGCGTCCGTCTTCGCCTGGATGATCTTCGAGAACTCGATCTGCATTCGGCGCGGCAGGTCCAGCTTGTGGTCGTTCTTCAGGACGTACGCGATGCCGCCCTTGCCGGACTGCGAGTTCACCCGGATGACCGCCTCGTAGGAGCGGCCCACGTCCTTCGGGTCGATGGGCAGGTACGGCACCGCCCACTCGATGTCGTCGACGGTCCTGCCCTGGGCGGCCGCGTCGGCCTCCATGGCGTCGAAGCCCTTCTTGATGGCGTCCTGGTGGGAGCCGGAGAAGGAGGTGTAGACGAGGTCCCCGATGTACGGGTGGCGGGGGTGGACCTCCATCTGGTTGCAGTACTCCCACGTGCGGCGGATCTCGTCGATGTGGGAGAAGTCGATCTGCGGGTCGACGCCCTGGGAGAAGAGGTTCATGCCCAGGGTGACCAGATCGACGTTTCCGGTGCGCTCGCCCTGGCCGAACAGGCAGCCCTCGACGCGGTCGGCGCCGGCCATCACGGCCAGCTCCGCGGCGGCCACGGCGGTGCCGCGGTCGTTGTGCGGGTGGGCCGACAGGCAGATGTACTCGCGGCGGGAGAGGTTGCGGTGCATCCACTCGAAGCGGTCCGCGTGGGTGGAGGGGGTCGAACGCTCCACGGTGGCAGGCAGGTTGAGGATGATCTCGCGGTCCGGACCGGGCTGCCAGACGTCCATGACCGCCTCGCAGACCTCCAGGGCGAAGTCCAGCTCGGTGTCGGTGAAGATCTCCGGGCTGTACTGGTAGCCGAACTCCGTCCCACCCGCCTCGGTGTCCAGCAGCTTCTCGGCGTACTCCATGACCAGCCGGGTGCCGTCCACGGCGATCTGCTTGATGTCGTCCCTGGAGCCGCGGAAGACGACCCGGCGGAAGACCGGGGCGGTCGCGTTGTAGAGGTGGACGTTCGCCCGCCGCGCGCCCTTCAGGGACTCGACGGTCCGCTCGATCAGGTCCTCGCGGGCCTGGGTCAGCACGGAGATCGTCACGTCGTCCGGGATCGCGCCCTCTTCCTCGATGATCGAGCGCACGAAGTCGAAGTCGGTCTGGCCGGAGGCCGGGAAGCCGACCTCGATCTCCTTGTAGCCCATCGTCACCAGCAGGTCGAACATCGCCCGCTTGCGCGCCGGGGACATCGGGTCGATCAGGGCCTGGTTGCCGTCGCGCAGGTCGGTGGAGAGCCAGCGCGGGGCGCGGCTGATGCGCTGGTCCGGCCAGGTGCGGTCGGGGATGTCGACCTGGTCGTACGGACGGTACTTGTGGACCGGCATGGACGTGGGCTGCTGGCGGTTCGCCATGTGCGTGGGCTCCTCAGGGTGTCCGGGAGGACGGCCGACGGCGCAACGCCGAACTCCGCGGGGAGGGGGTCGGCCTCGACTACAGACCCTCGCCGCGGCAGCTAAGGAGGAGCAGCCCGAAACGCATGATGCTCCGCATGGTAGTCGAGCCGTGCCGGACACGAGGGTCCGTATCAGTATGCGGGACTGTGGCAACATTTCGGACAAAACGTGCGTCACCTCACAGCCGGCCACCGCCCCCGAGATCCGCCGCCACGCCACCCCCTTGCCGGCCTCCATGTCACCCCTCCATGTCACCCCTCCACTGGCGCGGATAGCTCCATGGCGTGGCTTTTCACCAATCCCGGTTGCGGGTAGTGACAGATTGGTCACGCAGTGCAATGGTGCCCGACATGAACACCAACGGGGGCTTTGAGCCCGTCTTCTGCACCATCGTGCCACCGCATGTCCTCGACAAGCTCGCCCAGCACGAGGACTCCGCGCTCGCCACTCCCGCCCGCCGCACCCTGGAGCGGGACGCCATGGAGCGCACCCGCCGCCGGCTGACCACGGTCATCGGCGCACCCGCGGCGGCCCCTCCCACGACCGCCACCGGCACCCCGCACCGCACGGTCTACGACGCCGGGCACCAGCAGACCCTGCCCGGCACCAAGGTCCGCGGCGAGGGCGACGAGCCCGGCGAGGACGCCTCGGTCAACCGGGCGTACGCGGGCCTCGGCGCCACCTTCGAGCTGTATCTGCGGGCGTACGGCCGTGACTCCATCGACGGCAAGGGGCTGCCGCTGGACGCGAGCGTCCACTTCGGCGAGAACTACGACAACGCCTTCTGGAACGGCGAGCAGATGGTGTTCGGCGACGGGGACGGGGAGATCTTCGTCGACTTCACCACCCCGGTCGACGTCATCGGCCACGAACTCACCCACGGCGTCACCCAGTACACCGCGAACCTGGCCTACTTCGGCCAGTCGGGCGCCCTCAACGAATCGGTCTCGGATGTGTTCGGCTCACTGATCAAGCAGTACGCGCTCGGCCAGACCGCCGCCGAGGCCGACTGGCTGATCGGGGCCGGGCTGCTCGCCCCGCGCGTCAACGGCAAGGCGCTGCGCTCCATGAAGGAGCCGGGCAGCGCCTACGACGACGACGTGCTCGGCAAGGACCCGCAGCCGGCGACGATGGACGGCTATGTGCGCACCGGCCGGGACAACGGCGGGGTGCACATCAACTCCGGCATTCCCAACCACGCGTTCTACCTGGTCGCCACCGAACTCGGTGGGCACGCCTGGGAACGGGCCGGGCAGATCTGGTACGACGTGCTGACCGGCGGGGAGCTGGACCCGCGGGCGACCTTCGCGGACTTCGCACGGCTCACGGTGGCGGCGGCGCGCTCCCGCTACCGCGAGGGCGCGGAGCAGGAGGCCGTCCTCAAGGCCTGGGAGCGGGTCGGGGTCCAGACCTCGTAGCCCGGACGCCCGTCCCGTACTAGACAGGTGTCATGCATATTCGGGTGAGGCGTACGGGCGGATTCGCGGGCATCGAGCGCCGGGCCGAGGTGGAGACCTCGGGGCGGGCCGACGCCCAGGAGTGGCGCGCCCTGGCCGAGCGTGTCCTGGCCGCCGGCCGGGGCACGCCGCCGGCCGGTGTACCGGACGGCTTCAGCTACGAGATCACGGTGGACGGCAGGACCGTGTACTGCGCCGATCCCCGGCTCACGGAGGACCAGCGGACGCTGGTCTCCCGGGTGCTGAAGGAAGGGGCGTGAGCCGTCGGTCATGCTTCAACGGGCAGTTCCCGCCCGCCCGTTGACGCGCCTTACCGGCGGTAAGGATGATCCGGCGCATGGCGACGAACCCGATATCCCCGTTCCCCGCCGGCTTCCTGTGGGGCGTGTCCACCTCGGCCCACCAGATCGAGGGGGCGGCCGATGTGCGCGAGCCCTCCGTGTGGGACGCCTTCACCGCCGAGCCGGGCCGGGTGAAGGACGGCTCGACGGCGGCGGTGGCCTGCGACCACTACCACCGCTACCGCGAGGACGTGGCCCTCCTCGCGGACCTCGGTGTGGACGCGTACCGCTTCTCGGTCTCCTGGCCCCGGGTGAACTCCCCCGGCGGTCTGGGCTTCTACGACCGGCTGGTGGACGAACTGTGCGCGGCGGGCGTACGCCCGGTCGTGACCCTCTTCCACTGGGACCTGCCGGTCACGCTGGACTGGCTGGAGCGGGACACGGCCTTCCGGTTCGCCGAGTACGTGTCGGTCGTGGCCGAGCGGCTCGGCGACCGCGTGGCCAAGTGGATCACCCTCAACGAGCCGGCCGAGCACACCCTGCTGGGTCATGCCCTCGGTGTCCACGCGCCGGGCAGAGAGCTGATGTTCGACGCGCTGCCGGTGGCCCACCACCAGCTCCTCGCGCACGGTCTGGCCGTACGGGCGCTGCGCGCGGCCGGCGCGGGCGACATCGGGATCGCCAACTCGCACGCGCCCGTCCGGCCCGCCTCGGGCGGGCCGGAGGACGTGGCGGCCGCGGAGTTCTACGACATCCTGCTCAACCGGCTGTTCTCCGACCCGCTGCTGCTCGGCCGCTACCCGGACGGCATCGAGGCGTTGCTGCCCGGCGGTCCCGAGGGCGTCGAGTCCGATCTGAAGGTCATCTCCGAGCCCCTCGACTGGTACGGGATCAACTACTACGCGCCGAGCCGGGTGGGCGCCCCGCAGGGCGAGGACATCGAGTTCAGCGGTCTCTCCCTGCCCGCCGAACTGCCCTTCTCCGTCCGGGAGATCGAGGGCCACCCGGTCACCGACTTCGGCTGGCCGGTGGTCCCCGAGGCGCTGACCGAGCTGCTGGCCGGCTTCGGGGAGCGCTACGGCGACCGGCTCCCGCCCGTCGTCATCACCGAGAACGGCTGCTCCTACGAGGGCATCGACGACCAGGAACGCATCGCCTATCTGGACGGCCACATCCGGGCTCTGCACCGGGCTATGGAGGCGGGGGCCGATGTGCGCGGCTACTTCGTGTGGTCGCTGCTGGACAACTTCGAGTGGGCCGAGGGGTACGCGCGCCGCTTCGGCCTGGTGCACGTGGACTACACGACGCTGAAGCGGACCCCCAAGGCGTCGTACGCCTGGCTGCGGGATCTGCTGCGGGCGCGCGGATGACGACGGCGAAGCGGGCCGCCGGCCGGCCCGTGGACGCCCTCGCCGAGCCCGTCGAACGGGTCGGCCGGGGCTGGATCTCGGCCCTGGCGCTGGCCAACGGGGCGATCTGGGTGGGCTGGTACGGCCCGTTGCAGATCCTGCCGGCCTCGCAGGCGAAGGACTTCGCGCCCGGCTCCGGCCTGTCCAAGGAGAGCATGCCGGCGTGGGTCACGGGCGCGGGCGCGGTGGTGTCCCTGGCCGCGAACCCGTTCTTCGGCGCGCTCTCGGACCGCACCACGGGCCGCTGGGGCCGCCGTACCCCGTGGATCGTGGCGGGAGCGGCGGGCAGGGCGCTGTCGCTCCTGCTGCTGGCCGGGGCGGACGGCATGGGGACCATGGCGCTGGGCTGGTGCCTGGTGCAGCTCACCCGGAACGCGGCCTTCGCGGCGGTGACGGCGGCGGTGCCGGACCGGGTGCCGCGGCTCCAGCGGGGCTCGGTGGGCGGCCGGCTGGGTGCGGCGCAGATCCTCGGGGTGGTCGGCGGGACCGGCCTCGCGACGGTGGCCGGGGGCATCGGGGCGGGGGTATGCGGCGTGCGCGGTGTTCACGGTGGTGGGCGTGGCGCCGTACGTCCTGTGCCACGCGGACCTGCGGCTGACGGCGGCGGACCGGCCGCCCTGGCCGTGGCGGGGCTTCCTGGCCGGGTTCCGGCTGAGTCCGCGCCGCCATCCCGACGTGGGGTGGGCCTGGCTGACCCGCTTCCTGATCAACCTCGGCAACGCGCTGGTGCTGCTGTACCTCCTGTATTACCTGCGGGACCGCATCCTCCCCCGGGGCCCCGGCTCCGCGCGGGCGGGAGGGATCCCCGCGTCCACGACCCCGAGCAGGGCGTCCTCATCCTCACCGCGGTCAACGGCGTCACCCTCCTCGCCACGGTCGTCGTCGGGGGCTCTGGTCGGACCGGGTGGGGCGCCGCAAGCCGTTCGTGGTCTGGTCGGGCGTGCTGACGGCGGTGGCGACGGCGGCCCTGGCGGGCTGGCAGACCTGGACGGGCACGGTCGTCGCGGCGGCGGTCCTCGGCGTGGTTTCGGGGTGTTCACCTCGGTGGACTTCGCGCTGATGACGGACGTCCTGCCGAAGGCCCTGGACCGCGGCAAGGACCTCGGCGTGATCAACATCGCCAACGCCCTCCCCCAGGTCGCGGCCCCGGTCCTGGCCGCCCCGATCGTCACTCACCTGGGTGGCTACCGGGTGCTGTACCTGGTCGCGGCGGCGATCGGACTGACCGGGGCGCTGCTGGTGGGGCGGATCCGGGGAGTGGAGTGACAGCCCGGACAGCGGGCGCCGTACCGCGGCACGGTCGTCGTACGGCAACGAAGGGGAAGCTGTGCGGGAGCCGGGGCAGGGTCGTCCCGCTCTGGGTAGAGTCCCATTCTGGTGTCGTACAAGCACACAAAAAAGTCCTACGGCTCCGTCAGTGCCGCGTCGTACTCTTGAAACCGCGAGGCCGCCCTCAGCAGCGCGGCCCTACAGAGGAGGAATCGCAGGCCTACAGAGCCGGCCCATGACTCAGACACCCACAGCTCACACCCCTGCGCAGGGGCAGGCGAGAACGCAGATCACCGTCCCTGCCCAGCACCCCATGGTGATGGTGCTGGGTTCCGGCGACTCCCTGCTGCGCGTGATCGAGACGGCCTTCCCGGGGGTCGACATCCATGTCCGGGGCAATGAGATCAGCGCGGTCGGCGACCCGGCGGACGTCGCCCTGCTCCAGCGCCTGTTCGCAGAGATGATGCTCGTGCTCCGCACCGGGCAGCCGATGACGGAGGACGCAGTGGAACGCTCGATCGCGATGCTCCGGGCGAGCGACAACGGCGAGGGCGACGGACCCGAGACCCCGGCCGAGGTGCTGACGCAGAACATCCTGTCCTCGCGCGGCCGGACGATCCGCCCCAAGACGCTCAACCAGAAGCGGTACGTCGACGCGATCGACAAGCACACGATCGTCTTCGGCATCGGCCCCGCCGGCACCGGCAAGACGTACCTCGCCATGGCCAAGGCGGTCCAGGCCCTGCAGTCCAAGCAGGTCAACCGGATCATCCTGACCCGTCCGGCCGTCGAGGCCGGCGAGCGTCTCGGCTTCCTGCCCGGCACGCTGTACGAGAAGATCGACCCGTATCTGCGCCCGCTGTACGACGCGCTGCACGACATGATCGACCCCGATTCCATTCCGCGGCTGATGGCCGCCGGGACGATCGAGGTCGCACCGCTCGCGTACATGCGCGGCCGCACCCTGAACGACGCCTTCATCATCCTCGACGAGGCCCAGAACACGAGCCCCGAGCAGATGAAGATGTTCCTCACCCGTCTCGGCTTCGACTCGAAGATCGTGATCACGGGTGATGTCACCCAGGTGGACCTGCCGAACGGGACCAAGAGCGGTCTGCGGCAGGTCCAGGAGATCCTGGAAGGCGTCGAGGACGTCCATTTCTCCCGCCTGTCGTCCCACGATGTCGTACGGCACAAGCTCGTCGGCCGTATCGTCGACGCCTACGAGAAGTACGACAGCAAGAACGGCACCGAGAACGGCACGCACAAGCCCGGCCGCGGCAAGGCCGGGCACGCGCACAAGGGGAAGTAGACCAGCAGCACCATGTCGATCGACGTCAACAACGAGTCCGGCACCGAGGTCGACGAGCAGGCGGTCCTCGACATCGCCCGCTACGCGCTCGCGCGGATGCGCATCCACCCGCTCTCCGAGCTCTCGGTGATCGTCGTGGACGCCGACGCCATGGAGCAGTTGCACGTCCAGTGGATGGATCTGCCGGGACCCACGGATGTCATGTCCTTCCCGATGGACGAACTGCGGCCGCCCGCCAAGGACGACGACGAGCCGCCGCAGGGGCTGCTCGGCGACATCGTGCTCTGTCCGGAGGTCGCCGCCAAGCAGGGCGCCGAGGCGCCGACGCAGCACTCCATGGACGAGGAACTCCAGCTCCTGACCGTCCATGGAGTACTGCATCTGCTCGGCTACGACCACGAGGAGCCCGACGAGAAGGCCGAGATGTTCGGCCTGCAGGCCGCCATCGTGGACGGCTGGCGTGCGGAGAAGGGCCTGACCGGCCCGTCCCCTGCCCCCACTGTGTCATGAGCCTCCAGCTCGTCGTCGGCGCCGTCGCACTGGTCGTCGTCGCCTGGCTCGCCGCCTGCGCGGAGGCGGGCCTCGCGCGGGTCTCCAGCTTCCGCGCCGAGGAGGCCGTCCGCAGCGGCCGGCGCGGCAGCGCCAGGCTCGCCCAGATCGCCGCGGACCCGACCCGCTATCTCAATGTGGCACTGCTTGTCCGGGTCACCTGCGAGATGGCCGCCGCCGCGCTCGTCACCTACGCCTGCCTGCGGGAGTTCTCCGGGAGAGCCGAGGCCCTGCTCGTCGCCATCGCGGTCATGGTCCTCGTGTCGTACGTCGCCGTCGGCGTCTCGCCGCGCACGATCGGCCGCCAGCACCCGCTGAACACGGCGACGGCGGCGGCGTACGTGCTCGTGCCTCTGGCCCGGATCATGGGCCCGATCCCCTCCCTCCTGATCCTCATCGGCAACGCCCTCACCCCTGGCAGGGGCTTCCGCCACGGCCCCTTCGCCTCCGAGGCGGAGCTGCGCGCCCTGGTCGACCTGGCGGAGAAGGAGTCGCTCATCGAGGCCGAGGAGCGCCGCATGGTGCACTCCGTGTTCGAGCTGGGCGACACCCTGGTGCGGGAGGTGATGGTCCCGCGGACGGACCTGGTGGTCATCGAGCGCCACAAGACCATCCGCCAGGCGCTGACCCTGGCCCTGCGGTCGGGTTTCTCGCGCATCCCGGTCACCGGGGAGAGCGAGGACGACATCGTCGGGATCGTGTATCTGAAGGACCTGGCCCGCAAGACGCACATCAGCCGGGACGCCGAGTCGGAGCTGGTGTCCACCGCCATGCGGCCGGCCACCTTCGTGCCCGACACCAAGAACGCGGGCGACCTGCTGCGGGAGATGCAGAAGGAGCGCAACCACGTCGCCGTCGTCATCGACGAGTACGGCGGCACGGCCGGGATCGTCACCATCGAGGACATCCTGGAGGAGATCGTCGGCGAGATCACCGACGAGTACGACCGCGAGCTGCCGCCGGTGGAGAGCCTGGGCGACGACCGCTACCGCGTCACCGCCCGCCTCGACATCGGCGACCTCGGCGAGCTGTACGGCCTGGAGGCGTACGACGACGAGGATGTGGAGACGGTCGGCGGACTGCTCGCGAAGGCGCTCGGCCGGGTGCCGATCGCCGGGGCGTCGTCCGTGGTCGAACTCCCCGACGGCCGCGAACTGCGGCTGACCGCGGAGGCCGCGGCGGGCCGCAGGAACAAGATCCTGACCGTGCTGGTGGAGCCGGTGGGCGCAGCCGAGCCCGCGCCGCAGGAGCCGCAGGCGGAGTGAGCCCCGGGCGGCGGGCGAGCGGGACACGGGCCCCCTTCCCGGCGCACGGGACGTGCGCCCCTGGGAACGGCCTGATCCGGGCGGCTCCGTATGCTCGGACCATGACCGACAACAGCGCGCTCGACCCCGAGGACCGCAAGATCGTCACCCTGGCCCGCTCGGCGCGGGCCCGCAACGGCGTGCCGGAGGGTGCCGCCGTGCGCGACGAGACCGGGCGTACGTATGTGGCCGGAACCGTCGCCCTGGAGTCGCTGAAGCTGAGCGCCCTTCAGACGGCGGTGGCGATGGCGGTGGCGTCGGGCGCGACATCGCTGGAGGCGGCGGCCGTGGTCACGGAGGCCGGGTCCGCGTCCGCGGAGGACCGGGCGGCGGTGCGGGACCTCGGCGGCCCCGACACGCCGGTGCTGGTGGCGGGCCCGGACGGCACGGTCCGCGCGAACGTGACGGCGGGCTGAGACCGAAGGGCCGTTCCCCCGGGTGGGCGCGGCCCTTCGGGTCACAGGGCGTCGGGGCCGCGCTCTCCCGTCCGCACCCGTACGACGGTCTCGACGGGCACCGCCCAGACCTTGCCGTCGCCGATCTTCCCGGTCTGCGCGGCGCTCACCACCGCGTCGATCACCGCTTCGGTGTCGGCGTCCTCGACCACCACCTCGATGCGGACCTTGGGCGCGAGGTCGACCCGGTACTCGGCGCCCCGGTAGACCTCGGTGTGGCCCCGCTGACGGCCGTAGCCACTGGCCTCGGTGACGGTCAGACCGTGCACGCCGAGTTCCTGGAGGGCCGTCTTGACCGCGTCGAGGCGGAAGGGCTTGATGACCGCGGTGATGAGCTTCATGCCTGGGTGCTGACCTTCTGCGCGGCGGAGTGGGCGACCGGGGCGCCATGCCCCAGGACTCCGTGATCGTAGGCGGTCTCGGCGTGCACCGTAAGGTCCAGGCCGGTGTGCTCCTGCTCCTCGCTCGCACGGAAGCCCATCACCTTGTCGATCGCCTTGCCGAGGGCGTACGTGACGGCGAAGGCGTAGCCGGCCACCACGACCACGGCCAGCAGCTGCCTGCCGAGCAGGGCGGGACCGCCCCCGTACAGCAGGCCCTTCGTCCCGCCGGTCATCTCCCGGGCCGCGAACAGGCCGATGAGCAGCGTGCCGATGACACCGCCGACCAGGTGGACGCCGACGACGTCGAGCGAGTCGTCGTAGTTCAGCTTGAACTTCCAGCTCACGGCATACGAGCAGACGACCCCGGCGGCGAGGCCCACGATCAGCGCGCCGAGCAGGGAGACGGTGCCGCAGGACGGGGTGATGGCGACCAGGCCCGCGACCGCGCCGGAGGCCGCGCCGAGCGTGGTGGGGTGGCCGTCGCGCTTCTGCTCGACGAAGAGCCAGCCGAGCAGGCCGGTGCAGCCGGCGGCGAGGGTGTTGAGGAAGGCGGCCGCCGCGAGGCCGCTCGCGCCGAGCGCCGAGCCCGCGTTGAAGCCGAACCAGCCGAACCACAGAAGCCCGGCTCCGAGCACCACCATCGGCAGGTTGTGCGGGCGCATGGCCTCCTTCTTGAAGCCGAGCCGGGGACCGAGGACCAGACACAGGGCGAGCCCGGAGGCACCGGAGGTGATCTCCACGGGCAGGCCGCCGGCGAAGTCGAGGGCCCCCAGGCGGTGGAGGATCCAGCCGCCCGGGCCCCACACCCAGTGCACGACCGGGACGTATACGAGCAGGGCCCACACCGGTACGAACACCAGCCACGCCCCGAACTTCGCCCGGTCCGCGACCGCGCCGCTGACGAGCGCCGCCGTGATGATCGCGAAGGTGAGCTGGAAGGTGGCGAAGAGCAGGGTGGGGACGGTGCCGTGGAGGCTGCCGGGGCCGAGGCCCGCCATACCGGCGTGCTTCAGCCCGCCGATCAGCCCGCCCGCGCTGTCGCCGCCGAAGGCCAGGGAGTATCCGGCGGCCAGCCACACCACCGTGACCAGGGCGATCGACACGAAGCTCATCATCAGCATGTTGAGGACGCTCTTCGTGCGGACCATGCCGCCGTAGAACAGGGCCAGGCCCGGGGTCATCAGCAGGACGAGGGCGGTGGCGGCGAGCAGCCAGGCGGTGTCGCCGGTGTCGAGGACGGGGGAATTTCCGGCGGCCAGGTGGGCGATCTCCACGGGCGGGTCTCCTCGGTGTGCGGGCTCGTCCGAGGGTCACCGTCGCGCGTTTCCGGTCGCGTACGGGTGTGTTTCCGTGACGTTTCGTGTTGCGTCGGCGTTTCCGGAACCTCACCGGGCCAAGGCCGGCGGGCGACCGTGCGGTGTGGCTCCGTGGATCAGGGAGAATGGGCGCCATGAGCGTGCGCAGTCAGTCATCCGAGCCGACCGAGGCCGTCCACCGGGCGGGCTTCGCCTGTTTCGTGGGTCGTCCCAACGCGGGCAAGTCCACCCTTACGAACGCTCTGGTCGGGCAGAAGGTGGCGATCACCTCGAACCGGCCGCAGACGACCCGGCACACGGTGCGGGGCATCGTGCACCGGCCGGACGCGCAGCTCATCCTGGTCGACACCCCCGGTCTGCACAAGCCGCGGACGCTGCTCGGCGAGCGGCTCAACGACGTGGTGCGGACGACCTGGGCGGAGGTGGACGTGATCGGCTTCTGTCTGCCCGCCGACCAGAAGATCGGTCCCGGTGACCGCTTCATCGCCAAGGAGCTGGCGGGGATCAGGAAGACCCCGAAGGTCGCGATCGTCACCAAGACGGACCTCGTGGACTCCAAGGCCCTGGCCGAGCAGCTGATCGCCATCGATCAGCTCGGCAAGGAGCTGGGGATCGAGTGGGCGGAGATCGTGCCCGTGTCGGCGGTCGGGGACAAGCAGGTGGAGCTGCTGGCCGATCTGCTGATCCCGCTGCTGCCCGAGGGGCCCGCGCTCTACCCGGAGGGCGATCTCACGGACGAGCCGGAGCAGGTCATGGTGGCCGAGCTGATCCGGGAGGCGGCGCTGGAGGGCGTGCGCGACGAACTGCCGCACTCCATCGCGGTGGTGGTGGAGGAGATGCTGCCGCGCGAGGACCGTCCGGCGGACAAGCCGCTCCTCGACATCCATGCGAACGTCTACATCGAGCGTCCCAGCCAGAAGGGGATCATCATCGGCCCCAAGGGCAAGCGGCTGAAGGAGGTCGGCATCAAGTCCCGCAAGCACATCGAGGCGCTGCTCGGGACCCCGGTCTTCCTGGACCTCCATGTGAAGGTGGCCAAGGACTGGCAGCGGGACCCGAAGCAGCTGCGCCGCCTGGGCTTCTGAGCGTCGTCGACCGGCCGGTGCGGAGGCCGCTTCCGGCCGTCGGGGCGGGTCGCGCTCAGGCCGATCCGCGGAACCCGATCGTCGGTACGGCGCGCCGCCGCGGCCAGGGCTCCACGCACTCCTCGGGGACCAGCCGGTCAAGGAACGCGTATCGGCTGAGGGCCGCCGGGTCCTGGCTCTCGTAGGACTGGACCCGGCGCCACCACGCCGCGACCTCCGACCATCCGGGCGCCGACAGCGACCCGCCGAACTCCTGCACCGAGAGCGCGGCCGTCAGGCCCGCGAAGGCGAGGCGGTCGGCGAGCGGCCACGCGGCCAGCGTGCCGGTCACGAAGCCCGCCACGAAGACATCGCCCGCGCCCGTCGGGTCCAGCGCCTCGACGGCGATCGCGGGCACGGCGGCGGTCTCCCCGGTGCGCCCGTCCACGGCGTAGGCGCCCTCCGCGCCGAGGGTGACCACGGCCAGCGGCACACGCTCGCTCAGCGCGTGCGCGGCGGCGCGGGGGCAGTCGGTGCCCGTGTACCGCATGGCCTCCTCGGCGTTGGGCAGAAACGCCTCGCAGTGCTCGAGGTCGGCGAGGCCCGCGAGATCCCAGGCCCCGGTGCCGTCCCAGCCGACGTCGGCGAAGATACGGGTCCCCCGCTTCGCGGCCTCGGCGATCCAGGGGGCGCGCCGGCCCGGGGTCAGCGAGGCGACGGCGGCCCGGGCGCGGGGCGGGCAGACGGGGACGGGCTCCTCCGGCGGCGGCTCGTGGCCGTGGGAGACCATGGTCCGCTCACCCTCGTAGGCCATGGAGACGGTGACCGGGGAGTGCCACCCGGGAACCCGCCGGGACGGCGAGAGGTCGATGCCCTCGCCCTGTTCCAGCTCGTCCCAGCAGTACTCGCCGTAGTGGTCGTCGCCGAACGCCGCGGCCAGGGAGGTCTTGAGGCCGAGACGGGCCAGCGCGGTGGCCATGTTGGCGACACCGCCGGGGCTCGACCCCATCCCGCGCGCCCAGGACTCGGTGCCGCGCGCGGGGGCGGATGCGAGTCCGGTGAAGATGATGTCGAGGAAGACCGTCCCCGTGAGGTACACGTCCCGGGGCGGGTCCCCCGGCGCGCGCAACGCGGCCAGGGGGTCGAGTCGGGAGTGGTGGTGCGGCCCGTCCCCGATGTGGGGATGAGGGTGCGGTCCCTCCTGCGTGCCGGGGTGGCGGTGCGGTCCCTCTCCGGTGGTGGCGGTCACGGTGGGCTCCCTGACGTGGTGCGGATCCAGTCAGTGTGCACCAATCGTCACGGGGCGCGGCGGTGGTCGGCCGCAGCCGCCTCCCTACCAGCGGGGCACCACCGGGGTGACCCACGCGGGATCCGCGACGCGCATCGCCGCATCGTCGTCGCGGTCGCGCAGGGTGCCGTCGTCGGCGAGCCAGCGCGCGTGCAGGGCCGCCAGCCGGTCGCGGTCCAGTGTGACGCCGAGGCCGGGTGCGTCCGGTACGGCGATCCTGCCGCCCCGGAAGGTGAGGCGCTCGGTGATGACGTCCTCGGACTGCCAGGGGTAGTGGGTGTCGCAGGCGTGGTGGAGGTCGGGCACGGTCGAGGCGACATGGGTCATCGCGGCGAGGGAGATGCCGAGGTGGGTGTTGGAGTGCATGGACAGCGCGACCCCGAACGTCCGGCAGACGGCGGCCAGTTCCCGGGTGTTGCGCAGCCCGCCCCAGTAGTGGTGGTCGGACAGCAGGACCTGGACCGCGCCGCGGGTGAACGCCTCCTTGATCTCCGGGAAGGTGGTCACGCACATATTGGTGGCGAGCGGCAGGTCGGTCCCCGCGGCCACCTCGGCCATCGCGTCCGTACCGAGGGCGGGGTCCTCCAGGTACTCGAGGAGGCCGGCCAGCTCCCGGGCCACCTTCAGCGAGGTCTCGACCGTCCAGGCGCCGTTGGGGTCCAGGCGCAGCGGATGCCCGGGGAACGCCTCGGCGAGGGCGCGGATCGCGGCCGTCTCCTCGTCGGGCGGGAAGACCCCGCCCTTGAGCTTGAAGGAACCGAAGCCGTAACGCTCCTTGAAGGCGCGGGCCTGTGCGACCACTCCTGCGGGGTCGAGGGCGGCGCCCCAGTCGTCCTGCTCACAGGCCACGCCCTCGGGGTGGGCGGCCCACCGGTAGAAGAGGTACGCGCTGTACTCGACCTCGTCCCGCACCTTGCCGCCGAGCAGGGCGTGCACGGGCAGCCCGAGCGCCTTGCCGAGGGCGTCGAGGCAGGCGACCTCGAAGGCGGAGACGACGGACAGCCGGAGCTTGTCGGCGGTCTGGACTCCGCGCAGCCCGCCCACGTCGAGCCGGTCGCCGGCCGGGGAGCCGTCGACGGCGATCTCGTCGGCTACGGCGAACAGGCCGGTGGAGTCGGTTACCTGATGACCTATCAGCCGATGGGCGAAGGACCGGGCGAAATCGAGGTACCTCGTGTCGCCGTAGGTCTCGCCGACCCCCGTGGTCCCGTTGGCGGTCACCACCTCCACGATCAGCCGGGGCGTGTACGGCTGATGGACGCCCTGCGTGTTGAGCAGCGGCGGGTCGGCGACCAGGATCGGCGTCAGACGCACCTCGTCGATGGTGAGGCCGGGGCGGGTCGCGGCGGTCACGGGGCGGCTCCTGGGAGATGGGGTCCGGCGGCGAGCAGGGCGTATTGTCTCCCTATGGAGACGCTGTCTATGTATGCAGATGAAGCCTAGGTAGGTGAACGAGGCCCGTCAATGGCTGCCGCATGGCTCTCCCATGGCTTCCGCGCGCGCCGGGCGGCGCCCTCCCACGCCGGGATTACGATCGGCACATGTCAGACACCGGGGGCGTCAGGGAGGTGAAGTCGGCCGCGCGCACGGTCGAACTGCTCGAGGCGCTCGCGGCCCGCGGCGACCGTCCGGCGCGGCTTCAGGAGCTGGCCGACCAGCTCTCGGTGCCGCGCAGCTCGATGTACGCCCTGCTGCAGACCCTGATCTCGCGGGGCTGGGTCCGCACGGACGTCACGGGCTCGCTCTACGGCATCGGCATCAGCGCCCTGCTGACGGGCACGGGCTATCTGGACTCCGACCCGCGCGTCCGCGCCGTGCGCCCGTTCCTGGACGAGGCGTCCGAGGCGCTGGGCGAGACGATCCATCTGGGCCGCCTCGACGGTATGGACGTGGCGTATCTGGCGACCCGCGAGTCGCACGCCTATCTGCGCACGATCAGCCGGGTCGGCCGGCGCCTGCCCGCCCACGCGGGCGCACTCGGCAAGGCACTGCTGGCCGAACGGCCCGACGACGCACTGCCCGAGGGCCCGTACGCGGCCCTCACCCCGAACACGCACACGACCCGGGCGTCCCTGTCGGCGGACCTGGCCGCGACCCGCGAGCGCGGCCACGCTGTCGACCGCGAGGAGAGCGTCATCGGCATCGTCGGCTTCGGTTTCGCCCTGCGCTACGACACCCCGGCGCAGGACGCGATCAGTTGCTCGGTGCCGGTGGCCCGGCTGACACCGGAGCACGAGGAGCGGATCGTGGCGGTCATGCGGGAGGTGCGGGCCGGGATCGAGGGGGCCGCGCCGGGCACCGCGGGGGCGCCGCACTGGCGTTGAGCCGGACTCAACCACCGGAAGGGCGCGTCGTATACCCGGGCTCACCAGCCACAAACCCCAAGGTGACTCACATCACACACCCCGCGCTTCTTCTCGAACCGCGTGCTTGATACAAATTGCCCGCGCGTTCCTGTCGGTCGACGGACGGCGCCCCACCCCCTTTTCCCGAGCCGTCCTTTCGCACGCCCTGGAACGCCCGTGTCCTCGCGCACCGCCCCGCTCTGGCCCCTCGTCGCCCTGTTCACGGCCGGGTACCTCGCCGCGTACCTCCTGCCCACCACCGTCGGCAGACTCGACGCGGGTCTGCCGCTGTCCGCCACCGAGGCCGGCTCCATCGGCAGTGCCCTGCTGCTGAGTTCGGCGTCCGCGGGCTTTCTGCTCGCCTCCCACGTCCAGCGCGTCGGCCCCCGGCGGCTGGCCCGCGCCGGCCTGCTGCTCGCCGCCGCCGGATACGGCACGGCCGCCGTCAGCCACAGCATCCCCGTGGTCGTCGCGGGGGCGGTCGCCGGCGGCTTCGGGTCGGGGACGGCCACCACGGTCGCCGCGACCGGCATCGCCGCCCTGGGGGCGTCCCCCGCTCGAACGGAGTGGAGAGCGTGGGGGAGAGATCCGCACCGGGCCTCCACACTGGGCCTGTTGGGTGTCTCCGCGCTTGCCGGCGCGGTCTATCTGACGGTCCCCCACCTCGGCCCGGGCCACGGCCTCCCGCTCGCCGCGATCGCGCTCACCGCCCTGCTGGTGTGGCCCGCGACCGGCCGCCTCTCCTCCCCCGCGGCCGCCGCCACGGCTCCCCGCGGGACGGGTCGGCTGCCTCATCGCGGCCCCGGGCTCGTGCTGGCCGCCGGAATCCTGTGCTGGTCCCTCGCCCAGAACTCCCTGTGGGGCGTCAGCGGACGCATCGGCCTCACCCAGGCGCACCTGAGCGAGGTCACCGTCGGTCTGGTCTTCGCGATCGCGCTCGGCGCCGGACTGCTCGGGGTGGTCGGCGCGGGCATGCTGGGACCGCGCCTCGGCCGCGCGCTGCCCGTCGGCGTGGGCACCGTGCTCATCGCCGGCTGTATCGCGCTCAGCGCCTGCGCCACCGGCCTCGGCACCTTCGCGACCGGCGAGATCGCCTGGAACGCGCTCTACCCGATCGTGCTGTCGTATCTGATCGGCCTCGCCGCCTCCCTCGACGGGCGGGGCCGCTGGGCCGTCCTCGTCGGCTCGGCGTCCTCGCTCGGCACCGCGGCGGGCCCCCTCATCGGCAGTGTGCTGGCCGCGCGGGCGGGCTTCCCGGCGATGGGCGCGATCCTCGCGGCCGGTCTGCTGGTGGTCGCCCTCCCGCTGGCCGCCGTCGCCCGGCACACCGGCGGCCGTGCGCTCCTGCCGGGCGCCGTGCGCCGCCGCGGAGGCGCTCCGGCCGCCGTGGTCGCCGTGTCGACGGGCGGCGCCATGGGCGCGGTCCCGCCGGCCGGCGCACCCGAACAGCCGGTCGTGGAGATTCCGTTCGACGCACCGGCGGCCCAGGACCGGGGGGCCTACGGCACGGCCGGGCCCCGGCAGGCGAGCGCCGCGCCCGGACCCGGCACCCCTTAGCCGGGCTGCGAACCCTCAGTCACCGGTGAACTCGTACGCGTCCACCTCGGCGAGGTAGCGGGCCCGCCGCTCCTCGTCGTGCTCCAGGAACGAGGCGAGGAACGAGTTGCGGGCCAGTTCGCGCATCCGCTCCGTGCTCAGCCCGAGGGCCTCGCGCACGGCGTGGAAGTTGTCCGCCACGTATCCGCCGAAGTAGGCCGGGTCGTCGGAGTTGACGGTGCACAGCAGCCCGGCGTCCAGCATCGCGGGCAGCGGGTGGTCCGCCAGGGCGTCGACCGCGCGCAGCCGGACGTTGGACAGCGGGCACAGCGTGAGCGGCACCCGCTCGCGCACGAGCCGCTCGACCAGCGCCGGGTCCTCCAGGCACCGCAGCCCGTGGTCGACACGCTCGATGCCGAGCACATCGAGGGCCTCCGTGATGTACTCCGGCGGTCCCTCCTCACCGGCGTGCGCGACCCGGCGCAGCCCGAGGGCGGCGGCGGCCTCGTACACCTCGCGGAACTTGGCGGGCGGGTGGCCGACTTCGGCGGAGTCGAGGCCGACGCCCACGATCCGGTCGAGATACGGCTCCGCGGCCCGCAGCGTCTCCATGGCCGACTCGGCGGACTCGTCCCGCAGGAAGCACATGATCAGCCGGGTGGAGACACCGTGGTTCTCCTCGCTGCGGCCGAGCGCGCGCCACAGGCCCTCGACGACCGTGCCCATGGACACGCCCCGGGCGATATGGGCCTGCGGGTCGAAGAAGATCTCGGCGTGGCGCACGCCCTGTGCGGCGGCCCGCTCCAGATACGCGTTCGCGAGGTCCTCGAAGTCCCGCTCGGTCCGCAGCACGGCCATCAGCTCGTAGTACAGGTTCAGAAAGGACTGGAGGTCCTCGAAGGCGTAGGCCTTGCGCAGGTCGTCGCTGTCGGCGTAGGGCAGTTCCACGGCGTTGCGGGCGGCCAACCCGAAGGCCAGCTCCGGCTCCAGGGTGCCTTCGATGTGCAGATGCAGTTCAGCTTTGGGGAGGGGCATCAAAACATCGTAAGGCCTGGTCACAGCCGTTTTGGGACCGGCACCCTGAGCAGGTCGTGCGCCACGGTCAGCTCCCCCTCGAACCCGGCATCCCGCGCCTGCCGCTCGAACTCCTCCGGCTCCGAGTAGCGCTGGCTGAAGTGGGTGAGCACCAGATGCCGCACCCCGGCGTCCCGGGCCACCCGAGCCGCCTGACTGGCCGTCAGATGGCCGTACTCGACCGCGAGCTGCTCGTCCTCGTCGAGGAAGGTCGACTCGATGACGAGCAGGTCGCAGCCCTCGGCCAGGGCGTACGCCCCCTCGCACAGCCGGGTGTCCATGACGAAGGCGAACCGCTGTCCGCGCCGCACCTCGCTCACGGCTTCCAGCAGGACACCGCCGAGGGAGCCCTCCCGCTGGAGACGGCCCACGTCCGGGCCCGTGATCCCGTGCGCGGCGAGCCGCTCGGGCAGCATCCGCCGTCCGTCGGGCTCGGTCAGCCGGTAGCCGAACGACTCCACGGGATGGGAGAGCCGGCGCGCCTCGAGCGTGTACGCGCCGGTCGTCGCGAGCACCCCGTCCTCGCGCACCGGTGCCTCGGTCAGCGGAACGGTCTCGCGGTACGCGGTGGCATACCGCAGCCGCTCGAAGAAGCGCTGCCCCGACCGCGGGTAGTGCGCGGTGATCTCGTGCGGCACCTTGTCCAGGTTGATCCGCTGGATGACCCCGGCCAGTCCCAGCGAGTGGTCCCCGTGGAAGTGCGTGACACAGATCCGGTGCAGGTCGTGGGCGGCGACCCCGGCACGCAGCATCTGCCGCTGGGTGCCCTCGCCGGGGTCGAAGAGGATTCCCTCGCCGTCCCAGCGCAGCAGATAGCCGTTGTGGTTGCGCTGCCGGGTCGGGACCTGGCTGGCGGTGCCGAGCACCACCAGTTCACGGACGGACATGGCGTGCTATCCGGGGGGCCACTGCAGACCGCGGCCGCCCAGCACATGGGCGTGCGCGTGCCAGACGGTCTGCCCGGCGCCGCTGCCGGTGTTGAAGACGACGCGGTAACTCTCCAGCTTTTCCTGCGCGGCGACCTCGCCGGCCTCGCGGAGCACATCGGCGGCCACGGAGGGTGCGGCGGCGGCCAGGGTCGCGATGTCCCGGTGGTGGAGCCTCGGGATGACCAGTATGTGGGTGGGTGCCTGGGGGTTGATGTCCTGAAAGGCGACGGTGGTGTCGGTCTCCCGGACGATCGTCGCCGGAATGTGCCCCGCGACGATCTTGCAGAACAGACAGTCGTCCTGCGGCTCTCCCGCCATGTGCGTCCTCCTCACACAGACTGATCACTACGACGGCATCGTATCGGCCCGGCCCGCCCACCGGACCGGAAAGGGCCGGTGGGCGGGCAGGCCGGGAACATCGCCCGCGGTGGGGTGATCACTGGGTCGGCAGCTCCGGGGGACGCTTCGCCGGGCGCTCCTCCAGCGCGGCCAGCGCCAGCCGTACCGCCTCGTCGAGCTGGACGTCCCGCCCGGCGGCGTGGTCCTGCGGTGCCTGGACCACCTCGACGTCGGGATCGACGCCGTGGTTCTCCACGCCCCACCCATAGCCCTCCAGCCAGAACGCGTACTTCGGCTGGGTCACCAGCGTCCCGTCGACCAGCCGGTACCTGCTGTCGATCCCGACGACGCCGCCCCAGGTCCGCGTTCCGACCACCGGTCCGATGCCGAGCGCCTTGACCGCCGCGTTGACGATGTCACCGTCCGAGCCGGAGAACTCGTTGGCGACGGCGACGACCGGACCGCGCGGGGCGTCCTCCGGGTAGCTGTACGCCCGCAGCCCGCGCGGCAGGTCCCAGCCCACGATCCGCCGCGCCAGCTTCTCCACGACCAACTGGGAGGTGTGGCCGCCCCGGTTCTCCCGGACGTCCACGACCAGCCCCTCCCGGGCGACCTCGATCCGCAGGTCGCGGTGGAGCTGCGCCCATCCGGAGCCCACCATGTCCGGCACATGCAGATACCCGAGCCGCCCGCCGGACTTCTCGTGCACATACGCCCGCCGGTCCGCCACCCACGCGTGGTACCTGAGCGGCTCCTCGTCCGCGATCGGCACGACGACGACATGCCGCGGATCGCCCCCGCCCGCGGGCGAGACGGTCAGCTCCACCGGTTTGCCCGCCGTCCCGACCAGCAGCGGCCCCGGCCCGGTCACCGGATCCACCGGCCGCCCGCCGATCGCCACGATCGCGTCCCCGGCCCGTACCGCCACCCCGGGCGCGGCAAGCGGCGCCCGGGCGTCCGGGTCGGAGGTCTCCGACGGCAGCACCCGGTCGATGCGCCAGCTTCCGTCCGGGTGCCGGGAGATGTCGGCCCCGAGCAGCCCCTGCCGGCGGTCCGCGCCGGGCCCGTGGCCGTTCGGCGTGACATACGCGTGCGAGGTGCCCAGTTCGCCCTGCACCTCCCACAGGAGGTCCACCAGGTCGTCGTGCGTGGCGATGCGTTCCAGAACGGGCCGGTACCGGTCCAGTACGCCGTCCCAGTCGACCCCGCCCAGGTCGGGCCGCCAGAAGTTGTCGCGCATGAGGCGGCCGGTCTCCTCGTACATCTGCCGCCACTCGGCCGCCGGGTCGACGGTCTGCCGTATCCGGGACAGGTCCACGGTGATGTTGGCGTCGCTGTCGTCGTCGTTCGGGGCGCGACGGTCGCTCGGCACGACCTTGAGCTTGCCGTCGGTCCACAGCAGCACCCGTTTGCCGTCGCCGCTGACCGCGAAGTGCTCGGCGTCCGACGCGAGATGCTCGATGCGCTGCTGGACCAGGTCGTAGCGCTCCAGCTCGGTCTTGGGGTCGGGGTCGTCGGGCGTGGCACGGGAGGTGCCGAGGACACCGCGCACCGGGTGCCGCAGCCAGAGCACCCCGTCCTTGGCTGCTCTCAGCCCGGAGTAGCGCGCGGCCTCGACCGGGAAGGGCACGATCCGGTCGGCGAGGCCCTCGAGGTCGACACGGGTCGTGGGCGCGCCCTCGCTGTCGGGTGTCTCGTCCTTGTCGGGCGCCTCGAACGGACGGCCGTGCCGCTGGGGCCCGAAGGGGGACGGGGTGGTCGCGGAGAGGGTGATCAGGTGGGGCCGGGAGCCGCCCACGAAGGCCAGGTCGAAGACGTGCTCGTCGTAGACCGGGTCGAAGGAGCGTGCCGAGAGGAACGCCAGGTGCTTGCCGTCCAGTGTGAAGGCGGGCGCGTAGTCCCGGAAGCGGAGCGGGGTCGCCTCCGTGACCGACAGGTCGGCCGTGTTGGCGAGCTTGAGGTGGCGCAGCGGACGCGGGCCGGGGTGGGACCAGGCCAGCCAGGCCGAGTCCGGGGAGAAGACGAGCCCCTCGGCCTCGCCGTCCTCGCTGCGGTCGACCTCGCGCACCTCGCCGCTGTCCCGTTCGACGAGCAGCACCCGCCCGTCGTGCGCGGCGACCGCGACCCGGCTGCCGTCGGGGGCCACCGCGAGCCCGAGCACCCGGCCGAGGCGCCCGGCGGCAAGCCGCCGCGGGGTGGCGCCGGGCGCGAGCCCGGTGGCGGGCGCGAACTCCAGCGCGTCCTCGCCCTCCGCGTCCGTCACCCACACCACCCACTCCTCGCCGTCCACGCGGAAGGCGCGCGGCAGCCGGGCCCGTACGCCGTGCTCGGCGGCGAGCGCGCGGGCGGGCCCCGAGCGGTGGGTGACCCAGTGGACGGCGCCGCGCACCGAGACCGCGCTGCCGCGTCCGGTGCGGTCGGGCGAGGCGGCCCCGAACCAGCGGCCCGCGCTCACGGGATGGGGCTGGAGATTCACGCGCTGTCCGCCGAGCCGGATGTCGAGCCGCCGGGGCTCGGCCCCGTCCAGGCCCTCCAGGAGCCAGAGTTCACCGGCGGAGGAGTAGACGACCCGGGTTCCGTCGGTGGCCGCGTGCCGGGCGTAGAAGCTGTCGAGCGGGGTGTGGCGACGCAGGTCCGAGCCGTCGGCGAGCGACGAGTACAGGGCCCCGACGCCCTCGTGGTCGCAGAGGAAGGCGAGGCGTTCCCCGACCCAGAAGGGGTACTCGATGTTGCCGTCGAGGTCCTCGTGCAGCCGCACGAACTCCCCGGCCCCCTCGCCGTCGTGGCCGGACCGGTCGATCCACAGCTTGCCCGCCGTGCCGCCGCGGTACCGCTTCCACCAGGCGGCCTCGCGGCCCATGGGCGCGGACAGCAGCACGGTGGCCGGGCCGTGGGCGACCTCGCCGACGGGCCCGTACGGCAGGAGGGTGGACGGGCCGCCGTCGAGCGGTACGGCGTGCGCCCAGGTGCGGCGCAGCGAGGCCTGGCCGACCGTGCTGAGGGCGAGCACCCGTCCGTCGGGGGTCCAGCCGCGCACCTGGGTCTTCCCACTGCCCCAGTGGGTCAGGCGCTGGGCGGAGCCACCGTCGATCGGCGCGGCGTGCACCTCGGGTGCGCCGTCGCGGGTGGAGGTCCAGGCCACGGTATGGCCGTCCGGGGATATCCGGGGGTGGTTGACCGGGACGTTGTCGGCGCTGGCCCGCCAGGCACGGCCGCCGTCGAGCGGGGCGACCCAGACGTCGTCCTCGGCGGTGAAGGCGACCAACTCGCCGTGCAGATGCGGGAAGCGGAGATACGCGGGCGATATGGACTGAGTCACCAGGTCACCCTAAGCAGCAAGTGTGTTCACGGACAGGGGTTTTGCCGGTCGCCCCCGGTTCGTCGTGCGGAGTCCTGCGGATCACTTGCCCTGGACGGGCCAGCAGGTGGGGTCGCCCTGGCACCAGATGGTCCTTGTCACGGTGACGGTGGGACCGGGCACCCCGGGGGTCGGCCGGTAGGAGACGGGCGGCTGGTACGTCGGTGTCGGGGCGGCGTCGCAGTTGCCGAGGCCGCTCACATGGAACCACTGCCGGCCGCCCACGGTGGCCCGCAGGTCGCCGCGCACGCACCTGCCGTCGACGACGCGGGTGATCCTGCCCTTGACGGTGATGTCCTTGTCGTCGTCGGTCTTCCCCCGGCAGTCGACGCTGACGACGGTGGTCTCGGTCGGCGCGGGCGTCCTGCCGGACCGGGTGGCGGTGCCGCCCGTGCCGTAGCCGCCCGTGCAGCTGAGCCAGCGCACGGTCACATGGTGCCGCTGGAGTTCCCTGGTCGCGGTCTGGTCGGTGGTGTACGCCGCCGCCGCGGTGCTCAGGTCACCGGGTTGGCACGCCACGGCTCCGCCCACGGCGACCGCCACGAGTCCGGTCGCCGCCACGGCCCGCCATCCCCGCCGCCGAATCCGCCTCAACACCCCCATGGAGGGCAGCCTGCCACTCCCCCGCCGTCGGCGGTAGAGCGCATACGGCCACACGGGCGCCCGCGCGCGGCCCCGTCTCCCGACGCGCCGTCAGCCGCGCAACAGCAGCCACTCCTGGAGTTCGACCAGGTTGCCCTCGGGGTCCTTGAGGTGGGCGACGCGCATACGGTCGGTCATGGGGGCCGGACCGTGCAGGAGCGTCACGCCGCGGGACGTGATCCGCTCGCAGCAGGCGTCCAGGTCTTCCACGCGCAGCACCACCAGCGAGCGGTGGCCGGTCGCCGTGTCGCCCAGTTCGCCCAGGACCCGGGCCATCATCGCCCGTTCCTGGAGCGCGATGCCCGCCGAGCCGACGGCGGGGGAGAACTTCTCGTACGGCCCGTCCACCGCTCCCGACTGGGGCTTGAGGCCGAGGACGTCGGCGTAGAACCGGTAGCAGGCGGCGAAGTCCGAGACCAGCAGCCGCACCTGGGCGAGTTCCATGGTGTACCCCCGAAGGTCAGGACCAGCGTCCGGTGCGGCCGAGCAGCAGCGCGGCCGCCGCGGTGCCGGCGGTCGAGGTGCGCAGGACGGTGCGTCCCAGCCGGAAGGCCCGCGCACCCGCCTCCTCGAACAGGGTCAGCTCCTCGGGGGCGACGCCTCCTTCGGGCCCGACGACCAGCACGATCTCGCCCTCGGCGGGGAGGTCCACGGTCGCGAGCGGTTCCTCGCCGCTCTCGTGCAGGACCGCGGCGAAGTCGGCCCCGGCCAGAAGTGCCGCCACCTGCCTGGTCGTCGCCGCGTCCGCGACCTCGGGGAAGCGCACCCGGCGGGACTGCTTGCCCGCCTCGCGGGCGGTGGCCCGCCACTTGCCGAGGGCCTTCAGTCCCCGGTCGCCCTTCCACTGGGTGATGCAGCGGGAGGCCTGCCAGGGGACGATCGCGTCGACGCCGACCTCGGTCATGGTCTCCACGGCCAGCTCGCCCCGGTCGCCCTTGGGGAGGGCCTGGACGACGGTGATCCGGGGTGTCTGCGGCGCCTCCTCGGACACCGAGGTCACATGGACGACCAGCCGGTCCTTGCCCTCGATGCCGACGACCTCGCACTCCGCCCGGTGCCCGGCGCCGTCGGTCAGCACGACGGCCTCCCCCGGCCGCAGCCGCTTCACCGAGACCGCGTGCCGCCCCTCGGGGCCGTCGAGCACGAACTCGGGCCCGACGCCGTCGAGCCGGTCCACGACGAACACGGGCGCCGTCATCGCCCGGCACCGCCCGTGGACAACGCTGTCGCCGCCTCCCGGAGCTCCGCCGCCAGTACCTCCACCAGGCGTCCGGCGGGCAGGTCACGGGCCAGGCGGTGGCCCTGGCCGGCGTACAGCGACATGCCCTGCGGGTCGTTGGACTTGGCGGCCGCCTTGCGCAGCGGCGAGGTGAGGTGGTTGATCTCGGGGTAGGCGGCGGGCGCGTACGGTCCGTGCTCCCGCATGAACCGGTTGACCAGAGCCCGTGCCGGGCGCCCGGAGAACGCGCGCGTCAACTCCGTCCGGACGAACAGGGGGTCGGTCAGCGCCCGCTTGTGCAGGGGGTGGGCGCCGGACTCGGGGGTGGCGAGGAACGCGGTGCCGAGTTGGGCGGCGCTCGCGCCCGCCGCGAGCACCGCGGCGATCTGGCTGCCGCGCATGATGCCGCCGGCCGCCACGATCGGGATCCGTACGGCCTCGCGGATCTGTGGGACGAGGGAGAGCAGCCCGGTGCCGGAGCCGTCGTTCTCGGCGCTGTCGCGGTGGGTGCCCTGATGGCCGCCGGCCTCCACGCCCTGTGCGATCACGGCGTCGGCGCCCGCCTCCTGTACGGCGAGGGCCTCCTCGGCGCTGGTCGCGGTGACCAGGGTGAAGGTGCCCGCGCGGCGCAGGGACTCAAGAACCGACGGGGCGGGCACCCCGAAGTGGAAGGAGACCGCCGGCACCGGGTTGTCGAGGAGGACGGCGAGCTTGGCGTCGTAGCCGTCGTCGCGGCCGCGGTCGGGGTCGCCCAGCTCGGCCTTGTACCAGGCGGCCTCGCCGGCGAGCTGTTCGGCGTAGACCTCGACGGCGGCGGGGTCGGCCTGGTCGGACTGCGGGATGAACACGTTCACGCCGAAGGGCCGTGCCGTGAGCCCGCGGAGCTGCTTGATCTCCTGGTACATGCCGTCGGCGGTCTTGTATCCGGCGGCGAGGAACCCCAGGCCGCCCGCCTCGGACACGGCGGCGGCGAGCTGCGGCACGGAGGCGCCGCCCGCCATGGGGGCCTGCACGATCGGGTGACTGAGGAGATCGGTCAGCACGGAGGACATGACGGCATGTTGTCACGTCCTTTGAACAAGTCCGAATCCGGGCTTCCGCCGGCATATACCCCGGGAGACATCCGTGGGTCAGGGGCGGCGGAGGGTGTACTCGCGTGGGCCGAGCGGGGCCGGGAGGACGCCGGGGCAGGAGGACGCCGGGGCAGGAGGAAGCCGGGCCGGGAAGCGGCGGCCCCCTTGAAGCACGTCCGGCGCCGGGCACAGGGGCCGGCGCCGGAGGTCCGCTCAAGGTCAGCGTCCGTTGAACGCGTCCTTCAGGCGCGAGAACAGTCCCTGCTGCCCCGGCTGGAACTGGCCCTGCGGCCGTTCCTCACCGCGCAGCTTCGCCAGTTCCCTCAGCAGGCGCTCCTGCTCGGGGTCCAGCTTCGACGGCGTCTGCACCTCGACGTGCACGATCAGGTCGCCCCGGCCACCGCCGCGCAGATGCGTGACGCCGCGGCCGTGCAGCGGGATCGACTGCCCGGACTGCGTGCCGGGACGGATGTCGACCTCCTCCATGCCGTCCAGCGTCTCCAGCGGCACCTTGGTGCCGAGGGCCGCCGCCGTCATCGGGATGGTGACCGTGCAGTGCAGGTCGTCGCCGCGGCGCTGGAAGGTCGTGTGCGGCAGCTCGTGGATCTCCACGTACAGATCGCCGGCGGGGCCGCCGCCGGGGCCGACCTCGCCCTCGCCCGCCAGCTGGATCCGGGTGCCGTTGTCGACGCCCGCGGGGATCTTGACGGTGAGCGTCCGGCGGGAGCGCACCCGGCCGTCGCCCGCGCACTCCGGGCACGGGTTCGGGACGATCGTGCCGAAGCCCTGGCACTGGGGGCAGGGTCGGGAGGTCATGACCTGGCCCAGGAAGGACCGCGTGACCTGCGAGACCTCGCCGCGACCGCGGCACATGTCACAGGTCTGCACGGACGTGCCGGGCGCGGCGCCCTCGCCGTTGCAGGTGTTGCAGACGACGGCCGTGTCGACCTGGATGTCCTTCGTGGTGCCGAAGGCCGCCTCGTCGAGCTCGATCTCCAGCCTGATCATGGCGTCCTGGCCCCGGCGGGTGCGCGAGCGCGGTCCGCGCTGCGACGCCGTGCCGAAGAACGCGTCCATGATGTCCGAGAAGTTCCCGAAGCCGCCCGCGCCGAAGCCGCCCGCGCCCGCGCCGCCCGCCTGGGACAGGGGGTCGCCGCCGAGGTCGTAGACCTGCTTCTTCTGCGGGTCCGAGAGCACCTCGTACGCGGCGTTGATCTCCTTGAACCGCTCTTGCGTCTTGGGATCGGGGTTGACGTCCGGGTGCAGCTCGCGGGCGAGCCGGCGGAACGCCTTCTTGATCTCTTCCTGCGACGCGTCGCGGCGCACGCCGAGTACGGCGTAGTAGTCCGTGGCCACTTACGACTCCGCCAGGATCTGTCCGACGTACCGTGCCACCGCTCGTACCGCTCCCATCGTTCCCGGGTAATCCATGCGGGTCGGTCCGACCACGCCGAGTTTCGCTACTGCCTCGCCGCCCGAACCGTAGCCCACGGAGACCACCGACGTGGAGTTGAGTCCCTCGTGAGCGTTCTCGTGGCCGATACGCACCCGCATGGCCGGATCCTTCGCCTCGCCCAGCAGCTTGAGAAGGACGACCTGCTCCTCCAGCGCCTCCAGGACGGGGCGGATGGTGAGAGGGAAGTCATGCACGAAGCGGGTGAGATTGGCGGTGCCGCCGATGATCAGCCGCTCCTCGGTCTCCTCCACGAGGGTCTCCAGAAGGGTGGAGAGCACCGTGGAGACCGTGCCCCGGTCCTCCGGTTCGAAGGCCTCGGGCAGGTCCTGCACGAGCTGCGGGACGTCCGCGAAACGGCGGCCGGCGATCCTGCTGTTGAGCCGCGCCCGCAGATCCGCGAGTGACGTTTCTCCAAACGGCGCGGGGCAGTCGATCATGCGCTGTTCGACCCGGCCGGTGTCGGTGATCAGCACGAGCATCACCCGCGCGGGCGCCATCGCCAGCAGTTCCACGTGCCGCACCGTCGAGCGGGTCAGCGACGGGTACTGCACGACGGCGACCTGCCGGGTGAGCTGCGCGAGCAGTCGTACCGTGCGCGCCACGACGTCGTCGAGGTCGACGGCGCCCTCCAGGAAGTTCTGGATCGCGCGGCGCTCGGGCGCGGTCATCGGCTTGACGGCCGCGAGCTTGTCGACGAAGAGGCGGTAGCCCTTGTCCGTGGGGATGCGTCCGGCGCTGGTGTGCGGCTGGGCGATGTAGCCCTCGTCCTCCAGCGCGGCCATGTCGTTGCGGACGGTGGCCGGGGAGACGCCGAGGTTGTGCCGCTCGGTGAGTGCCTTGGAGCCCACCGGCTCCTCGGTGCCCACATAGTCCTGGACGATGGCGCGCAGCACTTCGAGCCTGCGTTCACTCAGCATGCGCACACCTCCAGCGATCTGTGCCCTTGACGCTTCCCCTGGCACTCTGCGCAGGTGAGTGCCAGCATCCCCGGGCCAAGTGTACGGCCGTCGGGTACGCCCCCGGCAAGGGCGGGCTCCCGTGCCGTGCCGAGGTGTACCGACCTGTCCCACGGTGTCCCGCCCGGCCGGGCGTCTGCGGATAGCGTCACCCCCATGACGGTGTGGTGGGAAGAGTCCGGGTGGGAGGCGCTCAGCGCCCGGGCGGGGCGCACGCGGCTTCCGGGCTGGGACTGCACGGCGGGCCTGGTGGTCGGCGAGCGAGGGGCGCTCATGATCGACGCCGGATCGAGTCTCGCCGAGGGCGCGCGGCTGCGCACCGAGACGCGGCGGCTGCTCGCGCCGCTCGGCGGGGACCGGCGTGTGACACATCTCGCGCTGACGCACCCCCACTTCGACCATGTCCTCGGGGCGGCGGCGTTCGCGGGCGCGGAGGTGTTCGGGGCGGTGGGCATCGACGCGGTGTTCGTCCACGAGCGTGACGCGCTGGTCGCGGACGCGGTGCGGCACGGCCTGGACGCGGCCGTGGCGGCCGAGGCCGGGGATGTGCTGGTCCGCCCGCGCCACCAGGTCTCGGGCGAATGGACGCTGGACCTGGGCGGGGTGCAGGTGCTGCTGGCGAACGTGGGGCCGGCCCACACGGCGCACGACCTGGTGGTCCTCGTCCCCGGCGAGCGGGAGGTGGTGTTCTGCGGGGACCTGGTGGAGGAGTCCGGCGAGCCGCAGGCGGGACCGGACGCGGTCCCCTCGCACTGGCCGGCGGCCCTGGACCGGCTGCTCGAACTCGGCGGCGGGGACGCGGTGTACGTGCCGGGGCACGGTGCCGTGGTGGACGCGGCGTTCGTCCGGGCGCAGCGCGACGCACTGGCGGCCCGTTTCGGCGTGTCGTGACGCCTTCCGCGTCCGCCGCGGCCGGGCTTCTCCTATCGTCATCCGAATGCGCCAGTACTCGCCGGACCTGACCCCGCCGTGGAAGAAGCCCCAGCCCGTGCCGGAGGTCCCGGCGGACCCCGGTCTCGTGGTCGAGGAGCCGCGCACCGGTTTCTGCGGCGCGGTGATCCGCTGCGAGGCGGGCACGGTGACCCTGGAGGACCGCTTCGGCAAGCACCGGGTGTTCCCGCTGGAGCCGCGGGGGTTCCTGCTGGAGGGGCGGGTGGTGACGCTGGTGCGCCCCTCGAGGGCGCCGGTGCGTCCCACGCGTACGGCGTCGGGATCGGTGGCCGTCCCGGGGGCGCGTGCCAGGGTGGCCCGCGCCGGCCGTATCTATGTGGAGGGCCGCCACGACGCGGAGCTGGTCGAGAAGGTGTGGGGCGACGATCTGCGCATCGAGGGCGTGGTCGTGGAGTACCTGGAGGGCGTGGACGATCTGCCGTCGATCGTGTCGTCCTTCGCGCCGGGTCCGGACGCGCGGCTGGGCGTGCTCGTGGACCACTTGGTGCCGGGTACGAAGGAGTGGCGTATCGCCGAGTCGGTGACCAGCGAACACGCGCTGGTCGTCGGCCACCCCTACATCGACATCTGGGAGGCGGTGAAGCCGGCGGCCCTGGGGATTGCCGGCTGGCCCCGGGTGCCACGCGGGCAGGACTGGAAGACCGGGGTGTGCCGGGCGCTGGGGTGGCCGGCGAACACGGGGGCGGCTTGGCAGCGGATCCTGTCGCGGGTGCGGTCCTACAAGGACCTGGAGCCGGAGTTGCTGGGGCGGGTGGAGGAACTGATCGACTTCGTCACCGGTAGCGGTGGGGCTTGACTCCGGGAAACGTCCCGTATTCGCCGGTGTCCAGCTCGATTCCCAGGATCGCCAGCGGCAGGCCGGCGCCGGACTTCGTCACGTGCCGCGTTTGTCCGCGTCCTGTCGGCGGCAGACGAATCAGGTGGGGGACCGAAGCGGCGTTCCGCACCGATTCACCCGCCGGAGTGATCAGTCCACGAGGTCCCGCACCACCGCGTCCGCCAGCAGCCGTCCCCTCAGGGTGAGGACCGCCCGGCCCTCGTCGTACGGTTCCTTCTCCAGGAGTCCGTCCGTCAGGGCCCGGCGTGCGGCCGCGAGCCCCTCCTGCCGGAGCAGCGACAGCGGGACGCCCTCCCTCAGGCGCAGTTCCAGCAGGATGCGCTCCACCCGGCGGTCCTCCTCCGACAGGACCTCCCGTCCGGCCCCCGGGGAGCGGCCCGAAGTGAGCGCCGCCGCGTACGCCCCCGGGTGCTTCACGTTCCACCAGCGCACCCCGCCCACATGGCTGTGCGCGCCGGGGCCCGCGCCCCACCAGTCGGCGCCGCGCCAGTACAGCTCGTTGTGCAGACAGCGGCCGGACTCCGACGTGGCCCAGTTGGAGACCTCGTACCAGTCGTAGCCCGCCGAGCCGAGCACCTCGTCCGCGATCAGATAGCGGTCCGCGTGGACGTCGTCGTCCGTCATCGGTATCTCGCCCCGGCGGATGCGGCGGGCGAGCTGGGTGCCCTCCTCGACGATCAGCGCGTATGCCGAGATGTGGTCGGGGCCCGCGCCCAGCGCCGCGTCCAGCGAGGCCCGCCAGTCGTCGTCCGACTCGCCCGGCGTGCCGTAGATCAGGTCCAGGTTCACATGCGCGAAGCCCGCCGCCCGTGCCTCGGCCACACAGGCCTCGGGACGGCCCGGGGTGTGGGTGCGGTCCAGGATCCTCAGTACGTGCGGGCGGGCGCTCTGCATGCCGAAGGAGATGCGGTTGAAGCCGCCCTCGCGGAGGGTCCCCAGATACGCCGGGTCGACCGACTCCGGGTTCGCCTCCGTCGTCACCTCGGCGTCGTCCGCCAGCCCGAACTCCTCGCGGATCGCCCCCAGCATCCGTACGAGGTCCTCGGCGGCCAGCAGAGTCGGTGTGCCGCCTCCGACGAAGACCGTGCGGACCTCGCGCGGATCGTCGCCCAGCACCTTGCGGGACAGCCGGATCTCCTCGATCAGCGTCTGCGCGTAGTTGTCGCGTGACGCCAGCACCCCGCCCGTGCCGCGCAGCTCCGTCGCCGTGTAGGTGTTGAAGTCGCAGTAGCCGCAGCGCGTCGCGCAGTACGGCACATGGAGATAGAACCCGAGGGGGCGCTCGGCGGCCCCGGCGAGCGCGTGCGCGGGCAGTGTGCCGTCGTCGGGGACGGGCTCGCCGTCGGGGAGTGCGGAAGGCATGTCCTCCATTGTCCAGCACCGGGGACCTGACCGTTTCGGTGCGGCACGTCACTCCGCCCGCAGCACCAGCAGCGCCAGATCGTCCTCCGGCGGCTTCGCGCCGAACTCGTGCACCAGGGTCCGGATCCGCTCCGCGATCAGCTGGGCGCTCAGCCCGGCGCAGCCGGCGAGCGCCGCCGCCAGCCCGTCCCCGTCGTCGAACTGGCGGGACCCGCTGCGCCGCTCGGTCACCCCGTCCGTGACGCACAGCAGGGTGTCGCCGGAGCGCAGCTCGAAGGTCTCGCATCCGTAGGTGACGTCCTCGACGACCCCGAGGAGGGTCTGCGGCTGGGCCACGACCCGTACGTCGCCGTCCGGGCCCAGCAGCAGCGGCAGCGGATGCCCCGCGGAGGCGAGCGTGCAGCGCACCCCGCCTTCGAAGGGGATCAGCTCGCCGTAGAGCAGGGAGAGGAAACGCGCGTGGGGGCCGCCGTCGGCGACCGGCACGGGGGCGCCCGCCGCCACCAGCGCCCGCGCCGCCGCGTCCGCCGCCTCCGTGGCGTCGTCGAGGAGGAGCTGGTTGAGGCGGTCCAGGACGTCGGGTACCGCATATCCCTCGCGGGCCAGCAGCCGCAGCCAGGGGCGGGCCAGCCCGATCACGACCGCCGCCTCCGGGCCCTTGCCCTGGACGTCGCCGAGCGCGAAGCACCACCGTCCGTGACCCGCCGGGAAGAGGTCGTAGAAGTCGCCGCTGGGGCCGCCCTTGTCGCATGGTTCGTACACGAGCGCGCTGCTCACCCCGGGGATCTCGGCGACGGCTCCCGGCAGCAGTCCCCGCTGGAGCACCCTGCTGATGGTGGCCTGGCGCGCGTACTGCCGGGCCGCCCCGATGGCGAGAGCCACCCGGCGGCTGAGATCCTCCACGAGCCCGGTGACCTCGTCGGGGAAGCGCAGCAGCCCCGCCCGCCCGATGACCAGCGTGCCGAGCGGCCTGCCGCCGGCGATCAGCCGGTAGGCCAGCGCGGCCCCGGTCGCGCCTCGCGGGCCGAGCGCCTCCCCGGGCCAGGGCACGGGCACCGCCCGGGAACGCACCGACTCCGGCAGGCGCGGCGGATCCTTCTCCAGCACCCGGCGCAGCTCCTCGATGCGGTTCTCGCTGCCATGCCAGACGCGGGCCAGACGCGGCCCGGTGGCGACCGCCGTCTCGGGACCGTGCCAGCCGGTCGCCTCGTCCTCGAGCCACACCGCGCACCAGTCGGCGAGCCGCGGCACGAGGAGCTGCCCGGTGAGCGCGGCGACCAGGTCCTCGTCGAGCTGTCCGGCGAGCAGGTCGGACGCCTCGGCGAGGAAGGAGAGCGCGCCCCTGCCCCGCCAGTCCCGGTCGGGCACCCCCCGTCCGGGCTCGGTGTAGGGGGTGGAGTCGGGCCCGAGGATCTCGGCCGGGCTCGGACCGCACTCCAGGGTGCCCTCAGCGGCGCAGGCCTCGATGCCGTCCTCGGCGGCCGGCGCGCCGTCGAGGGGCAGCTGCGCCCAGACGGTCTTGGTCGCGGTGCGGTAGGTGATCCCCCAGGCCCTGGAGAGCGCGCCGACGAGGCGCAGACCGCGGCCGTACTCGGGTATGCCGTAGGTGCGCTCGGTCGCGTCCTCCCGCACCGGGCGCGAGGGGTGGTGGTCGGAGACCTCGACGAGGAAGCCGGGCGGTTCGTCCTCTCCCTCGTGGAGGCGGCAGACGATGTCGACGTCGGTGCCCGCGTGCACGACCGCGTTGGTGACCAGTTCGCTGACCACGACCAGGACGTCGTCGGCCAGCCGCTCGGTGAAGGTGTCGGGTTCGGCCGCCTCGGCCCACGCGGAGAGGGCGGCGCGCACGAAACGGCGGGCGGCGCCCGGCGCGAGCGGGCCGCCGGGCAGCGTCGTACGCACCACCGTGTGCAGCGCCGCGCCCCCGTGCGCGGGCGTGTCAGGGGCACGGAAGACGGTCTCCCGTTGCGTGGGAATGGCCCCCATGGACGGCTCCCCGAGCAGTTCCGACGAACTCCGACGAATACGCCTCCGGCGATGCGGACAGAGTGACAGACCGGACCCGTCCATAAACACCGAGTTACCGAAGTGGGCCGTCGAGGGTGAGAACAGTGCTACGGATGTGCGCGAAGACGGTCGGATTCGAGCAACGGATCTACGTCCTCTGCTCGCCGGGGATCATGGCGGCTCCGGCCGGCTTGCACCGACTCTCGCGGGTCGTGGCGACTCATGGCCGACTCCGGCCGGTACGGCTTGACTCCGGCCGGCCCGCGGCGGCTCACGCGGGCTCGTGGCGACTCATGGTGGTTCGCGGTCGCACACGCCGGCCGGTGGCGGCTCGTGACGGCCCACGCTCGTCCGCGACGGCTCACGCGGGCTCCTGGTGGTGGCCTCGGCCGGATACGCCCCTTGAGGCACCGAAGCCGGAACTATGCGGGCGGGTGCGGGAGTTGGCGCAGGTCGCGGCCCGGAGGCCGCGCCCCCGGGCCGCGAGCGGGCCTACGCCTCGCGCGTCCCCGCGTACATCCCGTCGATGAGATCCTTGTACTCCCGCTCCACCACCGGCCGCTTCAGCTTCAGGCTCGGTGTGATCTCACCGTGCTCCACATCGAGGTCCCGCGGCAGCAGCCGGAACTTCTTGATGGTCTGCCAGCGCTGGAGCCCGGCGTTGAGTTCCCGGACATAGCCGTCGACCATCCCGACCGTGGCGGGAGCGGCGACGACCTCGGCGTACGACCTGCCCTCGAGGCCGTTCTCCTTCGCCCACTCGAGGATCGCGGCCTCGTCCAGGGCGATGAGCGCGGTGCAGAAGTTACGGTCGGCGCCGTGCACCAGGATGTTGGAGACATACGGGCACACCGCCTTGAACTGTCCCTCGACCTCGGCGGGCGCGATGTACTTGCCGCCGGAGGTCTTGATGAGGTCCTTCTTGCGGTCGGTGATGCGCAGATAGCCGTCCGGGGACAGCTCGCCGATGTCTCCGGTGTGGAACCAGCCGTCCGCCTCCAGCACCTCGGCGGTCTTCTCCGGCAGCCCGTGGTAGCCCTCCATGATGCCGGGGCCGCGCAGCAGGATCTCGCCGTCGTCCGCGATGCGCACCTCGGTGCCGGGCAGCGGCTTGCCGACCGTGCCCGTGCGGTAGGCCTCCCCCGGGTTCACGAACGAGGCCGCGGAGGACTCGGTGAGGCCGTAACCCTCCAGGATGTGGATGCCGGCACCGGCGAAGAAGTAGCCGATCTCGGGCGCGAGGGCCGCGGAGCCGGAGACACAGGCCCGCAGCCGGCCGCCGAACGCCTCGCGGATCTTGGCGTAGACGAGTGTGTCGGCGACCTTGTGCTTGGCCGCGAGGGCGAAGGGCGCGGACTGGGTGCCGGTGCGCCGGAAGGTGTCCTGGGTGACCTTGGCGTACTCGCGGGCGACCTCGGCGGCCCACTGGAAGATCCTGTACTTGGCGGCCCCGCCCGCGCGGGCCTTGGCGGCCACGCCGTTGTAGACCTTCTCGAAGATGCGCGGCACGGCCGCCATGTACGTCGGCTGCACCACCGGAAGGTTCTCGATGATCTTGTCGACCCGGCCGTCGACCGCGGTGACGTGCCCGATCTCGATCTGCCCGGAGGTGAGCACCTTGCCGAAGACATGGGCGAGCGGCAGCCACAGGTACTGCACGTCGTCGGCGCCTAGCAGTCCGGTCGCGGCGATGGCCTTGGCCATGTACGACCAGTTGTCGTGCGGCAGGCGCACGCCCTTGGGGCGGCCGGTGGTGCCGGAGGTGTAGATGAGGGTGGCGAGCTGGTCCTTGGTGATCGCGCCGACCCGCTCCTTGATCAGCCCGGGGTGCTTCGCCAGATAGGCCGTGCCACGGGCCTCCAGCTCGGCGAGGGTGAGGATCCAGTCCCCGGACTCGACGCCCGCCGGGTCGATGACGACGACATGGTGGAGGCCGGGCAGTTCGGAGCGCTTCTCGAGCACCTTGGCGAGCTGGCCGGCGTTCTCCGCGACCAGGACCTTGCTCTCGGAGTCGGAGAGGATGAAGGCCGACTCGTCGGCGTTGGTCTGCGGATAGACGGTGGTCGTGGCCGCGCCGGCGCACATGATGCCGAGGTCGGCGAGGATCCATTCGAGACGGGTGGAGGAGGCGAGCGCGACGCGTTCCTCGGGGCGTACGCCCAGCTCGATCAGTCCGGCGGCGATCGCGTGGACCCGCTCGGCGGCCTGCCCCCAGCTCAGCGACCTCCACTCGTCGGGGCCTTCACCGGTGGACGACGGTACGGGGTAGCGGTAGGCCTCGGCGTCGGGCGTGGCCGCCACACGCTCCAGGAAGAGGGCCGCGACAGACGGCGGACGGTTCTCGATCAAAGTCTGTGTGTGGCTCACGACATCCTCCGGGCCCGCGACGGTGCGGCTGGCTCATTTCTGCTGTTTCCACTCGCGGGCGTTGTTTAACTCGCGAGTAACCCATCGGGCAGCCATCAGGGTAGAGCCCGACCAGCCGGTTTGTAAGAGGCGGACGTCACTCGCTTCCTCCGCCGAGCCATCGCGCACAGACACGGGGGCCCGCCGCGCCTCACGCGACGGGCCCCTTTCCCCCGATTTGCCCTACAGCGGTGGCTACTTTTTGCTCTTGGCCGAGCTCGCGCCGTCATCGCTGGAGAGCACCGCGATGAAGGCCTCCTGCGGAACTTCCACTGAACCCACCATCTTCATCCGCTTCTTGCCCTCCTTCTGCTTCTCCAGCAGCTTCCGCTTACGGGAGATGTCACCGCCGTAACACTTGGCGAGTACGTCCTTGCGGATGGCGCGGATGGTCTCGCGGGCGATCACCCGGGAGCCGATGGCGGCCTGCACCGGCACCTCGAAGTTCTGCCGCGGGATCAGTTCCTTCAGCTTGGCGACGAGCCGGACGCCGTACGCGTACGCCTGGTCCTTGTGGGTGATCGCCGAGAAGGCGTCCACCTTGTCGCCGTGCAGCAGGATGTCCACCTTGACCAGGGAGCTGCTCTGCTCGCCGGTGGGCTCGTAGTCCAGCGACGCATAGCCGCGGGTCTTGGACTTCAGCTGGTCGAAGAAGTCGAAGACGATCTCCGCGAGCGGGAGGGTGTAGCGGATCTCGACGCGGTCCTCGGACAGGTAGTCCATGCCGAGCAGCGTGCCGCGGCGGGTCTGGCACAGCTCCATGATCGCGCCGATGAACTCGGTGGGCGCGAGGATCGTCGCCCGTACGACCGGCTCGTAGACCTCGGCGAGCTTGCCCTCGGGGAACTCGCTCGGGTTGGTGACGACATGCTCGGTGCCGTCCTCCATGATCGCGCGGTACACCACGTTGGGCGCGGTGGCGATCAGGTCGAGCCCGAACTCGCGCTCCAGACGCTCACGGATCACGTCGAGGTGGAGCAGGCCGAGGAAGCCGACGCGGAAACCGAAGCCGAGGGCGGCGGAGGTCTCCGGCTCGTAGACGAGCGCGGCGTCGTTGAGCTGGAGCTTGTCGAGGGCCTCGCGCAGGTCCGGGTAGTCGGAGCCGTCGAGCGGATACAGACCCGAGAAGACCATCGGCTTGGGGTCCTTGTAACCGCCGAGGGGCTTCTCGGCCCCCTTGGCCTGGCTGGTGATGGTGTCACCGACCTTGGACTGGCGGACGTCCTTCACACCGGTGATCAGATAGCCGACCTCGCCGACCCCGAGCCCGTCGGCCGGGAGCATCTCGGGCGAGTTGACGCCGATCTCCAGCAGCTCGTGGGTGGCGCCGGTCGACATCATCCTGATGCGCTCACGCTTGTTGAGCTGTCCGTCGACAACACGGACATACGTCACCACGCCGCGGTAGGAGTCGTACACCGAGTCGAAGATCATCGCACGGGCCGGCGCGTCCGCGACACCGACCGGCGCCGGGATCTGCTCGACGACCTTGTCGAGCAGGGCCTCGACGCCGAGGCCGGTCTTGGCGGAGACCTTGAGCACGTCGGCCGGCTCGCACCCGATGAGGTTCGCGAGCTCCTCGGCGAACTTCTCGGGCTGCGCGGCCGGCAGGTCGATCTTGTTCAGCACGGGGATGATCGTGAGGTCGTTCTCCATCGCCAGGTAGAGGTTGGCGAGGGTCTGGGCCTCGATGCCCTGGGCGGCGTCGACGAGGAGGATGGTCCCCTCGCACGCGGCGAGCGACCGCGAGACCTCGTAGGTGAAGTCGACGTGACCCGGGGTGTCGATCATGTTCAGGATGTGCGTGTTGCCCGGATCGTGGGTCGGGGCCCACGGCAGACGCACCGCCTGGGACTTGATCGTGATGCCGCGCTCGCGCTCGATGTCCATGCGGTCGAGGTACTGGGCGCGCATCTGCCGCTGCTCGACGACGCCGGTCAGCTGGAGCATCCGGTCGGCGAGCGTGGACTTGCCGTGGTCGATGTGCGCGATGATGCAGAAATTGCGGATCAGAGCCGGGGCGGTACGGCTCGGCTCGGGCACATGGGTAGGGGTCGCGGGCACGCAGGGTCCTGATTCTTGAGGCGTCCGCAGCGTCTGCGGTCTCGGGTCGGATCGATACGTAGCCTCCATCGTCCCACGCGCGGGAGGTTGTGACCGGTGTGGGCTGTGCCGAGACCGGTCGCGGCGGCGTGCGCGGGGGCGGGCGCGAGGGGTGTTTCAGGCGGTTTGCCACCGTTTCGGGGCGCGCCGAAGCCCGGGCGGAGCGGCGCATACGCGGGGGCCGGGCGGGTGTCCGAGGGCTCGGACGGGGCCCGGCGAGACCGGTTTGGGCGGGTCGGAAGGCGGCTGGTAGTCTGGGTGGCTGTGTTTCCTGCCCTCTCAGCGCGAGACACGTCTTCAAGAAATCACCGGCGCGTGGGACAGCCCGTCTCGCGTGCCTGAACCTGTAAAGGCTCATTCGTGGCGAACATCAAGTCCCAGATCAAGCGGAACAAGACGAACGAGAAGGCGCGCCTGCGCAACAAGGCCGTCAAGTCCTCGCTTCGCACCGCGATCCGCAAGGCCCGTGAGGCCGCCGCCGCGGGTGACGTCGAGAAGGCCACCGAGCTCCAGCGCGCTGCCGCGCGTCAGCTCGACAAGGCTGTCTCGAAGGGCGTCATCCACAAGAACGCGGCTGCCAACAAGAAGTCGGCACTGGCTTCCAAGGTCGGTGCCCTCAAGGGCTGACACTTGATTTGACGCCGGAGGGAACCGAGCGGGCCCTCTCTCATCCGCTCCCACCCGGCACCCGGGTCCGTACGCGGCCTGCGTTCGCCACGCGGGTACGGACCCAAGAGCTTGACCGAAGGCCCCGCCTCCCGACCTTCCCCAGGACGGGCGGCGGGGCCTTCGGTGTGTTCCGGCGACTCGGCGCGCTCACCGGCCTGTCACCGCGCACAACCCGGTGAAGCCTCGGCCGGTCACTGCGTCGCGCGGCCCACCAGGTCCACCACCTCCGCGAGGAACCCCTCGTCGAGCATGGTCGACACCGCCGTGTCCCCCTCGTCGCCGTATCCCGCGTCGTGGCAGGCCACGCCCGCCAGATAGCCGCCGGGCAGTTCGAAGGTGCCGAAGGTCCACTCGCCGTGCGAGGCGGGAGCGCCCTGCGGGGTGAGGAGGGTGGTGTGCCCCGCGTCGAAGCCGAACTGGGTGAAGCCCATCCGCATGCCCTGTCCGAGCGCCTTGGTGTAGGCCTCCTTCAGCGTCCAGGTGCGCAGCAGGGCCTCGCGCTGCTCCTCGGGCGGCAGCCCGGCGAGCGTGCGGCGTTCGGCGGGGGTGCACAGGTGCCGCTCCACCGCCGAGTACTGGATGCGGCGCCCGGCCGGCTCGGTGTCGACACCGATCCGGCCGCGCCGGTTGAGCCCCACCACCAGCAGATCCCCGGTGTGGCTCAGGCTCACCTCGATCTGGTCGCAGCCGCGCAGATACGGGCGCCCGCCCGCCTTGGAGGCGAGTTCCACGGCGTCGGGCGTGGTCTGCAGGGCGGCTCCCGCGGCGTGCTTCAGCAGCAGCCGGGAGGCCGCGAAGCGGTCCCGTGCCTGCGGCTGGGCCAGGGCGTGCAGTCGCTGCCAGTCCCGGGCGCCGAGCAGCAGGCGAAGCTGCGGATCGGCGAGGGTGGCCGGCAGCCAGTCGTGCCAGTCGGCGTACACCACCACGTGTCCGTGCCAGGCCATGGACTGTCTGACCCGGCTCCAGGGGGCGTCGGGTCCCGGCATTGCGAGGGGTTCGGCTACGGCGGTCCTTTTCACGGGGTACCTGCTTCCGCCAGGGGTGCGTCGTGGAGATCGAACCCGCGGCCGGCGGCGAAGCGCGCCAGCAGCTCCTCGGCCACACGGTCGACGCAGTCCGCGGGGAGGGACGGCAGAGTGAGGCCGAGGCGGCGGCCCAGCCGGTGCAGGGCGAGCACAGGCCAGGCCGGGTCGGCCGGAAAGCCCTCGGTGTGGTGCTCCCAGGTGCCGAGGACGGCGCCCGCGGCACACAACACCGCGTGCCGGTCCGCGAGCGCGGGCAGGGCGGAGCCGGAGAGCGCCGCCCGGTCGCCGGGCTCCACGGCCAGGCAGCTCTCCCTCAGGTCGAGCAGGGCGCCGCGGAAGGCCCCGGCCATGGTGCGCAGAACATCGCCGTACGGGTCGCCCGGCGCGCCCGGTCCGGTGAGGCGGGCGATGCCCGCGTCGAGCGCCGCCACGAGGAAGTCGCCGCCGCCCGCCACCTGGAGGGCGGAGATGTCGAGGGCGGGGACCGTGGCACCGGGGAGGAACAGCGCGGGCGGGGGCGCCGATTCACGGCCCCACGAGCCGCGCGCCAGCAGGGGGAGCTGCGGGACGAGGACGGCCTGGCAGGAGGCGGTGCCGGCGTGGCCGAGGCCGGCGGCCGGCAGATCGCGCAGCAGCTTGGAGAGCATGCCCTGGTCCGTGTCCCGGCTGTAGCCGCCGGCCCCGAGCACGGTGGCCAGCTCCTCCAGGTCGTCCCGGAGCAGGTCCGGAACCAGGTACTTGAGCCCGGCGGCGGCCAGATGCGCGCTGGTGGGCAGCAGGGACAGGCCGCGCAGCACGGCGGTGGCGAACCCGTCGGCCGCCAGGAGATCGGCGAACACTCCGGCGAGGACGGAGCGCTGGCGCCGTCCTGGGGTGCCCGCGGCGCGCACGGCCGCCCGCAGCACCGTGTCCACGGAGGCGATCACCGCTCCGGTGATCAGCGTGCGGTTGAGCTGGAAGGTGCGCAGCGCGAGCCGGACGCCGGTGCCCTCGTCGCCGACCAGTGCGGTGCCCGGTATCCGGCAGTCGTCGAACTCGTATCCGGCGAAGCGGCAGCCGCGCAGGCCGGTGGCGGGACGCCGGGGCAGCAGCCGTAGCCCTTCACGGCGCAGCGGGTCGGGGTCGAGCAGGAACACCGAATGAGCGGCGGGGCCGGGGGCCGGGTCGGTGCGGACGTAGGCGACGACCGCACCCGCCCGTTCCGCGTTGATCACCACGTCCTTCCGGCCGCGCAGCACATAGCCGTCGACGCCGTACGGCATGGCCTCGACCTCGCCGCGGAGCATCGCGGTGCCGTGCGCGAGGGAGCGGTGCACGATGGCGGCCCGGCCGCCGGAGGCCAGCAGGCGGGCGGTGTGGGCGCGCTGGTCCTCGGAACCCGCGGCGAAGACGGGGGCGGCGGCGAACAGCGAGGTGATGCCGTACCCGAAGCCGAGGGCGACATCACGGCGGAAGACCGGGCGGAGCATCCGGGCGAGGCCCTCCGCGTCGTGCAGCCGCCCGCCGAGGGCCTCAGGCACCAGTTCGGCCCCGAAGCCCTCGTCGTCCAGCACGTCCTCGGCGGCGGGCAGCAGTTCGCGCTCCTCGTCGGCGGTCAGCAGAGCACGGAACCCCAGCGGGTTGGCGCGGTCGCCCGGGTCGCCGAAGCGCTGCTCCAGGCGGGCCGCGCGCCGCTCTACGCAGTCCGGAGCCCGGGCTTCACCGTGCGGTACGGGTGCCGGGGACGCCCCTGTCCGTGTCGGCGCGTGGGTGGTCATGTGCTGAGCTCCTCTTCCGCGGCCGGGGTGCCCGGCCGGTCGTACAGGGGGCGGAGTTCACCGCGCAGATACAGGTCGCGCATGAGGGAGCGGCGGACCTTGCCGCTGGTGGTGCGGCGTACGGTGCCGGGGCGCACCAGCACGACCCGGCCGGGCTCGGCGCCGAACTCGCCGTGCAGACAGTCACGGACGCGGTCGGCGAGACCGGCGAGCTGGCTCGGGCTCCAGAGGGCGCCGTGCACCTCCTGGATGGCGACAATCTCCTCGTGGCCGCCGGGCTCGGCCAGCACCACCGCCGAGCCGAACGGAGTGCCGCGGCGGGACAGTTGACGCTCCGCCTCCTGTGGATGCAGAGTGCGGCCGTCGACCAGCAGGGCGTCCTTGATACGGCCCGTCACATACAGCTCCCCGTCGTACAGGGCACCCAGGTCGCCGGTGCGCAGGTAGCCGCTCTCGCCGCACGCGGTGACGGCGCCGAAGGAGGCGGCGGTCTCCAGCGGCCTGTGCCAGTAGCCCGTGGTGACGGCCTCGCCGCGGACCCAGATCTCCCCCACCGTGCCCCCCGGCAGTATCTCGGCGGAGGCCGGGTCGACGATGCGGACGGTGACGGAAGCCGGGCGTCCGGAGCTGACGAGCGTGCGCACCGGGCGGCCCGGCTCCGGTGGAGAGAGCCGGCCGCGCTCCAGTTCGCCGGCGCCGACGGTGATCGTCGCGGCGGGACCGGAGCCGCCGACGGTGACGAGCAGGGTCGCCTCTGCCAGACCGTAGCCGGTGACGAGGGCCCCCGGGGTGAGACCGGCGGCGGCGAAGCGCCGGGCGAAGGCGGTCTGGGTGACGGCGGAGACGGGTTCGGCGGCGTTGACGGCGGTGACCAGCCGGCCGAGGTCCAGCTCGGCGAGGTCGGCGTCGGTGACGGCGGCCAGGCAACGGTCGTAGGCGGAGTCGGGCGCGGCGGTGACGGTGACGCCGTGCCGGGCGACCTCACGCAGCCAGCGCAGCGGCTGGGCGGCGAACAGCCGTCCGGGCATGAGCACGGCGGTCGCTCCCAGCCACAGCGGGTGCAGCAACTGGCCCACCAGACCGAGGTCGTGATGGAGCGGCAACCAGCCGCCGATGCGCGCGCCGGCGTCGGTGCGCAGAGCCCGACGGAGGTCCTCCATGGTGGCGAGCAGGTTGGCATGGGTGACCTGGACGCCGCGCGGGGCGGCGGTGGTGCCGGAGGTGTACTGGATGAGGGCGGTGTCGCTGCCTGCCACGGACGGGAGCGGCACGTCGGCGTCGCCGTCGTCCACAAGCCCGTCGACGGCCAGGCACATCACCGCCGGACGGCCCGCGTCGGCGAGCCTCCGCGAGAACTCGGGGGCGTACGTGGAGTGGGTGAGCAGCAGCGGGGCGCCGGTCTCGGCGGCGATGAGGGCGGTGCGTTCGGCGGCGGCGCGCGAGCCGTCCGGCGGGGGCACCGGGACGGCGACGGCGCCCGCGTAGAGGCAGCCGAGCAGCGCCGCCACCGTGTGCACGCCGCCCTCGGTGGCGACCAGCACCGGTGCGCCGGTGAGGCGGTGGCGGTGCAGCGCGGCGGCCACCGTACGGGCGCGGGCGTCGAGTTCCCGGTAGGGGTGGGCGACGGCGCCGCCCGGCTCGTCCGTCTCCGCCAGGCAGAGCAGGGCGGTGTGACCTGCGCGCTCGGCGAATCGCTCGACCAGGGCGTGTGTGAAGCTCCTCGCTGCTGTCATCTCTCGTACTCCCCCGCTCGGCACGGACGTCGTCGGCACGGACGTCGGTCCATCCCACTGTGCGGGTCCGCCCTACACGGACACTCGAAGACCGACTGTGTCTGCGGGCACCCCGCTCACCTGGGAAATCCCGGTACGCCGTCCAGCAGGTCCCGCAGCAGCGCCAACTCCAGTGCGGTGAGCGGGACATCGGGGCGCAGCCGCTCCGGATGGCCCGGCGGCGGGCCGTCCGCGTCGGTGGCGAGCATGAGCCGGAAGCCGTTGTCGAGGCCATGCAGCCGGGCACGGGGGCCGCCCGCCGCCTTGAGGTACAGGTCGACACCGCCGTGGATCATGAGCGCCTCACCGACCGGGCGCAGACAGCGTCCCAGCAGACGGCGCCAGCGGCCGGGACGCTTGGGCCTCGCCATGTCAGAGCACATCTTTCAAGCCGCGGGGTGAGTTCATCTCCGGTCCTGTCTCCCTTCGCCCCGATGCCGTCCGGCAGTGGGGCGAAGGGAGGATGGAAAGGTGTACTGGAGGAATTCTGGAGTTTCGGTGGAGTGCCCGGGGGCGGGCCCGCGCGGGTCGGATCGACTTCACGCCACCGGCTCTGGCCACTGCCCTCCTGCATAATGGCCGAGACCGCTTTGTGACGTGGGCTCGACGGGGGAGAATGTGGTACGGGTTCTGATAGCCGAGGACATGCACATGCTGCGCAAGGCGCTGGTGCAGCTGATCCAGCTGGAGCCGGGCCTGGAGATCGTGGCGGAGCTGTCCTCGGGTGCCGACATCGTGCCCACCGCGGTGGCCTTGCGTCCTGATGTCGCCATTCTGGACATCGACCTGCCCGGCACGGACGGCATCACCGCGGCGGCCGACCTGCACACCAGCCTTCCGGAATGCCGGACGCTGATCCTGACCAGCCTCGGCAGACCCGGCAACCTGAGACGGGCACTGGCCGCGCACGTCTCGGGTTTCCTGCCGAAGGACTCCGACCCGGACGCGCTGTGCGACGCGATCCGCAAGGTCGCCTCGGGTCAGCGGGTCATCGACCCCCAACTGGCCCTCGCCACCCTCGACTCCGGACCCTCACCGCTCACCGAGCGTGAGCAGGAGGTGCTGCATCTGGCCGCCGAGGGCCACGAACCGACGCACATCGCCGCCCGGCTCCACCTGTCCTCGGGCACCGTGCGCAACTATCTGACGTCCGCCGTCACCAAGCTCAACGCCCGCAACCGCGTGGACGCGATCCGCATCGCCCGGGAGGCGGGCTGGCTGTAGACGCCGTGAAGGCGCTGGTGGGTCCGGCGCCCTTCCGCGTCGCTATCCCGCCGGCTCCAGCGCCACTTCTGCCGCCAGTTCGAACCAGCCGTCCGTGCGTGCTCCCGCCGTAAGACGGCCGCCGACCGCCGTCACACGCGTCGACGGGTTGCGGATGCCGCTGCCGCCGTCACACGCGTCGACAGGTTGCGGATGCCGCTGCCGCCGTCACCGGAGTCGAGGATGGTCGTGTCGGTGCCGTCCACACCGTCGTTGACCAGTTGCAGACGCACCGCGTCGCCCGCCCGCTCGGCGGTGATCGTGCACTGTTTCGCCTTGCTGTGCCGCAGCACGTTGGTCCGCCCCTCGCGCAGCAGGGTCGCGAGGACGGAGTCGACGTCACGGGGCAGTTCCCCGCAGTCGAGCCGGACCTGGGCCCGGATGCCCACACCGGCGAGCATGGCGGTCGCGCTCTCCGCCTCCGCGCTCAGGCTCATCCGGTGCGTGCCGCCCGCCACCCTCCGTACGTCGGCCAGCGCCTGCCGCGTGATCCGGAGCACCTCGGTCAGCTCCTCCTGCGCCTGCACCGGCTTGTCCTCGGCCGGCCTGCGCACCAGCTCGCACGCCTTACGCGGCAGCAGTTCCCGACTGCCGACCGACGCGGACTCCGCGTCCGCGCGGTCGGCCGCGAGTGTGCTCACCATTCCCCCGTCACGGCGCGTGCCCTAGGCCGCCGCCGGCTCCAGTCCGACCTCGGCGGACAGCTCGAACCAGCCGTCGGCACACGCGCCGGCAGTGAGGTGGCCGCCGACGGCCGCGACGCGGGTGTGCAGATTCCCGATGCCGCTGCCGCCGCCGCTGGAGTCGAGTACGGAGGTGTCGGTGCCGTCAACGCCGTCGTTGACCAGTTGCAGACGCACCGCGTCGCCCGCCCGCTCGGCGGTGATCGTGCACTGTTTCGCCTTGCTGTGCCGCAGCACGTTGGTCAACCCCTCGCGCAGCAGCGTGGCCAGCACGGTGTCGACGTCTGCGGGCAGTTCCCCACACTCCAGCCGCACGCTCGCCGCTATCCCCACACCGGCGAGCATGGCGGTCGCGCTCTCCGCCTCCGCGCTCAGGCTCATCCGATGCGTGCCGCCCGCCACGCTCCGTACGTCGGCCAGCGCCTGCCGCGTGATCCGGAGCACCTCGGTCAGCTCCTCCTGCGCCTGCACCGGCTTGTCCTCGGCCAGCCTGCGCACCAGCTCGCACTTGAGGGTGATCGCGGAAAGACTGAAGCCCAGCAGATCGTGCAGATCACGCGCGAAACGGAGCCTCTCGGTGATCACAGCGAGCCGGGCGATCTCGGCGCGCGACCAGTGCAGTTCGTTGGCGAGCTGAGCCATGCGGGTCAGACCGAAGACGACCAGGGCACAGATCACGTCATACGCGGAGTCGTAGATGATCTCCTGCGTGACGGTGCCCACCGCATACAGCGCGACCGTGTCGCTCGCAATCACGGCGGCGAACACCGGCCAGGCGGCGGCAGCGGGCAGCACGAGAAGAGCGGAGCCCGCCACGAAGCCGGACAGCCCCAGCCAGTCTTTTCCGAACAGCAGGAACGGAACGAACTGCAACACCACCTGCAGTCCTAGCGCGACGCACCCTGGCGTCCCTGCCCACCACGCCGACCAGGGCAGACGCCAGTGGAACGACTGAGCCAGCTGAAGCCCGAGAGCGCCCAGGAACCAGACTTCCACCGCCGCGAACCGCGCGGGCCCGGGCTCGTAGGGGAGGGCTTTGACGGACATGGCCACGAAGTAACCGACGAGCACCGCGAAGGCGATTGCCGCGGCGGCCCTCGGCACCATGTCCGCCTGCCGGGACTCACAGACCTGCCCGGCCGCGGCATCGCCGTCGGGCGCGACGCGTCTGGCTGATCGGGAAGCGGACGCGGCCCGGGCCGGCTCGCTCAGCGGGACCACGGCCTCGACGCGGAACCAGGCGTCGGCATCCGGCAGGTGGCGAAGAGTGCCGCCGAACGCGCCGATCTGTCGCTGTAGCACGGCGAGTCCCCCGTCGGCGACCGAGCGGGCGGTCCGGGATGTGCGCCCGACACCGTCATTGGCGAGGCTGAGGCGTACGGTGGCGTCCTGGACTTCGGCCCTGATCACACAGTGCTCGGCCTTGCTGTGCCGCAGCATGTTCGTCAGTCCCTCGCGCAACACCGCCGCGAGGGCGGTGTCCACCGGACCCGGCAACTGCCCGCAGTCGTAGCGCACATCGGCCCTGATTCCTGCCGCGGCCAGCATCGACACGGCCGCGTCCGCCTCACCGGAGAGCGACATCTCCCGGTACCCCCTGCTGACCGACCGCACATCAGCCAGAGCCTTCCGGGAGGTGCCGAGCACCTCGACCAGCTCCTCCCGCGCCTTGGACGGGGCATCCGTCAGCAAGCGGTAGGCCAGTTCACACTTGAGGGAAACGGCCGAGAGGCTGTAACCGAGCACATCGTGCAGATCCCGCGCAAAACGCAGTCGCTCACCGTCGACGGCCAAGTGGGCCAGTTCGGCACGAGAGCGGTGCAACTGCACGATCATGCTCGACATCCGCGACAGACCGATCACGACGAGCGGGATCAGCACCGCCTCCACCACGCCGTAAACGGTGTCGAACCAGTTGAGCCCGAAGTGCTTGAAGAGCACGAAGTCCCCGGCCACGCACAGGCCGAACAGCAGCCAGCCGACCGCGGCCGGGAACACCAGCACCGCCGAGGCCGTGAGAAACACCGTCATGCCACACCAGGCCACGCCGAACTGCATCATCGGCAGATAAGCAAGCAGGCCCTGCAGGAGCCAGGTCGCGTACCGATAACGAGTCAGATGGGGAAACAGCCTCGCGAAGGAGTGCCCGAGCTGGAGAACAAGGATCAAGACGAAGCCCAGAAGGGCGGCGGCCAGCTGCCACGTGGGTGGGTCCTCCGCCCAGACGTACGAGCCGTCGATGACGAAGAACCCGACGAGAACCACCGCCGTGATGGCTATCGCCTTACGCGGCGGCAGTTCCTGACTGCCGACCGGGACGGGTTCCCCGTCCGCGTAGCCGTCTCTGAACATGCTCAAAATCCCCCCATGGTCCACAGCGCTTGGTCACAGCACAGTCCCAGCCCGAAATCATAAGGAATCTTCGTCTCCGGTCAGTAGCCCCTGACGGTCCCTGTGATTTCGCCGCCCGGTGCGACGCGTTCGGCGAGCAGTCCGGCGGCGGCCGCGTAGCAGCGTGCGGCGCGTGCGACAGCGGGCGGGGGATGTGCCGGGGCACCCTCGTCGTGGCCACGCAGCCGGTCCAGGAGGCGGTCGGCCTCGGGGCCGTGCAGTTCGAGGTGGTGGTGCAGCCTCGGGGAGTGCAGGACCGTGGTGCGCCCCTCGCGCCGGACCAGGACGTCGTCCCGCAGCCGCGCCCGGCCGTCCGGCTCGACGGCCGTCGGGCGGAAGCCGGCCCCGGGCTCCACAGGCACCACGCTCAGACACAGAGCCGCGCCGACCGCCAAGTGCCGTACGACCACGTCCTGGTGCACGTCGAGGACGGCGAGGAGACTCCGGGACGCGTCGTCCCAGTGCTCCTCGGGCACCTCGTATCCGGGGAATCCGGGAATCACGTTGGCGAGGGAGATCGGGCCGAGGAGCATCCGGCGCAGCGCCTCGCGGACAGTGGGTGCGGGCCGCGGGACGACACGTCGGCCCCACGGCGTGCGCAGCAGTGCGCCGTCGCCGTCGAACCGGATCGTGACGTCCTCGCGCAGCGACCACAGCTCCGAGAGTTCGGGGGCCGCGAGCCGGTCGATGCGCATAGGAGGTCCTTCCGCGTGTGGTGTGGGGGGATGGGGTGGTGATGGGACTACAGGAACAGCGGTACGGGGTTGAGGTCCTCGAACCGGGTCGGTTCGGCACGTCTGCCGAGCTTGACCGGCACGTCGAAGAGGCGGCCCGCGGCGAACCGGGCCCAGTGCGGGCGCAGGCCCGGCACGACGACCCGGACCACGGGCAGGCCCACGTCGGGACGGGTCTGGTCCAGCACGAGGAGTTCCATTCCGTGCTCGCGCAACAGCGCTACGGCGGCCTCGATGTCCTCGCGCAGATCGTCGCGCGGGGTGTACGCGTGCGTGCCGGGCCCGGTGGGGGTCGAGCCGTCAGGCAGCAGGTACGGGTGGGCGGCCGTGGTGGCGGTGCGCAGCCAATGGGTGACGTCGGGGTCGTCGGCAGCGGTCTTCTCGGACTTCGGGACCCCCTCGACCACATGCGGCATCATCTGGTTGAGCTCGGTCAGGGCGCGGCGCAGGGCCACGTGCGGGTCGAGGTGAGCGCCGAAGCCGAGCATGATCTGCTCGGCCTCGTCCGGACTCCGGTCGGTGCGCCGCGAGAGTGCGACCATCACCGGGATGCCGAGATCCGCCGTGATGTCGAGCACCCACACCTCGCGGTCCAACGAGGCGTGTACGCGGCGCAGTTCGGTGATCCACGGGTCGTCGAAGGCGTCCAGGTCCACCCCGGGGTGGCGAGTGCGGTTGTACCACCACAGGGCGAGCGCGTCACGCTCGACCAGTTCCAGGAAGCCCTGGAGCACGGCGTCCTCCAGAGTGCCGCCCGCGGCCGTGCCGTTCGAGTTGGCCAGGCAGAAGACCCTGTCCTGCGGCTGCGCGACGCCGTAGTAGAGCAGCGTCGAGGGAAGCAGCTTGTGGCGCTCCTCGGTCACGGACCACACCGGGGTCCAGCCGATCTCGGCATCCTCGTCGAAGGGGTGGCAGACGTACTGGAAGGAGCCGTGCCGGGCATTCCAGTCCGCTCGGTCCGCGAACTGCCGCGGGTCGTAGAGCTGGACCGCGTCCGGGTGCACGGCGGCGGGGGCGAGGCCGCGGTAGCTGCCGGTCACCACCGACTCGCCGCCCTCGAAATGGCCGCAGTGCCGCTCGAGGGCTTCAGCGAACGCGCCGACCTCGGCCTGCAGCGCGGAGGTGCCCTTGCCACCGCAGGTGCTGCGCAGCCCGTTGCGAATGGCGCCGAGCCCGTGGGAGCCCGCTGCCGGGTTCGTGCCGGCACCGTAGGAGTGGAAGAACTCGGGCCCCCGCATGTCGCGGCGGATCTCGCGGACCAGTCCGGTCACCGAGTCGATGTGGTGGCCGTAGCGGTCCAGGAGCTGCCGGGGCGTGAGACTGCGGTGACCTCCGCCCCCGGTGTCGTGCTTGATACGGGAGTTCAGCACGACTGGAGCCTGCACCTGGGCGGCGGCCATGCCGGGCTCGCCGCAGGTCACGCACTGTGGACGGCGGCGGACCGGGTGGAGTCCGGCGCCCAGGCCGAGCCCGTCCAGGGTGCGCAGGGCCAGTTGACTCGAATGACGGAATCCGGAGAGCCACTTGGCGGCCTCCAGCGCCGCCGTCTGGAGTGCGGCCAGACGGGCGGCGGGCAGGGCGCAGGAGGGCCGGGGCACCGGGCCCGAGCGGCCCAGCATGCGCTGGATGTGGGCCTCCACCGAGCGGGTGCGCCACAGCCGTTCGGCCAGGCAGGCCCAGCAGGGGCCCTCCGGGTCGCCGAAGAACGGACCGACCCATTGCTCGGTGCCCTCGGTCCGCACCGGCAGCCAGCGGCGGCCGGCGGCACGGTGCTCCGCGTCCACCACGGCGAGCGCGGGGTCGAGGTAGTCGTCACAGGCGACGACCGTGAGCGTGTCCTCCGCCGTCTGACCCCGCGTATCGGCGTCCAGGACGGTCAGACCGGCCACCCGCAGGGCGGCTGCCAACTCCCTCACGTCCACGCTGCCGACCGAGACCGCACGGACGGTTCCGGTGGCACGGCCGGACGCCGCCGAAGCGCCGTCGAGCCCGGCCGCCTCCCAGAACGCCTGCTCGGCGGCCTCCCCGGGTGCCGGCACCCGGTCACGGGCTGCAAGCAGCCCCGCTCCGTCCAGACGGCTCAGGAGGTGGGCGGCCTGCCCGTCAGGCAGAGCGCCCGCGGCGTCGCGGGCGATCCGCTCCAGCGGACGGGTGCCGTCCAGGAGGGGCGCGAGCCGGGCGATCTGCTCACCGTGCAAGGCGGTCACCCGCTGGTCGAAGATCAGGTACACCGCTTCACCGGGCACCTGCTCGACCTGCAGATGCGGCTTGAACCCCACCAGGGGGGCAGCGGTCCCGGCAGCTCTCATCAGGCGTTGTACGCGGCGGCGTCAGTTGCGCCAGGCAGCTCGCTCATGATGCAGAAGCTCTGGCGGAGTTGGAATGCCGGGAAGGCCCCGAACTCCTCGATGACCAGATCGTCCTGTCCGACACCCGCAACAATCGTGTTCCCCTGCATGACATCCATCCCTTGGTCAGTGAGCTGACGTTGGGGGGAATCCCCCGTCGGCACTCGGTTTCCGGTCGTGCCGTCATGGAGAACCCTGCCGCCGGAACCCGGCACTCCCCAGTGCCACGGTCACGCGATGCGCATGAAAGTTTCACATCCGTCACAGGGAAAGCCACATGCCGGGTTGAGGAGCCTCGCACTGGCCGCCGACCAGGTTCGATGAGAGCTTCGGAAGGTGTTGCAGCCGGGCCCGATACGACGGGGAGGTCCGGCGGACCCAACCCCGGAGGTACCCACGATGGAGATCAAGGTGCTCGGCCCACTCATGGCCGAAACGGGCGGCACATCGATCGTCCCGAGCGCCGGCAAGCCCCGGCAGATCCTGGCCCTGCTGTCCGTGTACGCGAACCAGGTCGTGCCCGTGCCGACCCTGATGGAGGAGATCTGGGGCACCGACATGCCTCGCAGCGCCCTGACCACGCTGCAGACCTACATCCTGCAGCTGCGCCGCCTGATCGGTAAGGCGCTCGGCCCCGACAGCCCCTACGAAGCCCGGGACGTGCTGGTCACCAGGCACGGCGGCTACCTGCTCGAGGTGCAGCCGGGCGCGGTCGATGTACACGAGTACGACCGGCTGGTGGCCACCGCCCGTGCCGAGGCGGACCGGGGCGACGACATCACGGCCGCGGCGCTGTACCGCGAGGCGCTCGCCATGTGGCGCGGGCCTGCCCTGGTCGACGTGCGCCTCGGCCCGCTTCTGGAGATCGAGCTGGTGCGGCTGGAGGAGAGCCGGCTGGAGGTGCTGGAACAGCGCATCGACTGCGACCTGCGTCTGGGACGCCATATGCAACTGCTCGCGGAGCTCACCTCCCTGACGGCACGTCACCCGTTGCACGAGGGGCTGCACGCCCAGTGCATGGTGGCGCTGTACCGCTCGGGACGGCAGTGGCAGGCCCTGGACGTCTACCAGAACCTGCGCCGGGGCCTCGCCGACGAACTGGGCCTGGACCCTTCCGCACGGCTGCGGCAGCTCCACCACGCGGTGCTCGCCGGGGACCCGTCCCTGGACGCGGCGACGTCCGCGGGGCGCCGCACCCTGGACCTGTTCGCCGCCTGAGCGCTCACCCGGCCGTCCGGCGCCCTGTCGGGCCCCGCCCTTCCCCGAGGAAGGGGGGCCCGGCGCGTGCCGGGCTCGACCGGTCCTCCAGCGCGCGGTCGCACGGTGCCCCCCGTAGCTCTCCTATCGAACCTGGGGGTTCACCTTGCGAGTCATCGACCTGTCGTCCGCCGTGGACGCGTCGGGGTGGGAGCCGGACCCGATCGTCCACGAGATCATGACGCCGGCCGAGGGAGCCCGGCACATGGCGGCGGAGATGAAGGAGCACTTCGGCCTCGACTTCGACCCCGCCGATCTGCCGGGCGGTGAACTGCTCTCGCTGGACACGCTCACCTTGACCAGCCACACCGGCACCCATGTGGACGCGCCCTCGCACTACGGCTCGACCGGCTCCTACGGGCGTCCGCGAAACATCGACGAGATGCCGCTCGACTGGTTCCTGCGCCCGGCCGTGGTCCTCGACGTCAGCGACGTCGGCACCGGTGTGATCGGCGTCGACCGGCTCGAGAAGGCGATCGCCGAAGCGGGGTACGTGCCGCAGCCGCTGGACATCGTGCTGCTGCACACGGGCGCCTCCCGGTACGCCGGCACCCCGCGGTACTTCACCGACTTCGCCGGACTCGACGGACCGGCCACCGACCATCTCCTGGACCTCGGCGTACGCGTCATCGGCACCGACGCCTGGAGCCTGGACGCCCCCTTCGGACACATGATCCGCGCCTTCCAGGAGACCGGTGAGCCCTCGGTGCTGTGGCCGGCGCACTTCGCGGGCAGACGCCGCGAGTACTGCCAGGTGGAACGGCTCGCCCAGCTCGACACCCTGCCCGTGTGCGGTTTCGAGGTGTCCTGCTTCCCGGTGAAGATCGCAGGTGCGGGAGCGGGCTGGACCCGGGCCGTGGCCCTGATCGGGGAATGAGGCTCCGCACGAGTACGGAGATGGCGGCACCCTGGTTGTTCTGCTTCCACCATGCGGGTGCCGGCGTGTCCTCCTTCGCCCGCTGGCAGCGGGACCTCGGCGACGCCGCCGAGGTGGTGCCGGTGCTGCTGCCCGGACGCGGACCACGCTCCAGGGAACCCCGGATCACGGATGCCGTCGAACTCATGGCGGAACTGCGGGACCTGATCCTGCCGCTGCTGGACCGGCCGTATCTGCTCTACGGACACAGCCTCGGCGGTCTCGTCGCGCACGCGCTGACCCTCGCTCTGCAGGAGGACGGGCTGCACCCGCCCGCGCGGGTCATCATCGGGGCCGTGCCGCCGCCGCACCTGCGCAATCTCCTGCTGCGCAGCATCGGTCTGACCGACCAGCAGCTGCTTGAACTCCTGGTCGACCTGGACGCGATACCCGAGGAGGCCGCGGGCCGCGACACCGCGCTGTGGCAGCGCCGGGTGGTGCCGGCCCTGCGGGACGATCTGCGGCTCGGCGAGTCGCTGTGCCAGTGGGGGGCGGGGGCGCGGCTGCGCACTCCGCTGATCGCGCTCGCCGGGCGGGACGACCCGATCTCACCGCTGGCGGACATGGCCGAGTGGGCGGACTACACGGATGCCGGGTTCCGGCTCCAGACCCTGGCGGGCGGCCACTTCTTCGTACGGGAACGGTCCGTGCCGCGGCTGCTGCGTGAGGTGGCCGAGGAACTGCGGGAGCCGTTCCAAGGCGAGTCGAGCGCGGATCGAGAGACCGCGCCGAGACTCGTCTCAACAGCTGACCGATCAGAGAGGTGACGCAGCCGTGCTGCATTCTCCCGGGGCGAACCCCCGCGACCCGCGAACCGAGGAGGCCCGATGAGCCGCCGCGTCGTCATTACCGGAATCGGTGTGGTCGCCCCCGGGGGCGTAGGCACCAAGGAGTACTGGTCCCTGCTGACCGAGGGCCGCACCGCGACCCGGGCGATCTCGCTCTTCGACGCCTCGGCCTTCCGGTCCCGCATCGCCGCCGAGGTCGACTTCGACCCGGTCCTCGAGGGGCTGACCGAGGAGCAGGGCCAACGGCTCGACCGGGCCGCCCAGTTCGCGCTGGTCGCCGCACGCGAGGCGGTCGCCGACAGCGGGGTGGACACCGAAAGCCTGGACCCGTTCCGCACCGGTGTCACCATCGGCAGCGCGGTCGGCGCCACCACCGGCCTGGACTACGAGTACGCCGCGGTCAGCGACAACGGTGCCGGCTGGCTCGTCGACCACGAGCGGGCCGTTCCACACCTGTACGAGTACTTCGTGCCGAGCTCGTTCGCCGCGGAGGTGGCCTGGGAGTTCGGTGCCCAGGGCCCCACCGCCGTGGTCTCCACGGGCTGCACCTCCGGCCTCGACTCGGTCGGGCACGCCGTGGAGCTGATCCGCGAAGGCAGCGCCGACGTGATGATCGCCGGCGCCACCGAGGCGCCGATCTCGCCGATCTCGGTGGCCTGCTTCGACGCCATCAAGGCCACCTCCAACCGCAACGACGAGCCGGAGACCGCCTCCCGGCCCTTCGACAAGTCGCGCAACGGCTTCGTTCTCGGCGAGGGCTCCGCCGTGTTCGTGCTGGAGGAGTACGACCGGGCCCTCGCCCGTGGCGCGCACGTCTACGCCGAGGTCGCCGGGTTCGCCTCGCGTTCCAACGCCTACCACATGACGGGGCTTCGGGCCGACGGAGCCGAGATGGCGGAAGCCATCACGGTCGCCCTCGCGGAGGCGGGCATCCCCGGCACCGACGTCGACTACATCAACGCACACGGCTCGGGCACGCTGCAGAACGACCGGCACGAGACGGCCGCGTTCAAGCGCAGCCTGGGCGAGCACGCCTATGACACGCCCGTGTCGTCGATCAAGTCGATGATCGGGCACTCGCTGGGCGCCATCGGTTCGCTGGAGATCGCCGCCTCCGCTCTCGCCATCGAGCACGACACCGTGCCGCCCACCGCCAACCTGCACGAGGCCGACCCGAAGTGCGACCTCGACTACACGCCGATCAAGGCGCGCGAGAAGAAGGTCGACACCGTGCTCAGCGTGGGCAGCGGCTTCGGCGGCTTCCAGAGCGCGATCGTGCTCACCAAGCCCGAGCGGAGGAGCAGCGCCGCATGACCACCGAACTCCTGACCCGTACGACGACCGCCGTCTTCACCGGCATCGGTGTCGCCGCCCCCAACGGCCTGGGCACCGAGGCCTGGTGGCGGGCAACCCTGGCCGGCGAGAGCGGCATCCGTCCGGTCGCCCGTTTCGATGCGAGCGGCTACCCGTCGACCCTGGCCGGTGAGGTGCCGGGCTTCGATCCGGCCGAGCACATTCCCAACCGGCTGATGCCGGCCACCGACCACATGACCCGGCTGGCGCTGACCGCGGCCAAGGAGGCCATCGAGAACAGCGGCGCCGATCCGGCCGAACTGCCGCCGTACTCGGCCGGCGTGGTGACCGCCGCCTCGGCCGGCGGGTTCGAGTACGGCCAGCGCGAACTGCAGGCGTTGTGGAGCAAGGGCGGCCACTACGTCAGCGCGTACCAGTCGTACGCGTGGTTCTACGCCGTCAACACCGGCCAGATCTCCATCCGGCACGGGATGAAGGGGCCCAGCGGGGTCCTCGTCACCGAGCAGGCCGGAGGTCTGGACGCGGTGGCGCAGGCACGGCGGCAGCTGCGCAAGGGCAGCTCGCTGATCGTCACGGGCGGGGTGGACGGCGCGATCTGCCCCTGGGGCTGGACGGCGCAGCTCGCGGGCGGCCGGATGACCTCGGTCGATGACCCCGCGCGGGCGTATGTGCCCTTCAGCGCGAACGCCTCCGGCCATGTCGCCGGCGAGGGCGGCGCGATCCTCGTCCTGGAGGACGCGGAGGCGGCTCGGGCCCGCGGGGCGCGTGTGTACGGGCGGCTCGCCGGTTACGCGGCGACCTTCGACCCGGCCCCCGGCCTGGGCGGGGAGCCGGGTCTGCGCCGTGCCGCCGAACTCGCTCTGGGAGAGGCCTCGTTGGTGCCCTCCGCGATCGACGTGGTGTTCGCCGACGCGGCCGGCGTGCCGGAGCTCGACCGGCAGGAGGCCGAGGCCCTCACCGCGCTGTTCGGCCCGCGCGGAGTGCCGGTGACCGCGCCCAAGACCATGACGGGGCGGCTGGGCGCCGGCGGTGCCTCGCTCGACTTGGCGGCGGCGCTGCTGTCCGTGCGGGACGCGGTGATCCCGCCGACGGTGAACGTCACGGCGCCGGCCGACGGGTACGCACTGGACCTGGTCACCGAGGCCCGGCGCGGACCCGTCCGTGCCGCGCTCATCCTCGCCCGCGGCCGGGGCGGCTTCAACGCCGCGGCCGTGGTCACCGCCGACGACTAGGCCGTGTCTTCACATGATCCCGGACAGTGGATCACGGTTGGATGACACGTCGCCATGAACCGCCCGAGGCCGAGGGGGAGTTCGTCAGGCCGCCGCCGCCCTCGTCCTCGCGGGGACGGGAGCGGTTGGACGACCGAAGGGTCCTCGACGGAATCGTGTGGAACTTCCGGACCGGGACGGCCCGGCGGGATGTGCCCGAGCGATACGGGCCGTGGGCCACGCTGTACACCCGCTTCCGCCGGTGGGCGGCAGGCGGCACCTTCGAGCGGATGCTCATGGCCGCCCAGGCGCGCGGGCGGACGCGGTCGGCGACATCGGCTGGCTGGTGTCGGTCGACTCCACCATCGTCCGCGCCCACCAGCACGCCGCCGGGGCCCGAAAAGGGGGCTTCGCAACCCAGGCCTCGGACGTTCCCGGTGATCCGCACGAGCGGCCCCGGGGCCGCTCGTCCCCACACAGGCTCCTCGTGCCGGGGCCTGTCCGGCGCACCGCCTCGATACGGGGCACACCTCGGCCTCTCGACTCCTGTTCCCCACAACTCATCGATCAGATAGGTGACTTACATGAACCTCAAGGAACTGACCACGCTGCTGCGCGACTGTGCCGGTGTCGACGAGGGCGTCGACCTGGACGGCGACGTCCTCGACGTCCCCTTCGACGAGCTCGGCTACGACTCGCTCGCCGTGCTCCAGGTGACGGGTGTCATCGAGCGCGACTACGACATCCAGCTCTCCGACGACACGGTCGCCGAGGCCACCACGCCACGGCTGCTGCTGGAGTTCATCAACCACCAGCTGAACGCGGTACCGGCCACGCAGGCCGCCTGAGCCGCACGTCCGGCCCGCACGCCGAAGGCCGCCCACCCTCGCGGGTGCGGCGGCCTTCGGCGTGTTCCGGGTCCCGTTTGGCGCGGCGCACACGACAGTGCCCGCACGCCGGGGGGATTTCGCGTGCGGGCACTGACGTGGTGGGCCGGCACGAGGGGGAGCCGGCCCGATGAGGAGGGTCTGGAAAGGGCTTCGGCCCGATGGCCGAGGGCCCGTTTCGGTTCAGGTGGTCCCGTCAGATCAGGTCGTCGCGGGTGATGCGACGGTCCTCGATCTGCCAGGTGCCGTCCTGGCGCACGATGCGGTCCTCGCACAGGGTGCTGGCCTTGATCTCGGGACGGCCACCGCGCGGGGTCTCGATGACCAGGGCGTAGCAGCGGGCGGTGACGGCCTGCTCGGTGGCGGACTCGACCGAGACCATGCCGAGCCAGTGGCGGCGCTGGACGCCGGCCGCCGCGTAGGCCGCGGTGGCGTCGGCGGCGGCCTTGGTGATGGCGGCTCGGCCGACGGCCGGGACGGGCTGGGCGTTGGCCGCGAAGACGCCGTCCTCGGTGAAGGTCCGGGCCCACTCCTCGACCCGGCCGTCGTCGAGCAGGTGCATCTGCTGGGCGTAGAACTGCTGGATCTCCTGGTACAGCCCGGCCGTGGTGGTCTGCGGCAGCTCGGTGACGGTCATACGGGTCCTCTCCTGCGGTGGTCCTGGGTGGTCCCGGTGCGGGCCTCCTGGCGCCGTCCACCCTCGGCGTCGCGGCTCGAAGGGCGGTCGGGCAGTTCTGGAGCGGCGGTCATCCACCGGTGCTCGACACCGGTTCGAGCGGGGCTCGGCACTTTGGCCGCACCGACATCGAACGTCCGAGGAGTTACCCCATGGCTCAGCAGCCCAAGGACCGCAAGGCCGCGCTGATCACCGGCGCCACCAGCGGCATCGGCCTGGCAGCCGCCCGCACCCTGGCCGAGGCCGGGTACGCCGTGTTCATCTGTGCCCGCACCGAGGACTCCGTGCGGCTGACTCTGAAGCAGCTGCGTGAGGAGGGGTACGAGGCCGACGGGACCGTCGCCGACGTGCGTGACCCCGAGTCGGTGACGGCGCTGGTGGGTGCCGCCGTGGCCGCGTACGGCCGGGTCGACGTGCTGGTCAACAACGCCGGCCGCAGCGGCGGCGGTGTCACCGCCGACATCACGGACGAGCTGTGGAACGACGTCATCGCGACCAACCTCAACTCCGTCTTCCTCACCACCCGCGAGGTCCTGAACCAGGGCGGCATGCGCGAGCGCGGCTGGGGCCGGATCATCAACATCGCCTCCACCGCGGGCAAGCAGGGCGTGGTCCTCGGCGCCCCCTACTCCGCCTCCAAGCACGGTGTGGTCGGCTTCACCAAGGCGCTGGGCAACGAGCTCGCGCCGACCGGGATCACCGTCAACGCGGTCTGCCCCGGCTACGTCGAGACACCGATGGCGCAGCGCGTGCGGGCCGGGTACGCCACCGCGTACGACACCTCCGAGGACGCCATCCTGCAGAAGTTCCAGGCGAAGATCCCGCTCGGCCGCTACTCCACGCCCGAGGAGGTGGCCGGTCTGGTCGGCTACCTGGCCTCCGACACCGCCGCGTCGATCACCTCGCAGGCCCTCAACGTCTGCGGCGGCCTCGGCAACTTCTGATCCCTCCACGCCCTTTTCAGCAAAGGAAGTCACCCGTGTCCGTGACCACGCCCCACCGCACCCTGCACAGCGTCGCCGTCGCCGCGCCCGCCGAGGTCGTCTACGGCATCGTCGCCGATGTCACCAAGTGGCCCCAGTACTTCGCCCCGAACGCCCACGTCGAGCACCTGGAGAAGGGCGAGGCAAGCGAGCGGATCAAGATCTGGGCGCTCTCGAACGGCGAGGTCAAGAGCTGGATTTCGCGCCGCACCCTGGACGCGGCGGGGCTGCGCGTCGACTTCCGGCAGGAGGTCTCGGCGCCTCCGGTGGCCGCGATGGGCGGCGCCTGGGTGGTCTCGCCCGTCGACGAGAACTCCTCGCTGCTCGAACTCCACCACGACTTCGCGGCCGTCGACGACGACCCGGCCGGCGTCGAGTGGATCACCTCGGCCGTCGACCGCAACAGTGCCGCCGAACTGGACAACATCAAGGAACTCGCCGAGAGCCACCGCGAGCTGGACGAGCTGGTGTTCTCCTTCGAGGACACCGTGGAGATGGCCGCGGACGGCGCCGACGTCTTCGACTTCCTGAACCGGGCCGACCTGTGGCCCGAGCGGCTGCCGCACGTGGCGCGCCTGGACCTGACCGAGGACGAGCCGGGCGTGCAGCTCATGGCGATGGACACCAGCGCCCGTGACGGCTCCACCCACACCACCGAATCGGTGCGTGTGGTCTTCGCCCCGGACCGCATCGTCTACAAGCAGACCACCGTGCCCGGCCTGATGACCGCGCACACCGGCAGCTGGACGATCCGTCCCGTCGAGGGCGGGGTCGCCGTCACCTCCGTCCACACGGTCACCCTCAAGCCGTCCGCCGTGGAGCCGATCCTCGGCGCGGGCAAGACGGTCGCCGACGCCCGCGCGTATGTGCACAAGGCGCTGAGCACCAACAGCACCAACACCCTCAGGCTGGCCAAGGCGCACGCGGAGGCGCTCCATGGCTGAGTCGCCGTTCTCCGTGCCCGAGCGGCTGGACGAGTTGCTCTCCCGTGCCGCCGCCGCGCACCCGGAGCGCCGGGCGGTCATCGCGGGCGACACCGAACTGGACTACGCCACGCTCGACGCCCGGGTCAGCTCCGTGGCGGCGGCGATGCGGGAGATGACCGGCGCGGGCGACGTGGTCGCGGTGGCGTCCGTGCTGCACCCGGACTTCGCCGTCGCCTACTACGCCGCCGCGCGAGCGGGCCGTACCGCGGCCGTGGTCAATCCGCTGCTGCGCGAGGAGGACCTGCTGCACGTGCTGTCCCTGAGCGGGGCCACGCTCGCCGTCGTGGACACGGCCCTTCAGGAGCGGCTGGGACATGTGCGGGACAGGCTGCCCGCGCTGCGCGAGGTGATCGGGATCGGCGAGCTTCCCGAGGGCACGGGCGCCCTGGCCGACCCAGGCACCGGCGCCGAGGACATCGCCGTGCTGCAGTTCACCAGCGGCACCACGGGCCGGCCCAAGGCGGTCCGGCTCAGCCACCGCAATGTCGTGGTCAACGCGGCCCAGGTCGCGCACGCCCACCTCCTCGACGGGGACACCGTCGCCCTCAACCACCTGCCGACGTACCACCCGATGCACCTCAACTCGGCGATCGCCGCCGGGGCCACGCAGGTGCTGTGCGCCGCGCCGGAGCCGTATGCGGCGCTGATGGCCGCCGATCGGCACGGCGCGACGATCTACTACAGCCTGCCGGTGCGGCTGGCGCGGCTCGCGGCCGACCCGGACCTGGACAGCATGCCGGTGCGCACGCTCAAGCGGATCGCGTCCGGCGGTTCGGGGCTGCCGGCGACGGCGGCACACCGTCTGACGAAGCGGTTCTCGGTCCCCGTGCTGCAGGGGTACGGGCTGGCCGAGACGTCTCCGCTGACCCACAGCGACGACCCCGACAACCCGGTGCACGGGTCGGTCGGCACGCCCGTCGCCGGTACGGAGTGCCGGGTCGTGGACATCGACACGCGGGCGGTGCTTCCCGCCGGGACGGCCGGTGAGGTCCAGGTACGCGGCCCACAGGTGATGCGGGGCTACCTCGGCGGGCCCGACGGCACCGGTCTGGAACCGGACGGCTGGCTGAGCACCGGGGATGTGGGCCGGGTGGACGAGGACGGCCGGCTGTTTCTCGTGGACCGGCTCAAGGACGTCTTCAAGTGCGACAACTTCCTGGTCGCGCCGTCCGACGTGGAGCGGATCCTGCTACGCGACCCGAGGGTCGCGGACGCCGTGGTCGTCGAGCTGCCGGACGCCGGCCACGGCGCGGTGGCCGGGGCTCTGGTCGTGCTGAAGGACGCCCTGGGACCGGCGCTCGAGGACATCGTCGCCGCGGTCAACGACCAACTGCCGTACTACCAGCACATCCGGGACGCGGTGACGCTCGACACCATCCCGCGCTCCGGCAACGGAAAGGTCCAGCGACGCCTGCTGGCAGCACACCTGACGCAACACCAACCCGCCTGACTCCGCGGAGGAAACACCCATGCACTTCACCGTCATCAACACCTTCACCCTCAAGGACGCGGCGGACGCGGCGGACTTCGAGGTCCGCTTCCTCAGCCACGTGGAGTGGATGAGGGCCCGGCCCGGATTCGTCGCGCACCAGGCGGTGCGCTCCCTCGAACAGCCCGGGGTCTACGTCAACTTCGGCTGGTGGCAGCGGCCGGAGGACTTCCAGGCCGTGCTCGCCAGTGACACCTTCAAGGCGCACGCCGAGGAGTTCCACAGAATCGTGGACGTGACCGCCGACCCGTCCTTCGGCGTGCTGCGCCTGGACGGCACGGCCGCGCAGGAGGACGACCACCTGGTCGTGGAGTACGTCACCGCCGGGGAGGGCGACGACATCGCCGCGCTCTACGGCCGCTACGCCGACGCGGACGGGCTCGTCTCCGTCGACCTGGCCAAGTCCCTGTTCGCCCGCCCCGGCGGCTACACGGCCCTGTCGCGCTGGCGCTCGGCCGCGCAGGCGGACGCCGCCCGCGCCACGATCGTGGAGCGCGCCGAGCCCGCCCGCCCGATCGCCGGCACCCGCGCGGAGCTCGCGCCCGCCGGGGCCTGAGCGGAGGGGAGGACCGCATGCACTACCGCCGACTCGGCGCGAACGGGCCGGTGGTCAGCCGCGTCGCGTTCGGGAACTCGCTGACCGCGGGCAACCAGCTCGCCGACGACGACGCGCTCGCCTGTGTACGCGCCGCCCTGGACGCCGGCATCACCACCTTCGACACCGCGGACGCCTACGCGGACGGCCGGGCCGAGGACGTGCTCGGCCGGGCTCTCGCCGGCGTGGACCGGGACTCCGTCGTCGTCTGCACCAAAGTGGGCAGGGGCGGCGGGCCCGGTCCCGGCGCGCTCTCGCGCGCACGGATCACCGCGAGCCTGGACGCGTCGCTTCGCCGCCTCGGCACCGGGCACATCGACCTGTACCAGGCCCATCTGTACGACGACTCGACCCCGCTGGAGGAGACCATGCGGGCCTTCGCCGACGCCGTGCGCGCCGGGAAGGTCCGCTACGTCGGCGTCTCCGAGTGGGCCGCCGACGAGATCGAGGAGGCCACCGCGCTCGCACGTGAGCTGGGCGTGCCGCTCGTGGCCAACCAGCCGCAGTACAACCTGCTGTGGCGGGTGATCGAGACCGAGGTGCTGCCCGCGTGCACCGCCCTCGGCATCGGCCAGATGGTCTGGTCCCCGCTGGCCGGGGGCGTACTCACCGGCAAGTACCGGCCGGGGCACCGCCCGCCGGCCGGTTCGCGTGCGGTGGCCGCGCGCGGCGGCGATGTCTCCCTCCAGCGCTGGAACTTCCTGTCGGAGGAGGTGCTGACCGCCGTCGCCCGCGCCGGGGAGCTCGCCGAACAGGCGGGGCTCACGCTGCCGCAGCTCGCACTGGCCTGGACGCTGCGCGGCGAGTCGGTCGCCACGGCCGTCATCGGCGCCTCCGCGCCCCACCAGATCGCCCGCAATCTCGCGGCTCTGGACACCGCCCTCGACCCGGAGCTGCTGCATCGCGTGGACGCGGCGCTCGCCCAGGTCGTGGTCCGCGACCCCGCCCTCACGCTGAGCCGCATGCTCCGCGCCAAGGCTTCTCCATCCCCTGTGAGCCGAGAGGAACGCCATGACCATGGCCGCTGACCGCCAGGTCCACCGCACCCGCGCCGAGGTCGACATCGACGCCCCCGCCGACGCCGTCTACCGGGCGCTGACCGGCGTCGCGGACTGGCCGGTGCTGTACCCGTGGATCGCGCACACCGAGGTCCTCGGCCAGGAGGGTCCCGACGACGAGGTGAAGTTCTGGGCCGTTCGGCCCGAAGGGGGGCTGCGCGTCTGGACGTCGCGGCGCACCCTCGACCCGGAGGCCCGCCGCATGGTGTTCGTGCAGCGGGGCTCGGTCGGTCCGATCAAGGAACTCGGCGGCACCTGGGACTTCCTGCCGCGCGAGGACGGCGGCTGCCGGGTGGAGTCCGGACACTGGTTCACCACGGACGCCGACCCGGCCCTCACGGCCGGCGAACTCGACCGGCACGGCGCCCTCCAGATGCGGACGCTCAAGTCGCAGACGGAGAGCGCCACCGCTCTGACCACGGCCGTCATCCGGGTCTCGGACTCGGCGCCGGTGCCGGGGTCCCTCGCCGAGGTGCGCGGCCGGCTGCTGGCCGCGCTGCCCGCGGGCGAGGGGGACGCCTGGTTCGGCGAGACGGACGCCGGGCCGACGGTGCAGATCGCGCACGGTGGCGACGTCCTCGTGCAGAAGCGGCTGTCGCCGCCCTCACCCACGGAGCTGTACCGGACGCGGTGGCGGCTGGCCGAGGAGGCGGGCGGCGTGCGGGTGACGGCCGATGTGCTGGCCGTCACCCCGCGCGAGCACGACCGGGCGCGGCGGCTGGCCGAGACCGAGGTGCGCGACGCGCTCGCCCTGGCAGGTGCCCGATGAGCGAGGCGCCGGACGTCGAGAACACCGAAAACGCCGAGAACACCGAGAACACCGAGGTCGTCGAGTCGGACGTGTGCATCGTCGGCGCCGGGCCGGCCGGGCTCACCCTGGCTCTGCTGCTGCTGCGGTCGGGACTGCGGGTCAGCGTGGTGGAGCGGTCGCGTTCGCACCAGCGGGAGTTCCGCGGAGAGATCCTGCAGCCCGGGGCGATGAGGATCCTGGACCAGCTGGGCGTGCTGGAGGACGCGCGGGCGCGCGGCTGTCACGAGCACTCCCGGTTCCGTCTCGTCGAGCAGGACCGGGTGCTGCTCGACATCGACTACCGGTCGCTGCCCGCCCCGTACAACCATCTGCTGTCCATCCCCCAGTCCCATCTGCTGGGCGAACTCCTGCTGCACTGCGGCCGGTTCAGCGGTTTCCGCCATGTCGAAGGCTGCCGCGTCGGCGGGCTGCTGCGTGACGACGGCGGGCGGGTGACCGGGGTGACCGCTGACGACCACGCCTTCCATGCGAAGGTGGTGGTCGGCGCCGACGGGCGGTTCTCCAAGGTGCGGCGGCTTGCCGGGATCGAGGCGGGCCGGACCGAGGCGTTCGACCAGGACGTGCTCTGGTTCAAGCTGCGCGGCGAGCGGAGCGAGGGCGGCCGGGACGTACGGGTGTTCCGGGGCGCGGGCACCAGCCCGGTCCTGGTCTACGGGTCGTGGCCGGACAACGTGCAGGTCGGCTGGACGCTGCCGCACAAGGGCTACCGGAAAGTCGCCCAGGGGGGCCTCGGGCACATCAAGGCCCAGCTGGCGCGGGCCGTGCCCGCTTACGCCACGCTCATCGACGACCAGATCACCTCGCTGCGCGACCTCAGCCTGCTCGACGTGTTCTCGGGGCGCGCCGAGCGCTGGGCCGTGGACGGCCTGGTGCTGATCGGGGACGCCGCGCACACCCACAGCCCGATCGGCGCGCAGGGCATCAACCTGGCCGTGCAGGACGCCGTGGTGCTTCACCCGCTGCTGGTCGAGTCGGTGCGCCGCGAGGACGCCGGCGTGGAGTTCCTGTCCCGTTTCGAGCGGCTGCGGGCGCCCGACATCGCGGCGATGATGCGACTGCAGGGCATCCAGAGCAAGGCAATGCTGTCTACGGGCACGTTCGCCACCAAGGTGAGGCCCCGCCTGGCAGCGGTGGTCCGCCACACGCCGCTGTACCGGAGGATCCTGCGCACCATCGCGTACGGCAATCCGTCGATCCGGGTCGCGGAGGAGTTGTTCGTGCTGTAGCCGGAACATGCGAGAGGGGGGGGGGGGGGGGCCGGGCCCCCCCCCCCCCCCTCTCGCATGTTCTGCTTCGTTACGCGACCAGCGTCCGCTCGCGGGCCGTGTCGACGACCACGGCGTACAGTCCGCCCTGCACCTCCGCGTGCGCGGCCATGCGCTGCGCGTCGGCGGCCATCTCGGGGCTCTTCAGGACCGGCGCGTAGGCCTCCGGCCCGGTCCACCAGCCGACGTTGACGTAGGAGCCGGTCTCGCGGTCGGAGTGGACCAGCTGGTGGGCGAGGAAGCCCTCGTTGGCCTTCACGAAGGAGACGTGCCCGAGGAAGGCTTCCTCGAAGGCCTGCTGGTCGGCGCCCTCGCGCAGGGTGAACGTCGTCAGCGCGACCGCGGCGTCGGCCGCCGGGGCCTGCATCTCGCCCACGCCGTCCGCGGCACGCTCGCCGGCCAGCACCGGGCCGTGCACGCTGGTGATCGACGCCAGGTGGACGAACCGGCTGCTGACGGCGGTGAAGAACTGCCAGTCGCCGACGACCGTGCGGTGCGTCTCCGCGTCACGCCACCAGGTCAGGATGACGAAGGAGTCGGGCGAGGAGATGCCGCGCAGCAGCGCGGTGCGCAGCAGGCCGTCGCGCTGTGAGACGGCCTCCTTGTAGGTCTGGTACGCCTTCTCGAACTCGGCGCCCTTCTCCTTGTGCTTGTCCTTGAGCACGAAGTGGGCGACGGCGACGACAGGAGCGTTGGCGGTCATGTGTCTGTACCTTCCAGTTAGGTGACGGTCGATCAGGCGGGTTGCGGAACGTAGGCGCGGACGTATTTGTCGAGCACGGCCCGGTAGTAGTCGGGGCCGAAGCCGAGGCCGTACACGGTCGGTACGAAGCGGCAGAGCTTGTCGATGGAGACGGGCTGGGCGCCGGATGCCTCCACATAGGTCTTCTCGGCGCTGGTGCCGAGAATGGCCTCCATGTGGGCGACGACGTCCTCGATGCGCGAGGCCTGCCCGGAGGCGACGTTGACGACATCGCGGGTGCGGCCGTCGACCAGCAGTGTGTGCACGATCTTGACGACGTCCTCGACATCGATCAGGTCGCGCTGCGCACCGCGGTGCACCTGGATGCGCCCGCTCGTCAACTGCCGCACCAGGGCGGGCAGGAGCTGGTGCGCGGGCTGGTTGAAGCCCACCACGTGGGACAGGCGCAGGATCAGGTACTCGACGTCGGAGGACTTGACCACGGCCTCGAGGGAGAGCTTGTGGCGGCCGTAGGGGGTGGCCGGGTAGACCGGTCCGTCCTCACGGCCCGGCGAGGCGTCGGGCACCGAGTACATCCCGGCGGACGCCGTGGAGAAGAACACCAGCCGCTTGCCGTGCTTCTCGCAGTACCGCAGCGTCTCGTAGAGCCGGGCCGACTCCCTCGTGTACTGCTCGGGCGGGATGTCTCCGGCGGCCGAGACCCCGGCGGCGAGCGCCACCACGTCGGGGTGGTGGTCGCTGATGCCTGCCAGATGCCCGGCCAGGAATCCCCTGCCGACGATCTCCATGGGGTGTGCCAACTCCTTGCGGTGGATGGATGGTTCACGGACGCGGCGAGGCGGCCCAGTCGGGGACGGAGAGGATCTCCAGGACGGCGGTGGTGATCGTGTAGCCCGCGCCGCCGCCGTAGAGCATCACGTGGTCGCCGGGGCTCAGCGCGCCCGTGCACAGCAGGTGTTCGAGTCCCGCCGCCCAGTCGCCCGCGCCGATGTGGCCGCTGCGGCGAGCGAACTCCCAGGTGGTCCGCTCCTCGTCGACGCCGAGCAGGTGGTGGATCTGGAAGGGTCCCTGGATCCGCCCCGTGGACGGGATGACGACATACGTGAGGTCTTCGGTCTCCAGGCCCGCGTCGTCCAGGACGGCCTGCTTGGCCTCCTGCATGACCTTGCCGAACCGGATGTTGGTGAACGTCTCGTCGCTGACGGCCCGGTGGGCGTCGCCGCGTGCGGTGAGGTCGATCTGCCGTTCGGCGGCGCGGGAGACGGGGGCGAACTCCTCGTCGCCTCGGGCCATCGGTTCGAGGGTGTTGTCGGCGACGGTGGCGGTGGCCACCAGCCGGGCGAAGCCGCCCTCGGTGGACAGGACGGTGGCGGTGGCTCCGTCGGCGTAGGCGTTGCCGTGCCTCAGACGCCAGCGGTCGGCGCCGGGGCCGCCGAACCGGTCGGCCGTGGTGAGCATGACCGCGCTGCCGAGACCGGCCGTCAGATGGGCGGCTGCCAGCTCGAGGCCGCTGATGCCGACGTTGCAGCGCTGCTGCACGTCCATTCCGGGCACAGTGGAGCCGACGGTGCGCTTGGCCACGTAGGAGGCGGCCGGCCAGATGTCCAGCCCCTGGAACCAGGTGCTGCCGTGCAGCAGCAGGGAGTACGCGGACTTCGCGAGGCCGGAGCGCTCATGGGCGGTGCGGCCCGCGGCGACGGCCATGTCCGGCGGGGCGGTCCACGCCTCCCCGTCGCCCTCCCGGGCGATGCGGACGGACTCGTACCCGAAGTCGTCGATCCACTCCTGGCCGCACTCCCCGGCCGCGACGCACTCACCGACCGGCACCGGGTCGGGCAGCCAGCTGCCGAGTCCGGCGACATAGACATCTCTCCAGCGCATCCAGCTACTCCTCCGGCTCGGAACTCGGGCGTTTCGGCATGCGCCCAAGGTCGGCGCACGCTCTTGAACCGCACTGGAGTCCGGGAGGGGAACGGACGGAGGCGGCGGTCTCGAGTCCCGCTCAAGCGGGACCCAAGCGGCGCCCAAGACGCGGTGACGAGGCTGTGATGCACGACCGGAGAGCGGGCGGACCGCGCCCGACGCCCCGACGCCCTCGCCCCCACCGACTCCTCGGAGACCCGCCGTGCGCATCCTGTTCACCGCCCATGCGGGCAAGTCGCATCTGCGGCTGCTGATCCCCCTGGCCCAGGCGGCGGTCCGGGCCGGGCACGCCGTGGCCGTCGCCGACGACGAGTCGATGCGCGGGGAGAGCGAGAGCTACGGCCTCGCTTTCCTCCCGGCGGGCTTCGACTGGGCTCTCGACCCCGACTGCGTCGCCGCGATCGCGCCCGGACTGTGGTCGGGCGACCAGGAGGCGTACGAGGACGGTCTCGTCGACTGCATCCTGGGCGCGCCCGCGCTGCACGCGGCCCGCGACATCATCGCCGCCGCCCGGGAGTGGAAGCCGGACCTGATCGTCCGCGAGGGCGAGGAGATGGGCGGCTACCTCGCGGCCGAGGCGCTGGGCATCCCGCACGTCGCGGTGGCCGGCGGCTCCACGCACCTGCTGCCGCCCTCGGTCACCCACGAGCCGCTGAACGCGCTGCGCGCCGAACTCGGCCTGCCCGCCGACCCGGACGACAACACCGCCTACCGCCACCTCCTGGTGAGCTGGCTGCCGGCGAGCTGGACCGGCGACGGACTCGACGGGCGCACCCTGCGCCACTACCGCCAGACGACACCGTTCCGCAGCGACGACCCGGTGCTGCCCTGGCTCGCCGAGCTGCCCGACGACAGGCCGGTGGTCTACGCGTCGATCGGCACCATCGCGCCGTCCCTGCCCGGCCTGTCGGACACCGTGCTCACCGCGGTGATCGAGGCGCTGTCCGGCATCGACTGCACCGCCGTCGTCTCGATAGGCGTGGGCCGCGACCCCGGGGCCTTCGGGCCGGTGCCCGACCACGTCCGGCTGGTCACGGAGTGGATCCCGCAGGACGTCCTGCTGGAGGCCGCCGACGTGTTCATCACCCACGGCGGCCACAGCGGTGTCCGGGAGGGACTGCGCTCGGGCACGCCGATGCTCGTCACCCCCATGTACGACGACCAGCCGCACTCGGCGGCCCGCTGCGCCGCCCTCGGCTGCGCCATCGACCTGCCCGCCCCCCTCGTGGACACGGAGGCGGTCACCACGGCCGTCACGGCCCTGCTCACCGACCCGGCCTACCGGCGCCGCGCCGCGGCCGTCCAGCGGGAGATCCTCGCCTGCCCGCCGGTGGAGCGCCTGGTGGCGGACCTGGAGGAACTGGTGGCGGACGCGGGGGCGGTCACCCGCGCACCCGTCGAGGAGACGTCGTGCGCGTACTGATCACCGCCCTGGTCCCCAGCCACCTCGTGCCGATGGTGCCGCTGACCTGGGCGCTGCGCGCCGCCGGGCACCAGGTGCTGGTGGCCGGGGACGCCGAGCTGGTGCGGTTCGCGGCTGATGCCGGCCTCGACACCCGTCTGGTCGGCGGCGGCGAGGTGCGCCAGCGGCTGACCAGGCCCGGCGCGGTGCGGATGCCCGACCGGGCGGGGATGGACCGCCGCGCGGAGTCCGAGTGGGACGAGGCCGGTGAACGCTGGCGGACCCGGCTGGGCGGCTACATCGACGAGATGGTCGCCCTCGGCCGGGACTGGGAGGCGGATCTGGTGGTGACCGACCCCGTCGAGTTCGGCGGGCTGATCACCGCCGCCGCGCTCGGCGTGCCCGGGGTCGTCCACCGCTGGGGGCCCGACGACTTCACGAGCCCTCTGCTGCGCCAGGCCAAGACACAACTCCGCGGCATGAGCACGGAGTTCGCCGCCGACGGCTTCCCCGATCCGGCCCTGATCATCGACCCGTCTCCCGCCTCGCTGCTCCCCGGCGGTGACAACACCCCCGGTCTGCTGACGCGCTACGTCCCCTACTGCGGCACCGCCGAACTGCCCGGCTGGGCCGTGCGGCGGCCCGAGCGGCCCAGGGCGCTGCTCTGCCTCGGCATGTGGCACGGCCGGCTGCTCGCCGAGACCGGTGAGCTGCCGCCGGGCTTCCGGCACGCGCTGTCCGCCTGCGCCGAGCTGGGCGTGGACGTGCTGTTCCCGATCGACGCCCAGTACCACCCCCTGCTCGCCGACGTGCCGGACACGGTCCAGGTGGTGGACCGGTTCCCGATCGGTCCGCTGATGCGGCACACGGCGCTGACCGTGCACCACGGCGGCAGCGGCACCAGCATGACGTCCTTCGCCTCCGGTGTGCCGCAACTGGTTCTGCCCGGCGGCAAGCCGTTCCTGCAGACCACCGGACGCCTCGTCGATGCCTCCGGCGCCGGACGCAACCTCGCCGAGGAGCAGGAGCAGCGGGACCCCGCTCTGGTCCGCGCCGCGCTGGCCGGACTGCTCACCGAAGACCACTACCGCAAGGCCGCGCGTGCGGTCGGCGCGGAGATCGCGGGCCTGCCCGGCCCCGCCGAACTGGTGCACACCCTGGAGGGGCTGATCTGATATGCGTCCGCTCACACAGCACGTACAGGAAAGGGAGCAGGTGCCACCCCCCATGGCAGAACAGCACGGCCCGCCCGCGGTCGTCTTCCAGGGCGTCGTCAAGACGTACGGCAGCGTCCGCGCCGTCGACGGGATCGACGTGACGATCCACCGGGGCGAGACGGTCGCCCTGCTCGGCCCGAACGGCGCCGGCAAGTCCACCGCCATCGGCATGCTCCTCGGGCTCTTCCCGCCGGACGAGGGCACCATCGAGGTGTTCGGCAAGAAGCCCGAACTCGCCATGCGGGCGGGTCACCTGGGCGCCATGCTGCAGGAGGGGAAGATGATTCCCCGGGTGTCCGTGCGGGAGCTGGTCGACTTCGTGCGCCAGACCTACCGCGCCCCGCTGCCCCTCGGGGAGGTCCTGGAACTGGCCGAACTCACCAAGATCGCCGACCAGAAGGTGGACCGGCTCTCCGGGGGCCAGGCCCAGCGGGTGCGCTTCGCGCTCGCCCTGGCCGGCGACCCCGACCTGGTGGTCCTCGACGAGCCGACGGCCGCCCTCGACGTGGAGTCGCGGCGAGAGCTGTGGGCCGCGATGCAGCGGTACGCCCAGCGTGGCAACACGGTGCTGTTCTCGACGCACTACCTCGAGGAGGCCGACGACAGCGCCGACCGTGTCATCGTGATCGCCGCCGGGCAGGTGGTCGCCGACGGCACGACCTCCCAGATCAAGAGCATGGTCGAGGGGCGCACGGTCAGCTTCGTCCCGCGCGGCGGCACGAGCGACAGCTACGAACTGCTGCCCGGCGTCGTCTCGGTGGAGTTCCACGGCGGCCGGGTGCACCTGCGCACCACCGACTCGGACCGGACCGTGCACGCGCTGGCCCGCTCGGACGCCTTCACCGACCTGGAGGTCTCGGGCGTCGGCCTGGAAGAGGCCTTCATCGCACTGACCCACCGCACGCGCCACCGCAAGCCCGCCCAGGAAGGACGGACCCACTGATGATCGGCTACATCCGGCTGGAAATCCTGCGGCTGGTCCGCAACGGCGGGTATCTGATGATGAGTCTCGTCATGCCGGTCGGCATGTACGTGACCTTCGCGGGCGGCGGCCCGGACCAGAAGTCCCTCGCGCAGTCCATGGTCGGCGCGGCGGCCTTCGGCGCGCTCGGCGTGGTGATCACCAACGGCACCGGGATCGCCGAGGACCGGGCGCTGGGCTGGCTGCGCCAGCTGCGGCTGACCCCGCTGTCCCCGGTGCAGGTGGTGGTGGCGCGCGGCGCGGTCGCAACCTGCCTGGCGATCCTGCCGATCACGGTGATCTCACTGATCGGCGTCTTCTACCGGGGCGTTCACCTCGGCCTCGGCACCTGGCTCGCGGTGTTCTTCCTGCTGTGGTTCGGCATCGCCCCGCTCGCGATGCTCGGCATCGGCATCGGCTACCTGTTCAAGGCCCAGCTCGCGCAGATCGCCGGCACCGTCGCCTACCTGTCCCTGACGCTGCTCGGCGGCCTGCTGCTGCCGATCGACAACTTCCCTCACTGGGCGCAGGAGTTGTCGCGGGCCACCCCGGTCTTCCGGTACGCCCAGCTGTCCTGGAACGCCGCCGACAGCTCGGCACCCACCCTGGCCGGGGTAGGCGTCCTCACACTCTGGACGGTGCTCCTGGCCGGTTTCGCGTCCTTCGCCTACCGCAGGGGCGGCCGACGCGCCTGAGCGCCTGATCCGCAGTGCCCGCAGGGGGTTCGACGCCCCGTGCGGGCACTTTCGCGTTCCTACACCGCGCGAGCCTCATTCGAGTGGCCCACCGCACCCTTGCCCTGCCACTGACCGGACGCGATGGAGTGAGGCAACTGGATGCGCGTGTTGTTCGTGGGTCACGGTCCGGCCCACATCCCCTGGATCATCCCGCTCGCATGGGCCGCCCGGCTCGCGGGGCACGAGGTGCGGGTGGCGGTGCGACCGCAGTGCGTGGCGCCGGTCACCCGTGCCGGGCTGGTAGCCGTGCCCGTCGGGGACGAGGCCGTGGCCGGCGAGGTGGCCGCGCGCCGGCTGTCACTGGGTCCGGGCCGGTTGCAGTCGGCCGACCGGGCGGCGGGCGCCCTGGACGCCGATGTCGCGGACGCCCTCGTCGAGAAGATGATCGCGGTCGCCGACACGCTGACCGACGACCTGGTCGGCTTCGCCCGCTTCTGGCGGCCCGACGTCGTCGTCCACGACACCGCCGCCGCGGCGGGCCTCGTCGCCGCCGCGGCCGTCAAGGTCCCGGCCGTCGGCCACACCTGGGGCGTCTCGCTCGGCGTGCACTGCGAGAGCGAGGCCGCCCTCAGGCCCTCGTACGCGCGCCTCTTCGAGCGGTTCGGTGCCGACCCGCTGGTCGGGCCGTCCGTCTGGATCGACCCGTGCCCGCCGGGCCTGCGACCGCCGCACGAGGTGCGCAGGGCCGACATGCGCTATGTGCCGTTCGCGGGACCGGCCGCTCTGCCCGAGTGGCTGCGCACCGGACGGGACTGCGACCGGCCACTGGTATGCGTCACCGGCGGGGTCACCACCACCGCCCTCGACGAGGTCCGCGACCACGTCGTCGCGAGCCTGCGCGAGCTGGGCGCGGACGTGGTCCTCGCCGTCACCGCGGCCCAGGCCGAGAACCTGCCCGAACTCCCGGACGGGGTGAGGGCGGTCGAGTCCTTCCCGCTGGACGTCCTGCTCGCCCACTGCGACGCGCTGGTGCACCACGGCGGTGTCGGCAGCGGGCTGATCGCCGTCACGCACGGCCTGCCCCAGCTGCTGCTCCCGCAGAACGCCTTCCAGGAGCACTGGGCGCACCTCGTGCGCGCCTCCGGCGCCGGCGCGGCGCTGCCCGCCGATGCCGCCGAGGGTGCGGTCGGCACTGCCGTGCGGGACCTGCTGGCCCGCCCCTCCTACCGGCGGCGGGCCCGCGCGCTGCGGGCCGAGATCGACGCGATGCCCACGCCCGACCGGCTCGTGGGCTTCCTCGAGGAGTGCGCGAGAGCCGGTCACACCGAAGTCCCCATCCCCGCGGAGGCAGGAAGACGATGACCGTAGAGCTCCTTTCACCCGCCGCGCAGCACGAGGCGCCGCGGTTCGCGCGGGGCGAGACCATGCACGCCCTCTTCCAGGACGCGGCCCGCCGCTTCCCGGAGGCGACGGCCCTCGTCCACGGTCCCGTCCGGGTCTCGTACCGCGAACTCGACGCGGCCACCGACACCTTGGCGGCGCTCCTGCAGGAACAGGGGGTGCGGCCGGGCGACCTGGTGCCGGTGCTCCTGGAGCGTGGCACCCGGCTCATCGCGGTCCTGGTCGCGCTGTTCAAGTGCGGGGCCGCCTACTCCGTACTCGACGTCCGCTGGCCGGCCGAGCGTCTTCTGACACAGATCGGCCAGCTCGACGCGCCGCTGCTCGTCACGGCCGAGGCGGGCGACTGGCCGGTGCCCGCGTGGGCACCGCCCGCCGAGGACCTGACGGTCACCGCCGCGCGCGGGCTGTGTCCGGCCCCCGTGGCGGTGGGCGGCGGCGACCCGTGCGCGGTGTTCTTCACCTCGGGCACGAGTGGTGCCCCCAAGGGCGTGATCTCCACCCATGAGAACGCGGTGCGCCTCTTCGACGAGGACACCTTCGCCGAACTCGGCCCGGGCACCGTGATGCCGCAGACCGCGCCGCCGACCTGGGACGGCTTCACCCTGGACTGCTGGAGCATGCTGCTCACCGGCGGCACGACGGTGCTGCTCGACGAGCCGGTGCTGGTGCCGCGCGCCCTGCGCGCTCTGATCGCCGAGGACGGCGTGAACGCCGCGTTCATGACGACGCAGCTCTTCAACATGCTGGTCACCACCGACGTGGGGGCGTTCGCGGGCATGAAGTGGCTGGCGGTCGGCGGCGAGCGGGCCGCCCCCACCCGCATCCGCCGGTTTCTCGCCGAACACCCCGGCATCCGGCTGCTCAATGTGTACGGTCCCGTCGAGTGCGGGGCGATCGTCACCGCGCACGACATCCGTCCCGAGGACTGTGACGACCCCGCCGGGATCCCGCTCGGCCGCGAACTCGCCCACACCGACATCCTGGTGCTCGACGGCGAGCGGGTCTGCGCCCCCGGGGAGACGGGCGAGCTGTGCCTCGGCGGTCCCGGTCTGGCTCGCGGCTACCTCGGCAGACCGGAGTTGACCGAGTCGGTCTTCTCGAACGTCAGGGGGCAACGCCTCTACCGCACAGGCGACCTGGGCCACCGCACCGCCGAGGGCGTCCTGCACTACACCGGACGCGGCGACCGGCAGGTCAAGATCCGGGGCCACCGGATCGAACCCGCCGAGGTCGAGCGGACCGTCGAGCGGGTCCCGACGGTCACCGGGGCGGCGGTCGTGCCGCTGCCGACGCCGGACGGCTCGTACCACGGCCTCACCCTCTTCTACACGGGCGCCGACCAGGCGGGCATCGGCCCCGGGGAGCTGCGCGAGCGGCTGGCCGCGCTGCTCCCCGAGTATCTGGTCCCCCGCCATGTCCACCGGCTGGACCGCTTCCCGCTGCTCGCCAACGGCAAGCTCGACCGGCGTGAACTCGCCGAGCGAGCCCGGTCTCAGAGGTCCCCCGACCCGGGTACCGGCGCAGCGGCCCTCGACGGTACGGCCCGCACGGTCGCCGAGGCCTTCCGGGCGGTGCTGGGCACCGGTCCCGTGCCTGAGCACGCGTCGTTCTTCGAACTCGGCGGCAGCTCGCTGGACGCTGCCCGGCTGTGCCGGCACCTGGACGAGGCGCTGGACGCGGCCGTGCAGCTCTCACAGATCTTCCGTACGCCGACGGTGCGGGGCCTCGCGGACCGGCTCGACGCCATGCCGCGCGCGGCCGCCGAGCCGTCGGGCCCCGGCCCCGACGACATGTCCGGCGAGGTCGTACTGCCGCCGCAGCAGGCCGGCTTCCTGTGGGCCTCCGCCCATGACAGCACCGGCATCGGCGGGCTGTGCAGGCTGACCTGGTGGATTTCGGGCCCGGTGGACCGTGCCGCCCTTGAACTGGCCGTCGGCGACGTGCATCTGCGCCATCAGGCCCTGCACGCCCGGTACGTGCTGCGTGAGCAGACGGCGCTGGCCGTGCTCCCCGAGCGTCCGTCAGGGGCTGAGTTCCTCCACCTCCCGGACGCGGACGACGAGGCGGCGGCGGTGCAGCAGTGGCTGGCAGCGGCGTTCACCCCGCTCGGGGTGGGCGAGGGCCGGGTGTGGCGGTGCGCGGCGCTGCGCAGCCGGGACACCGGCCGCACCCTCTTCGGCCTGGTCGCCCATCACGCCGCCTTCGACGGCGCGTCCGAGACGGTCGTCGCCGCGGACCTCGCCTTCGCCTACGCGGCCCGCGCCGAGGGCCGCGAGCCCCGCTTCCCTGCCCCGGCGGCGAGCCTGGCCGAGGTGGCCGCCGACCACCGGCGCGCCCTGTCCCGTGCCGACCTGGCCGCCCAACGTGCCTTCTGGGAGGACCTGCTGGACGAGCCGGAGCCCCTGCGGCTGCCCGGCCGGACCGGCAGCGCCCTGTCTGCGGGCCCCAAGCACGCCCGCTCGCTTCCCCTGCGGGGCGACGAGCTCGCTCTCTGGGACGCTCGTGCCCGTGCCCTCGGCACCACCCGCTTCGCTCTGCTCGCCGCACTGTTCGGCGTCGTGCTGCGTGAGCTGAGCGGCGGGCGCGACATCACGGTCAAGGTACCGGTGGCCCGGCGCGGCAGCAGTGTGCTGCGGACGGCGGTCACCTGCCGCGTCGACCTGGTCTACCTGCGCTTCTGGCCGCCGGGCGCGGAGACGGGCACGGACGCGCTGACGAGCGCCGTGACGAGCACGGACGCGTCGCTGGCCGCCCTGGAGCTCGGCGGAGCCGCGCTGGATCACATCCTGGTGTGGTCGGGCGGCAGCGAGGCGTTGCCCTCCATGCCCACCTTCCTGATGCAGGACGATCCGGATCCGGTACTCGAACTTCCGCTCTGCGAAACCGAGTTGCTGCGCATCGACAGCCCCGTCATGGGCACCGAGCTGGAGCTCGACGTCCGCCTGCGCGGCACCGGCGCCGACGTGACCGCCACGGTCCGCACCGACCGGCTGCCCGCGGACCTCGCGGACGCCGTCGTGACCGCCTATGCCGAGGCGGTACGGCGCGGACCGGCCGATCTGCCCTCCCACCCCGAGGACCCCTCATGCGCGTTCTGATCCTGAGCACCCCCGAGTCCACCCACTTCACCACGATGGTCCCGCTGGCCTGGGCGCTGCGCGGTGCCGGGCACGAGGTGCTGGTCGCGGGCCAGCCGGACATAGTCCCGGCGGCCCGCTCGGCCGGCCTGTGCACGGTCACCGTCGGCCGCGCCTTCCATGCCAAGGACCTGCTCAGCCCGCCGCTGCCGCCCGACCGGCGCCCCATCGAGGTGGCGGGTCCGACGACGCCCCAGATGATCGCCATCGGCTCCAAGGTGTGGGTGCTGCACGCCCGTTACCAGTTCCCGCGCTATCTGGAGGTGGCCCTGCAGTTCCGGCCCGACCTGGTGGTGTCGGAGCAGATGGACTACGCGGCGCTGCTGGTCGGCGGGGTCCTGCGGATCCCGGTCGTCTCGCACCGCTGGGGCGTCGACCCGCTGAGCCCGCTGATGCGGGAGACCGCGGTCGACTTCCTGCAGGGCACCTGCGACCGCAACGGCATCGAGGGCGGCCTTCCGCTGCCGGACGTGATCCTGGACCCCGCGCCGCCTGAGCTGCTCTACCCGGGCACGCCCAAGGCGACGCCGATCCGGCACATCCCGTTCAACGGCACCGGAGCCGTGCCCGCGTGGCTGCAGCGGCCCGGAGACAGGCCCCGGGTCGTCGTGTCCATGGGCCGGCAGACGATCGCACTCGGCGGGATCCCGCTGTTCCGCACGGTGATCGAGGCGTTCGGCCAACTCCCCGACGTCGAGGGAGTGTTCACCGTCCAGGACGAGTACCTGGAAGCGCTGGGCCCCACCCCCGCCAATGTGCGGCTGATCTCACCGGCGCCGCTGAGCGGGTTCCTCGGCAACTGCGCCGCGATCGTCCATCACGGCGGCGCCAACACCCTGATGACGGCCACCGGAGCCGGCATCCCGCAGCTCGTGCTGCCGCAGCTGGCCGACCAGTTCGCCGGCGGCGAGCTGCTGGCCGCCACCGACGCCGCCATCTCGCTCGGCACCGCCGACGAGCAGAACGATCCGGCGACCGTCGCCGAAGCCCTCAGCACCCTGCTCGGCGCCGAGCGCCACGCGAAGGGCGCCGCCGAACTCGCGCGTTCCGTCGCCGCCATGCCGAGCCCCGCCGCCGTCGTCCGCGACCTGGAGAACCTGCGATGCGCGTCCTAGTCATCAGCACCCCCGTAGACACCCACTTCCTGCCGATGCTGCCCCTGATCCGGGCGCTCGCCGACGCCGGGCACGAGATCCTCGTGACCGGCCAGCCCGACGTCACCCGCGCCGCGGAGGCGGCCGGACTGCCCACGGTCACCTTCGGGGATGCCTTCCACTCCGAGGACCTGCGCGGCGGCAGGCGGCCCGCCGGGATGCGCCCCATCGAGGTGTCCGGGCGCCCGGACCGGCAGCAGATCGGCGGGGTCGCCCAGGTATGGCGCAACCACGTCCCGTACTTCCTGCCGGACTACCTGGAGGTGGCCCGCACGTGGCGAGCCGACCTGGTGCTCTCCGAGCACATGGAGTTCGCCGGCTCGATCATCGGTGCGGTCCTCGGCATTCCCAGCGTGCAGCACCGCTGGGGCGTCAACCCGACCTCCCCGGCCATGCTCGGCTTCGTCCGCCTCTACCAGGGGCCGGTCTGCGCCCGGGTCGGCCTGGACTCCGTGCCGGTGCCCGACCTGCTGCTCGACCCGGCGCCGCCGTCCCTCGCCGACCGTGAGGCACCGGCCGCCGACCCGATCCGCCCCGTCCCGCACACGGAGCCGGGCGCCCCCTGGGCGTACCGCACCCCGCCGGGCCGACGGGTGGCCGTGGCGCTGGGCGGGCACACCCTGGATCTCGGCGGCACAAGCCTGCTGCGACGCGTGGTGGACGTGCTGGCGCGGGTGCGCGGCGTCGAGGCGGTGGTGTCCGCGGCTCCCCGGCACCGAGCAGCCCTCGGAGCCCTGCCGGACGGGATGACCTACACCTCGCTGACCGCGCCCGGCACCCTCTTCCCGGGCGCCGACCTGGTGGTGCACCACGGCGGCGCCGGCTCCACCCTGGGCGCCGCCGCCCTCGGTGTCCCGCAGCTGGTGCTCCCCCAGCTCGGCGACGCCTTCGTCGCCGGCGACCGGATCGCGGACGCGGGCGCCGGTCTCACGCTGGACTCGGCGGAGCTCCAGAACGCCCCGGACCGGCTGGCCGACGCCGTCCGGGCGCTGCTGGAGGAGCCCGCCTACCGTACGGACGCGTCCGGGGTGCGTGCCGAGATCGACGCCATGCCGTCACCGGCCGAGCTCGCCGTGCGCCTGTCGGACATGGCGTCCCGTCAGGTGGTGCCGGCATGACCGTGGACATTCCAGTGGCCGAAGCGGGAACGGCTCACCCGCAGCAGGAGGCGGAGAAGAAGGCGAATCCGCACGGCATGACCGACCCCCAGGTGCTGGTGTTCATCGTGTGCGCGATGGCGACCATGACGCTCGCCCTGCTCGACGGCTCGATCGTCTCCTCAGCCGTCCTGCCGATCGTGCGCGACCTCGACCCTGCCCACGGCATCGACCGCTTCCCCTGGCTGATCACCTCCTATCTGCTCGCCGCGACGGCCGCCCAGCCGCTCTACGGCAGGCTGAGCGACAGCTACGGGCCGCGCCCGATCTACCTCTCGGCGCTGGCCACCTTCCTGGCCGGGTCCGCGCTGTGCGCGAGCGCGCGGTCCCTGCCCCAGCTGATCTTCTTCCGTGCTGTGCAAGGGCTCGGCGGCGGCGGGCTGATGAGCATGACGCTGATCGTGATCGCCACCCTGTACCCGCCCAAGTCCCGTGCCGGACGCTCGAACGCGGGCGGCGCGCTCATCGCGGCGGGCATCATCGCGGGCCCCATGATCGGCGGCCCGCTCAGCCAGGAGCTGTCCTGGCGGTGGATCTTCCTGTTCAACGTGCCGCTCGCCGGGCTCGCGCTCGCCGGGATCACCTGGGCGCTGCGCCTGCCCGTGAGGGGCACCCGCCGTCCGGTCGACTTCTTCGGCTCGGCCCTGGTCGCCTCCGCCACCTGCGCGCTGCTGCTCGGCGTCAAGACATACGGCGAGCAGCACTCGTTCTCGGGTCCGGTGGTGCCGTACTTCTACGGCGGCCTGATGATGTTCGTGTTCTTCGCGGTCCGTCAGCTGAAGGCGGCGGACCCGCTGATGCCGCTGGCCCTCTTCAAGGACAGGGTGTTCCGCTCTGCCGCGATCCTGCAGTTCGTGGGCGGGTTCGCCCTGCTGTCCCTGCCGGTGTTCCTCATCAACTACCTGAACATCGTGCGAGGCGTTGACCTCGACGCGGTCGGGCTGCATCTGATCCCGCTCGCCGTCGGCGTGGTCCTGGTCTTTCTCATCTGGGGCCGGGTCATCGCCCGCACCGGACGCTGCCGGCCCGTCCTGATCGCCACCATGACGACGGCGGTCGCCGCCACCGCGGGGCTCGCCCTGACCGTGGCCGACGCACCCATGTGGCAGCTGGATGTATTGCTGGTGCTGCTCGGCGTGGGCCTCGGCGGGGGCACTCAGATCGCCCTGTTCATGACGCAGTCGGCGGCCCACCCCGACCAGCTCGGCGTGGTCACCACCACCTCCCGGTTCGCCACCATGCTGGGGACCACGATCGGCGGCAGCGTGCTCGGCGTCGTCCTGAGCTCCCGTTTCGCCTCCTCGGCGAAGGCGTCCGGGATCACCGACCCCGATTCCGCCGCGGCCCGCCTCACCGGACTCCCGCCCGCCGGCCGGCACCTGGTGACGGCCGCCTTCGCACACGCCACCGGCACCGTCCTGCTGACCGCCGCAGGGCTGCTGCTGGCCGCCCTGATCACCGCCCTGCTGATGGGCGAGGTCGACGTCAACGACGTCAACGACGTCGACGAAGCCGCCGAAGTCAACGAAGCCGCCGAGGAGGCGCGAGAAGATGCGCGTACTGATGCTGAGCACACCGTTTCCGACCCACTTCACCCCGCTGGTCCCGCTGGCCTGGGCGCTGAGGGGCGCGGGGCACGAGGTGACGGTGGCCGCCCAGCCTGATGTCACCGACGCGGCCCGCATGGCCGGGATCGCGGCCGTCGACATCGGCGACCGGTTCCACGGCCTGGACGTCCTGCAGCGTCATCTGCCGCCCGGCGTACGTCCGCTGGAGCTGATGGGGCCGACCCCGCCGGAGAAGATGGCGGGCACCACCAAGCTGTGGGAGACCCACGCCCGGTATCTGCTGAGCTCCTATGTGGAGTTCGCCCGCGAGTGGCGCCCCCATCTCGTCGTCAGCGAGCAGCTGGAGCTCGCCGGGCCGGTCGTCGGCGCGGTACTGGGAGTTCCGTCGGTGCAGGTGCGCTGGGGCGTCGACCCGCTCAGCGGCCCCTCCCGTGCCTCCGCCCGCAACTTCCTGCACGGCGTCTGCACCCGTCTCGGCCTCGACGGCCTGCCCGATCCCGACCTGCTCCTGGACCCGTGCCCGCCCGCCCTGCGCCACCCGACGGCCCCGCCGGGCTCGCCCCTCGGCCACGTCCCCTACAACGGCGTGGGCACCGTGCCCGAGTGGCTGCGCGTCCCGGCGCCGGACAGTGTGCGCCGGGTGGCGGTGTGTCTGGGCAACCAGACTCTGGTGCTCAACGGCAGCCGGTTGTTCCGCACGATCATCGAATCGTTCGACGGCCTCACGGACGTGCAGGCGGTCGTCACCGCCGCTCCCGAGTACCACGAGGGCTTCGGCCGGCTGCCGGACAACGTCCAGGTGATCGAGCCGGTGCCGCTCAACCTCTTCCTGCGCGACTGCGACGCGCTGGTCCACCACGGCGGCGCCAACACCACCATGACCGGCTGCCACTTCGGGCTGCCACAGGTCGTGCTGCCGCAGCTGGTCGACCAGTTCGCGTCGGCCGAACTGCTCGCCGCGGCGGGCGCCGCCCAGGTGCTCGGCGAGGCGGAGCCGCAGAACGACCCGGCGCGGATCCGGGCCGCCGTCACGGAGGTCCTGTCCGACGAGCGGTATCTGAAAAGTGCCCGTGAGCTGGGCGACGACATGGCCGCGATGCCCAGCCCGGCACAGGTCGTGGCCGACCTGGAGCGGCTGGCGGCAGCCGCCTGACCGGCACGACGAGAGGGCCCCGGCCGGATCTTCCGGTCGGGGCCCCTTCGGTTCGGTCAGGATCAGCCGCGCTTCCGCTTCAGGGCGTCACCCACGAACTTGGCGGCGAGGATCAGGGCGACGGTCACTCCGAGGCCGATGAAAAGGTGGGTCATGGTGTTTCTCCTTGGATGAGAGATGCGGATGAGAAGTGGGACGTGCCGAGGTGAGGTGGCTCAGTGGGCGACGGCGGCACGCTGGGCGCTGAGCACGCCCCACAGGGCCGCCGGGGTGGCGAAGGTCGCGGCCGTGAGGGTCTCCTCCGGGAACTCCACGCCGTAGGTGTCCTCCAGGCGGACCAGGAGCTCGATGGTCGCCATCGAGTCGAGGCCGGCCTCCTTGAGGTCGCGGGCCGGGTCGATCGGGTCCGGGCCGGCCAGGCGCGGCAGGACGGAGCGCAGCAGCTGCTCGAAGCCGGGGTCCGGGGTCGTCGTCATGGTGGGTTCTCCTTACATGTGGGCGTTCTGCTCGCGGCGCAGCCGCTGCTTGTCGGTCTTGCCGTTCGGGGTGAGGGGCAGCTCGTCGACCAGGTGGCAGGCGGCGGGGACCTTGGCGGTCTCCAGCCGCTCGTCGAGCTGCGCGAGCACGGCGTCGGGGGTCAGCCCGGCGACGGCGTACAGCGTGAGGTCGTGTCCGTCGGCCGGGGCGAGCGCGGCGGCGGCGGTGACGCCGGGGATGTCCAGGGCGGCGGTCTCGATCTCGAGGGTTCCCATGCGGACGCCCTTGCGCTTGAACAGGTCGTCCCTGCGGCCCTCGAAGTAGAGGTGGCCGTCGGCGTCCAGGTGCCCGTAGTCGCCGGTGTGCAGAGTGACTTCCCCGGTGGCCGGATCGGGGCGGAAGCGCAGCGCGGTCTGCTCGGGGGCGCGCCAGTAGCCGGCCATGATGTGCGGGCCGCGCACGGCGATCTCGCCGACGGTGCCGGGCGGCAGCGGGGCGCCGTCGTCGTCGAGGATCAGCACTTCGGTGCCGTCCAGGGCACGGCCGACCGAGCCGGGCCTGACCAGGTCGCCGTCCGGTTCGAGGACGGTGATCCGCTTGCACTCGGTGGTGCCGAACATCGGCGACACCCGGGCGCGCGGGAAGGCGTCACGCAGCCGGGCGATGACGGGGGCGGTCAGGGCGGCGCCGGTGTTGGTGAACAGCCGCACCGGGGGAGCCTCACGGCGGTCGCGGCGGGAGAGGGTCAGCAGCATCTCGGCGAGCGACGGCACGAGCGGTACGACGGTCACGCCGTGGTCGTGCAGGGTGCCCAGCAGCCGTACGTGGCGGTCGGGTTCGGTCAGCACGAGCTGCGCCCCCGCGATCACCGAGAGGAAGATCTGGTAGAGCCCGTAGTCGAAGGAGAGCGGCACGGCGGCGAGGACGACGTCGTCCTCCCGGTAGTTCAGCCGGGCCTGGATGGCGCGGGCCGCGAAGACGATCGGGGCGTGCGGGCTCGCCACGGCCTTGGGGGCCGAGGTGGAGCCGGAGGTGTAGATCAGCAGGCCGAGGTCGTCGGGGCGCACGGGGGTGGTGTCCTCGACGGCACCCGTGTCGGCGCCGAGCCGCCGCTCGGCGCCGGACCGGGCCTGGTCGAGCGACACGACCGGACGCTTGGTCAGCTTCGTCAGGAGGGCGACGTCCTCGTCCTCGTGCGCGATCAGCAGAACGGGGTCGCAGTCCGGCACCACGGTGTTCAGGTGGAAGCGCTTCATCGCCGGGTTGACGGGCACGAAGACGACCCCGCGGCGCAGCGCGCCGAAGAGCAGGGCGGTGAACTCGCGGACGTTGCCGACCCGGGCCAGCACCCTGTCACCGCGGCGCACGCCCCCGGCGGTGAGCCAGTCCGCGTACGCCCGTGACCAGGCGTCGAGTTCCGCGTAGGTCCAGGAGCCCGAGGCGTCCCGCACGGCGGGGGCGTCGGGCCGGGCGGCGACCGCCGCGGCGAGCAGGCCGTCGACGGTGTCGGCGGCCACCAGTGTCTGAGTCGTCATTCGGCAACCTCTTGGGGCGATCGGGTCCGTCGGAGCGGAAGTCGGTCCCGGCAAGCTTCCGGGCCACCGCTCGACGCCCGGTGGAGTCGTTCTCGCACCGCCGTCGGCCTGCCCGCGCTCAAGTCCGCTGCGAGGGACCGGCCCGATGGTGACCGCGGCAGCACGCCCCATGACGAAGACGACCCCGCCGCGACGACGTCCGACGGGGAAGGAGGCAGCACAGGATGAACGCGGAATCCCGGCAGTCGGCCGGCCCTGGCGGCACAGCACCCGATGTGCGCCCGCTGGACCTCGGTGTCTTCTTCTTCGCCGCGGTCGGCGACCGGTCCGAGGAGACATACCGGCTGATGCTCGACGCGGCGCGCCGCGCCGACGAGCTCGGCTTCGGCTTCGTGTCGACGCCCGAGCGCCACTTCCACCGCTTCGGCGGCGCCTTCCCGAACCCGGCCGTCACCTCGGCCGCCATCGCCGCCACGACCCGGCGCATCCAGATCCGCGCGGGAAGCGTGGTCACCCCGCTGCACCCGGCGTCGCGGATCGTGGAGGACTTCGCCGCCGTGGACGGCATCTCGGGCGGCCGGGTGGGGATCTCGGTGGGCTCCGGCTGGAACGTCAACGACTTCGTCATCGCGCCCGAGAGGTACGAGACACGCCGCGAGCAGATGCTCAAGGACGTGACGGACATCCGCGAGGCCTGGCGCACGGGCCGGTGGAGCGGCCCCACCCCGCTCGGCACCGAGGCCTCGCTGCCGCTGTACCCGCGCCCGGTGCAGGACGAGCTGCCGGTGTGGATCACCGCCTCCCGCAGCGAGGGCACCTTCGTCCAGGCGGGCCGGCTCGGCTGCAACATCCTCACGCACCTGGAGAACCAGGACGTCGCGTCCCTCGGCGACAAGGTCGCCCTGTACCGCGCGGCCCGTGCCGAGGCCGGCCTGCCGGGCCCCGGGACGGTCACCGTGATGATGCACACCTACGTGGCCCCGACCCCGGAGCAGGCGCGCGAGGTCGGCGGCGGCGCCCTGCGCGACTATCTGCTGTCCGCCATCGACCTGGAGGCCGGCGCCGTCCAGGCGGGCGGCCGGATGAGCGGCAACAAGGAGGGCCGGGACGTGCTGTCCGCGGCCCGGGCCCAGCAGAAGCTGGCCGAACTGGGCGTCAACCGCTACCTCTCCGGCAACTCCCTGATCGGCTCCGTCGGAGAGTGCACCGAAACGGCCCGCCGGGTGCGCGCCGCCGGCGTCGACGAGATCGCCTGCCTGGTGGACTTCGTGCCGGACGCGGAGCAGGTGCTCGGCTCCCTGGAGCTGCTGGACGCCGTACGACGTGACGCCGCGCGGGCCCCAGAGCCCGTGGCGGCCCGCTGACCTCAGGAGGTCGCCCCGTGCCGACGATACTCGCCGTGTCCGGCAGCCCGTCTCCCGTCTCGCTCACCCACCGGGTGCTCACCCGCGCCGCGGAGCGGCTGGGCGGACGCGGCCACCTGGTCGACGTGCTGGCCGTACGCACCCTGCCGCCCGCGGAACTGCTCGCGGCCGACACCCGTCACCCCTGCGTCGCCGCCGCCGTGCGGCGGTTCACCGAGGCCGACGCGGTGGTCCTCGCGACGCCCGTGTACAAGGCCGGATACTCGGGCCTGCTGAAGGCATACCTGGACCTGCTGCCCCAGTTCGCCCTGGAGGGCAAGGTCGTCCTGCCGCTGGCCACCGGCGGCTCCCTCGCCCATGTACTCGCCCTCGACTACGGCCTGCGCCCCGTACTGATGTCGATGAAACCGGCCGCCGTAGCCGAAAGCGTCTTCGTGCACGCCGAGCAGGCAGAAGCCATGGGCGACCTGCTCGAATCCGCCACCGACCGGTTCGCCGGCCTCGTCGAGGCCCTGCACCGTCCCGCCCGCCGTCCGGCGCCGGCGGTCGCCTGACCCATGACTGTCACACCGAACCCCACGGAAGAGGCCCCCATGAAGGCTCTTGTGCTGGCCGGCGGAACGGGATCCCGGCTGCGCCCGTTCAGCTACTCCATGCCCAAACAGCTCATCCCGATCGCCAACAAGCCGGTCCTGGAGCACGTCCTGGACAACATCCGCGAGATCGGTGTCACCGAGATCGGCATCATCGTCGGCAACCACGCCACCGAGATCGTCGACGCGCTCGGTGACGGCTCCCGTCTGGGGGTGCGCATCACGTACATTCCGCAGGACCGCCCGGCCGGTCTCGCCCAGACCGTGCAGCTGGCCCGCGGCTTCCTCGGCGACGACGACTTCGTGATGTACCTCGGCGACAACATGCTGCCGGAGGGCATCCAGGAGGCCGCCGCCGAGTTCCGTGCCCTTCGCCCCACGGCCCAGGTCCTGGTCGCGCAGGTCGAGGACCCGCGTGCCTTCGGGGTCGCCGAGGTCGACGCGGACGGTGTGGTGGAGCGGTTGGTGGAGAAGCCGCCGGCGCCGCGCTCCAACCTGGCGCTGATCGGCGTGTACTTCTTCACCCCGGCCGTCCACGAGGCGGTCGAGTCCATCGAGCCGAGCGCCCGGGGTGAGCTGGAGATCACCGACGCCATCCAGTGGCTGGTGACCGACGGACAGACCGTGCGGGCCCAGGAGTACGCCGGGTACTGGAAGGACACCGGCCGGGTCGAGGACGTTCTGGACTGCAACCGGATCCTCCTGGACGCCGTGACGCGCAGCGTCCAGGGCGAGAGCGACGAGGACTCGGTGCTGATCGGCAGCGTCGTCCTCGAGCCCGGCGCCCGGGTCGTCCGCTCGTTCGTGGTCGGCCCGGTGGTGATCGGCGCGGGCACCCTCCTGGAGGACAGCCACGTAGGCCCGTACACCTCGATCGGCCGTAACTGCGTCCTGACCGACGCGCATCTGGACCACTCCATCGCGCTGGACGGCGCCACGGTCTCCGGCGTGCGCGGACTGCGCGGCTCGCTGCTGGGCCGGTCCGCCGCCGTCACCGGCGCCCAGCTCGAAGAGCGCCACCACCGTCTGGTGGTCGGCGACCACACCCGCGTGGAGGTCGCGGCATGAACAAGAAGATCCTGGTCACAGGCGGCGCTGGCTTCATCGGTTCGCACTACGTACGCACGCTCCTGGACGGCGGTTACGCCGGCTGGGAGGACGCCGAGGTCACCGTCCTCGACAAGATGACCTACGCCGGCAACCGCGACAACCTGCCCGCCGCCCACCCACGGCTGACCTTCGTCGAGGGCGACATCTGCGACATGCCGCTGCTCCTGCGGCTGTTCCCGGGCCACGGCGCGGTGGTGCACTTCGCCGCAGAGTCGCACGTGGACCGCTCCCTGGAGTCCGCCGCCGAGTTCGTCGCGACCAATGTGGGCGGCACCCAGAACGTGATGGAGGCCGCGCTGCGCTCCGGCGTGGAGCGGGTGGTGCACGTCTCCACCGACGAGGTGTACGGCACCATCGACGAGGGCTCCTGGACCGAGGAGTGGCCGCTGCTGCCCAACTCGCCCTATGCGGCGTCCAAGGCCGGCTCCGACCTGATCGCCCGCGCCTACTGGCGCACCCACGGCCTGAACGTCTCGATCACCCGCTGCTCCAACAACTACGGGCCCTACCAGCACCCGGAGAAGCTGATCCCGCGCTTCGTCACCAACCTCCTTCAGGGCGAGACGGTCCCGCTGTACGGCGAGGGCGCCAACATCCGCGAGTGGCTGCACGTCGACGACCACTGCCGGGCGATCCAGCTGGTGCTCACCCGCGGCCGGGCCGGCGAGGTCTACAACGTCGGCGGCGGCAACGAGCAGACCAACCGCCAGATCACCGAGCGGCTCCTGGAGCTGACCGGCAACGACTGGTCGAAGGTGGTGCGGGTCGCCGACCGCAAGGGTCACGACCTGCGCTACTCGCTCGACGAGTCCAAGATCCGCGAGGAGCTGGGCTACGCGCCTCGCGTCACCTTCGAGGAGGGGCTCGCCGCCACCGTCGCCTGGTACCAGGACAACCCGGGCTGGTGGAAAGCGGTCGAGCAGGGGGCGCGGGAGGAGCAGCGGTGAGCAGGACCGAGGCCCAGGTGCTCGTGGTCGGTGCCGGCCCGGTCGGTCTGAGCGCCGCCCACGAACTGGCCCGGCACGGTGTACGGGTCCGGCTGGTGGACGCGGCGGAGGGCCCCGCCACCACCAGCCGGGCGCTGGCCACCCACGCCCGCACCCTGGAGACGTACGACCAGATGGGCGTGCTGGACGAACTGCTGCCGCGTGGCCAGCGCGTCGAGCACTTCACCCTGCACCAGAACGGCCGCCGGCTGATCCGCTTCGACACCGACTACAGCCGGCTGCCCACCCGCTTCCCCTTCACCCTCATGGTCGACCAGGTGATCACCGAGGAGGTGCTGCGGAACGCGGCGGCCCGCCGGGGCGTCACCGTCGAGTCGGGCGTACGGCTGGAGCGCTTCACGGACCTGGGCTCCGGCGGCGTGCTCGCCGAACTGGTCGGCCCGGACGGCCGCGCCGAGACCGTCGTCGCCGACTGGCTGGTGGGCGCCGACGGCGGGCACAGCGTCATCCGCAAGCAGCTCGGCCTGAAGCTGGAGGGCGAGTCGAGCGAGACCTGGCTGATCGCGGACGCGGTCGTCGACTGCGACCTGCCCAAGGACAGCATCCACTGGATGCGCACCCCGCGCGGCACGGTGATGATGGTGCCCTTCCCGGAGGCCGGCAAGTGGCGGCTGCTCGACACGGCGGAGACCTCCTACGGCGGCGACGACCGGATGGTCGCCCAACGCTTCGCGGAGAAGATCTCCACGGGAACGGGGAAGCCGGCCGGGGTCGGACTTCCGAGCTGGGTCTCGGTGTTCACCATCCAGCAGCGCATGATCCCTCAGATGCGCCAGGGCCGGGTGCTGCTGGCGGGCGACGCCGCCCATGTCCACAGCCCGGCCTCCGGCCAGGGCATGAACACCGGGGTCCAGGACGCGGTCAATCTGTCCTGGAAGCTGGCGGCGGTGCTGCGCGGCGAGGCGGCCGACTCACTGCTGGACACCTACAGCACCGAACGGGTCCCGGTGGGCGCGGAGTTGCTGCGCACCACCAAGGTCGCCACGCTGCTGGTCCAGCTGCGCAGCCGCAAGGCGGCGGCGTTCCTGCGCACCGCCTTCACGATCCTGCGCAATGTGCCGCCGCTCAAGGGCCGTATCCAGCGCAAGATCATGGGCGGCATGTCGGCCCTCGGTCTCGGCTACGGCGACAGCCCGCTCACCCTGGCATCGGCCACCACGGGCGTCCGCCCCGGTGACCGCGTCGCCCGGGTCGACGCCGCCCGGGCCGCCGGCTCGCCGGAGTGGCAGCGGGTGCTGGACGAACTGCGCCGTCCTGAATGGCTGCTGCTCACCTACGGCGCCGCGGCGGACGGCGATCTGCGCACCCTGTGCCTGTCCGACGCGTCGGTCGCCGCCGACCTCGGACTGAGCGCGGGCGAATGGCTGCTGGTCCGCCCCGACGGCTATGCGGCCGCCCGCGGGAACGCCGGGCAGACTCCGTCGGCGGCACTGACGTCGCTGGGCGTCCGGCTGAAGACGCTCGCACAGGCAGCCTGACCGGCAGCACCGGCCGGCATGTATGAGCCGAGGCCCGCCCCAGCGCTTCGGGGCGGGCCTCGGCTCATGCGTGCTCTATGCGGCCGCGCGCACGGACTTCCCGTGCACGGGCTTCCCGTACAGCTCCAGACACTGCTCGTACGACGGCAGCATGCCGCGTTCGGCGGCCTCGGCCAGGGTCACCGCGTTCGCGTCCTTCTCCGACAGCAGCGGCTCGCCGGTGAGCCACTTGGCCCACGGCAGGCCGAGCTCCGGGTCGAGCGCCCGCAGGTCGAGCTGCGTGCCCGGCACGTACTCCGTAGAGCAGAGGTAGCTGATGCAGGTGTCGTCGGTGAGCGCGACGAAGCCGTGCGCCAGGCCTTCCGCCACGAACACCGCCCGGCCACTGCGGGCATCCAGCACCGTGCACTCGTGCTTCCCGAAGGTGGGCGACCCCACCCGCACGTCGACCACCACGTCGAGCAGCACCCCGCGCACACAGCTGACCAGTTTGGCCTGTCCCGGCGGGATCGTCACCCCGTGCAGCCCGCGGACCGTGTTGCGCGCGGACGCCGAGTAGTTGACCTGCCGGGGCAGGAAGGAGTGGCCCGTCTCGGCGGCGAGGCGGTCGTAGCGGTAGGACTCGTGGAAGCTGCCGCGGGGATCCGGCAGCAGCCTCGGCATGATGCGGTATGCGTCCGGCACAGCGGTCTCTTCGATCCTCATGGTCCGGCACGCTAGGAGCCCCTGCTCGATTCCCGGTAGCGCGGGGGCGACGAGTCCAGCCGTGCCCTAGCGCGACCCGTCACAGTGCCGTCCAGTACTGACGACTGGGAAGGCGGGACGGTGTCGGCGATCGATCGACGGTCACAGGGCGGGCGCGCGGTACTGGTGCTGGGTGCCTCGGGATTCGTGGGCGGGCATGTGTGCCGCGCCTTCACGGAGGCAGGCTGGCGTGTCGCGGGCGTGGCCCGTACGGCGGTGGACCGCACGGCGCGGGGCACGGCCACCTCGTACGAGATCCACGAGCTCGACCTCGTACGGGCCCGGCCCGACCGCCTCATGGAGCTGGTCCGCCGCCATCGCGCCGATGTGGTGGTGAACGCGGCCGGCGCGGTCTGGGGCGTCACCGAGGCCGAAATGGATCTGGGCAACCGGGACCTGGTGCGGCGTCTGGTCGCGGCCGGGCCGCCCCGCCTGATCCAGCTGGGCTCGGTGCACGAGTACGGTCCGGTGCCGCGTACCGCCATCACCGAGACCACCCCGACGGCGCCCGTCACCCCGTACGGGCGCTCCAAACTGGCCGGGGCGCGGGCCCTGCTCGACTCCGGCACCGACGGGCTCGTGCTGCGCGTGTCGAACGTGGCGGGCCCCGGCACCTCCCCCGTCAGCCTGCTCGGCATGGTCGCCGCGCACCTCGCCTCCGGTCCCGCCGAGCCCCTGCGCCTCGCGCCGCTGCTCGCCCACCGTGACTTCGTGGACGTGCGGGACGTCGCCGACGCCGTGGTCGCCGCCGCCGCGTCCGAAGTGACCGGACGGGTCGTCAACATCGGTGGCGGGCAGGCGACTTCGGTGCGTGATCTGGTCGGCCGTCTGGTCGCGGCCGACGGGCGCGGCGCCCGGATCGTGGAGGCTCCCGTCCGGGGCGGCCGGCCCCCGGAGGCCGAGTGGCAGCGCATGGACATCACCCTGGCCGGGACCCTGCTCGGCTGGCGGCCCCGCCGGAGCCTCGACGAGTCGCTGCGCGACCTGTTGTCCAGTGCCGTTCGAGCAGCGGCGCCCACGATGTCCGCATCGGCCCACAGCTGACGGCCACGTGCCGGACTCACCATGGAGGCAGGACAAGATGAGTGACACGAAGGCACGGATCCTGAGTCAGGTGCGCGACTACCACCTGGAGAAGGAGCCGTCGGACGTGTTCCGTCCAGGCGTCGACGAGATCTGGCCGTCCGGCGCGGTGCTCGACCCCGATGACCGGGTCGCCCTCGTGGAGGCGGCCCTCGACATGAGGATCGCGGCCGGCACCCACTCCCGCAGGTTCGAGTCGCGCTTCGCCCGCTACATGAAGCGCCGCAAGGCTCACCTCGTGAACTCCGGCTCGTCGGCGAACCTGCTCGCCCTGTCGGCCCTCACCTCACCGCATCTGGAGGAGCGTCGGCTCCGGCCCGGCGACGAGGTCGTCACCGTCGCGGCGGGCTTCCCCACGACCGTCAACCCCATCATCCAGAACGGCCTCGTGCCCGTCTTCGTCGATGTCGAGCTGAAGACGTACAACACCACCGCGGAGCGCATCAAGGCCGCGGTCGGACCGAAGACCCGCGCCATCGTGATCGCGCACGCGCTCGGCAACCCCTTCGAGGTCGCCGAGGTCGCGCAGATCGCCGAGGAGAACAACCTCTTCCTCATCGAGGACAACTGCGACGCCGTCGGCTCCCTCTACGACGGGCGGCTCACCGGCACCTTCGGTGATCTGACGACCGTCAGCTTCTACCCGGCGCACCACCTCACGATGGGCGAGGGCGGCTGCGTGCTCACCTCGAACCTCGCGCTCGCCCGCATCGTCGAGTCGATGCGGGACTGGGGCCGCGACTGCTGGTGCGAGCCCGGCGAGAACAACCGCTGCTTCAAGCGGTTCGACTACCAGCTGGGCACCCTGCCGGCCGGCTACGACCACAAGTACATCTACTCGCACGTGGGTTACAACCTCAAGGCCACCGACCTGCAGGCCGCGCTCGGCCTGACCCAGCTCGCCAAGGTCGACGCGTTCACCGCCGCCCGCCGCCACAACTGGAGCCGACTGCGGGAGGGCCTGGACGGCACCCCCCATCTGATCCTGCCGGAAGCCACTCTGAACAGCGAGCCCAGCTGGTTCGGGTTCGTGATCACGGTCGCCCCCGACGCGCCGTTCACCCGCAAGGAACTGGTGGACTTCCTGGAGTCCCGCAAGATCGGCACCCGCAATCTGTTCGCCGGGAACCTCACCCGCCAGCCCGCCTACCAGGACGTGCCGCACCGGGTGGTCGGCGACCTCACCAACTCGGACATCATCACCGAGCAGACCTTCTGGATCGGTGTCTACCCCGGCCTCACCGACGAGATGACCGACTACATGGTCGCGTCCGTCCACGAGTTCCTCGCGGGCCGGTGACAAGCGGGGCCCGCCTCCCGCGGACCCCGATCGCCGTTCCCGGATCCCGGATGCCGATCCCCTCCGAGATGCACAGCCCTTGACGTCCTTGACAAGGAGAGACCGTACATGTCGTCGACACTCATGGAGTTGACGCGTTCGCAGTCCATGGTCCAGCCCCGCGAACCGGCCTCGGTCGCCGAACGGATCGCGGCGTCCGCGACGGCCACGGCGGGACGGATGACCACCGACGCGTTCCACGAATGGTTCGCCGGCCGCGGGAAGGCGGGCCGCTTCAGCGTCGAGCGCATCCCCTTCTCGAAGCTGCGCGGCTGGTCCTTCGAGCCGGACACCGGCAACCTGGTGCACGCGAGCGGACGCTTCTTCAGCGTCGAGGGCCTGCACGTCACCGCCGACGACGGTCCGCACCGGGAGTGGTACCAGCCGATCATCAAGCAGCCCGAGGTCGGCATCCTGGGCATCCTGGCCAGGGAGTTCGACGGCGTCCTGCACTTCCTGATGCAGGCCAAGATGGAGCCGGGCAACCGCAACCTCCTTCAGCTCTCCCCCACCGTCCAGGCCACCCGCAGCAACTACACCAAGGTCCACAAGGGCACGGACGTCAAGTACATCCAGTACTTCACCGGCCCCGAGCGGGGGCGGATCCTCGCCGACGTGCTGCAGTCCGAGCACGGCTCGTGGTTCTTCCACAAGAGCAACCGCAACATGATCGTCGAGGTGGACGACGAGGTCCCGCTCGACGAGGACTTCTGCTGGCTCACCCTCGGCCAGCTCAACGAGCTGCTGCACCACGACAACCTGGTCAACATGGATTCGCGCACGGTGCTGGCCTGCCTGCCGCCGTACCGTCCCGAACTGCCCGCCGAGGACGGCTTCGCGCGCGCCCTCGCCCGCTCCCGCGACCCGGAGGCCGGCGCGCTGCTGAGCGACGTCGACCTGCTGTCCTGGTTCACCTCCGAGCGCTCCCGCTACGACGTCCGGGCCGAGCGCATCCCGCTCGCCGAGGTGCCCGGCTGGACCCGCGACGAGGCCCGGATCGGCAAGGACGACGGCCGCTGGTTCGACGTCGTCGCGGTCGAGGTGCAGGCCGGCAACCGCGAGGTCACCGGCTGGACCCAGCCGCTGATCGAGCCGTCCAGCCGGGGCGTCGCCGCCTTCCTCACCCGCTCCTTCGGCGGCGTCCTGCACGTCCTGGCCAACGCCAAGGTCGAGGGCGGCTTCCTGGACACCGTCGAGCTCGCGCCCACCGTGCAGGCCTCGCCGGACAACTTCGCGGGAATCCCGGTCCGCCCGCCCTTCCTCGACCTGGTCCTGTCCGCCGACCCCGACCGCATCCGCTACGACGCCATCCATTCCGAGGAAGGTGGCCGCTTCCTGTACGCCGAGAACCGCTACCTGGTCATCGAGGCGGATGAGTCCGAGGCGCCGACGGTGCCGCCCGCCGGCTTCCAGTGGGTGACGGTCGGCCAGCTCTCCGAACTGGTCAAGCACGGCCACTACGTCAATGTGCAGGCCAGGACCCTGCTCGCCTGCCTGGGCGCGATGTCCGCGGCCACCGCCACTCCCGACGACGACTCCACGGAAACCCGAGCACATGACTGAACGTCCGCTGCGCGTCGCCGTCCTCGGCACCGCGGACATCGCCCGCCGCCGTGTCCTGCCCGCCCTGGCCGCGGATCCGGACGTGGAACTGACCGCGGTGGCGAGCCGGAGCGGCGAGCGGGCACGGGAGGTGGCGGACCACTACGGCTGCGCGGCGTTCACGTCGTACGACGCGGTCCTGGACCGGGCCGACGTGGACGCCGTCTACGTCCCGCTGCCCGTCTCCCTGCACGCCGAGTGGACCCGCCGCGCGCTCACCGCGGGCAAGCACGTCCTCGCGGAGAAGCCGCTCACGGCGCACGCACGCACGACCGCCGAGCTCCTCTCTCTGGCCCGCGCCTCGGGGCTCGCCCTGATGGAGAACGTGATGTTCGTCCACCATCCGCAGCACACGGTGGTGCGCGAGCTCGTCTCCGCCGGGACGATCGGCGAACTCCGCTCCCTCACCGCGGTTTTCGCCGTTCCGCCACTGCCCGCGGGCAACATCCGCCACCGTCCCGAACTCGGCGGCGGCGCCCTGCTCGACATCGGCTACTACCCGGTGCGGGCCGCCCTGCACTTTCTCGGCACCGGCCTCGGCGTGGTCGGCGCGGCGCTGGAGCACTCGCACGGCTCACCCGTGGAGACATCGGGCGCGGTCCTCGTACGGTCCACGGACGGTGTGCTCGGGCAGCTCGCCTTCGGCATGGAGCACGCGTACCAGTCGGCGTACGAACTATGGGGCAGCGAAGGGCGGATCCGCGTCGAGAGCGCGTTCACCCCGCCCGCCGACCACAAGCCGACGGTGTGGGTGACGGACTCCCGTGGCTTGCGCGAGCTGACCCTCGCACCGCACGACCAAGTGGCCTCGACCATAAAGGCCTTCGTCGAGGCGGCCCGCTCCGGCGGCACCGACCCCGCTGCCGACGCGGAGTGCCTGGAACAGGCCACGCTCCTGGACACGGTACGGGCGCGAGCGGCCCGGCAATGAACTGGACCCCGACTTCGGCCCTGGCCTTCGCCTCGGCCAGGAGGGCGACAGGAGGGACGGAGGAGAGATGAGTACGACTGTGACCGCCGCCGGGCGGGTGGCCGAGCTGCACGAGATCCGTGCGCGGGCCCTGGCAGGGCCGAGTGAGAAGGCGACCGAGGCGCAGCACGCCAAGGGCAAGCTCACCGCCCGGGAGCGGATCGAGCTGCTCCTGGACCCGGGGTCCTTCCAGGAGGTCGAGCAGCTGCGCCGCCACCGGGCGACCGGGTTCGGCCTGGAGGCGAAGAAGCCGTACACCGACGGTGTGATCACCGGATGGGGCACGGTGGAGGGCCGTACGGTCTTCGTCTACGCCCATGACTTCCGTATCTTCGGCGGCGCCCTCGGCGAGGCCCACGCCACGAAGATCCACAAGATCATGGACATGGCCCTCGCGGCCGGGGCGCCGCTGGTGTCGCTGAACGACGGCGCGGGCGCCCGTATCCAGGAGGGCGTCAGCGCGCTCGCGGGTTACGGCGGCATCTTCCAGCGCAACACCAAGGCCTCCGGCGTCATCCCGCAGATCAGCGTGATGCTCGGCCCCTGCGCGGGCGGCGCCGCCTACAGCCCCGCCCTCACCGACTTCGTGTTCATGGTCCGTGAGACCTCCCAGATGTTCATCACCGGCCCGGACGTGGTCAAGGCCGTGACCGGCGAGGAGATCAGCCAGAACGGCCTGGGCGGCGCCGATGTGCACGCCGAGACCTCCGGCGTCTGTCACTTCGCCTACGACGACGAGGAGACCTGCATCGCCGAGGTGCGCTACCTGCTGTCTCTCCTCCCGCGGAACAACCGCGAGGCGCCGCCGCCGGCCCCGGGGGTCGACCCGGCGGGGCGGCGCACGGAGGCACTGCTCGACCTGGTCCCGGTCGACGGCAACCGTCCCTACGACATGCGCAGGGTGATCGAGGAGATCGTCGACGACGGCGAGTGCCTGGAGGTCCACGAGCGCTGGGCGACCAACGTCATCTGCGCGCTGGCCCGCATCGACGGGCACGTCACGGGGATCGTAGCCAACCAGCCCCAGTCGCTGGCCGGGGTACTGGACATCGGTGCCAGTGAGAAGGCGGCACGCTTCGTCCAGTTCTGCGACGCCTTCAACATCCCGCTGATCACCTTGCTGGACGTGCCCGGCTTCCTGCCCGGAGTCGACCAGGAGCACGGCGGGATCATCCGCCACGGCGCGAAGCTGCTGTATGCCTACTGCAACGCGACGGTGCCCCGGATCTCCCTGGTCCTGCGCAAGGCGTACGGAGGCGCCTACATCGTGATGGACAGCCAGTCCATCGGCGCCGACCTGACTCTCGCCTGGCCCACCAACGAGATCGCCGTCATGGGCGCCGAGGGCGCTGCGAACGTGATCTTCCGCCGCCGGATCGCCGGCGCGGAGGACCCCGAGGCCATGCGGGCGCGGATGGTCAAGGAGTACAAGTCCGAGCTCATGCACCCGTACTACGCGGCCGAGCGAGGCCTCGTCGACGACGTCATCGACCCCGCGGAGACCCGCCAGGTCCTCGCCTCCGCCCTGGCGATGCTGCGTACCAAGCACGCGGAGCTGCCCTCCCGCAAACACGGCAACCCGCCTCAGTGAACCCCGCCCGACCCCTGTCCGACACTCGCGGAGACCGTATGCACCCCACCGGCCAGCCCACCGGACCCACCGGACCCTGCCACGTCGACGAGGCCGACAAGGCCGACGGCACCGGCGAACCGCTGTTCCGCATCGTGCGCGGCACGGCCACCGAGTCCGAACTCGCCGCCCTCGCCGTGGTTCTTCTCGCCCTCAACACCCCGGAGCCCCTGCCGGCTCCGGTCACCCCCCTCGCGGCCTGGCGCCGCGCACCGTACGCCCAGCCGTTCAGCTGGCGCCAGGCGGCCTGACCCCCTTCGCCGCGTCCGAAGGCTCCATCGCCGCGGCCCGAGGGCTCCGCCGTCCCGCCCCGTCGGGGAGAACGCCGGGGCCTTCGACGGTCATGGCGCGGGGATGGCAGCGGCGACGAGGACGATCACGACTGCCAGGTCCCGCACGGAACCTGTATGCCCGTCCTCACGCCCGTCCCCTGGAACGGGCCGCCCTCGCGATCGTGACGACCGCCTTCTCCAGGGCGTACTCCGGGTCGTCACCGCCGCCCTTCACGCCGGCGTCGGCCTCGGCCACCGCCCGCAGCGCGACGGCCACGCCCTCCGGCGTCCACCCGCGCATCTGCTGGCGCACCCGGTCGATCTTCCACGGCGGCATGCCCAGCTCCCGGGCGAGATCCGCGGGACGCCCGCCACGGGCCGAGGACAGCTTGCCGATCGCGCGCACCCCCTGCGCGAGCGCACTCGTGATCATCACCGGCGCCACCCCCGTGGCCAGCGACCACCTCAGCGCCTCCAGCGCCTCCGCCGCGCGTCCCTCCACCGCCCGGTCCGCGACCGTGAAGCTCGACGCCTCCGCCCGTCCCGTGTAGTACCGCCCGACCACCGCCTCGTCGATCGTCCCCTCGACATCGGCGACGAGCTGCGACACCGCGGACGCCAGCTCCCGCAGATCGCTGCCGATCGCGTCGACCAGCGCCTGGCACGCCTCGGGCGTCGCCGAACGCCCCTGGGCCCGGAACTCTCCCCGCACAAACGCCAGCCGGTCCGCCGGCTTCGTCATCTTGGGGCAGGCCACCTCCCGCGCCCCCGCCTTGCGGGCGGCATCGAGCAGGCCCTTGCCCTTGGCTCCGCCCGCGTGCAGAAGCACAAGGGTGATCTCCTCGGCGGGCGAGCCGAAATACCCCTTCAGCTCCTTGATCGTGTCGGCCGACAGGTCCTGCGCGTTGCGCACGACCACGACCTTGCGCTCGGCGAAGAGCGACGGACTCGTCAACTCGGCGAGCGTGCCGGGCTGCAACTGGTCCGAAGTCAGGTCCCGTACATCCGTGTCGGCGTCGGCGGCCCGGGCGGCGGCCACCACCTCCTGCACGGCACGGTCGAGCAGGAGGTCCTCCTGGCCCACGGCAAGGGTCACAGGGGCGAGAGGGTCGTCATTCGCGGTCTTCTTGGCCATCACGGAAAGCATCGCACGCGCCACCGACATCGGCGGTCCCACCGTCGCCCGTACGCCGGGCCCCCGGATCAGCGCCGCGGGACTACGGCTCCTCCCGCCAGCCGTCCCACTCGTGCGCGAACGCGTCCAACGCCTCCGGGGCGAGACGTTCCTCCTCGTCCCGGAGCACCACCAGCCACTGCGCGTCCTCGGCGTCGTCCTCACCGGCCAGCGCGTCCCGTACGATCCGCGGTTCCTCATCCAGTGCGAACCGTTCCCCGAGCGCCTCCGCCGCCTCTTCCGCCGCGTCACGGTCGGGCAGCACCAGCACATGTCTCACATCGCTCACCCGGCCATTTTCCGCTATGGGGAACACCGCCGACGCCGGGGTGGGTCCCGGGGTTCCCGCCCGTCGCCTCCCTCGCCCCGCGCGGGGAAAGCGCCGCCGTCCGTGCCGTCCTGGCGCCGTGAACCGAGTGGTCCCGCTCAGTCGTTCCGGTCGGCCTGCCGCACCGTCGGCACCTGGTCCAGGACGATCCCGAACCGCTCCCGGTACACCTCCAGCGCCTCCTCGTCGCTCGCCAGGTCCGACACCTCCTTCCGCCCGCCCGGGTCCGTCACCGAGAGACGGCGGCCGCTGAGCGTGATCCGCCCTCCGTCCTCGGTGACCCGTGAACACACCAGCGAGCGCACGAAGTGCGACACCGGCGAGGTGGTGTTCCACCAGGCCCCGCCCACGAAGTCCCCGAGCACCCGCGGGCGCGTCTCCAGCCGGTACTGCGCCGTGCCGTCCCGCAGCACGTCGAGATCTCCGGACTCCGCGGAGCCCCCGCCCCCGCGTACCCCCGCCGCGTCCGCCCCGGCCTCGATCACCCGGAACGCACCGCCCGGATCCCGCTGCTCGCCCCGCTCCCCGAACGCCAAGGGAAAGTGACTGTTCGCCCCGAACCCGACGTCGACCAGCCAGTCACCCCCGTCCACCGTCCGCACCCGCAACGCCAGATGGTCGTACGGCACCCCGAGCCGCCCCTCCTCCCCGTAGACCCGCGCCGCAAGCAGGGTGACGTCGAAGCCGAGCGCCACCAGCAACGCCCCGAACGCGCCGTTGAGTTCGTAGCAGAAGCCACCCCGGCGAGCCCCGACGATCTTGTCGAACAGCCGCCTCTCCTCCAGCACGATCTCCTCGCCGAGATGGATCGACAGGTTCTCGAACGGGACGGTCCACAGATGACGGAGGTGCAGCTCGCGCAGTACATCGATGGTGGGCCACGCGGGATGGTCCGAGCCGATCCGGTCCAGATACGCGTCAACCTGTGCGGAATCCATGACCTCAGTCTCTCGCGACCCTCAGCTCATTGCCCGCCCCGACGACCGCGATCGCCCCGTCCCGGTCCGTCCGCAGCACCAGCGCGCCCTCGCCCCGCAAGGCCGCCACCGTGCTCGGAGCCGGATGGCCGTACGGATTGTCCCTGCCGCACGAGATCAACGCGAGCCGGGGGGCGATCCTGCGTATCAGCTCGGGGTCCTGGTACGCCGACCCATGATGGGCGACCTTCAGGACGTCCACGGGCCCCAGGCCGGCGCCCTCGGGCGATCTCAACAGCGCCTCCTGGGCGGGAGGTTCGAGGTCGCCGAGCAGGAGCAGGGTCAGCCCCGCCGACCGGACGAGCAGGGCGACGCTCGCGTCGTTCGGCCCGTCCGGCGAGGGCGCCGGGTCCGGCGGAGGCCACAGCACCCGCCAGTCCAGGGCCCCTATGCGGCGGCGCTCCCCGGCCAGAGCCCGCGTCATCGGAATGTGCCGGGCGGCCGCCCGGGCGCGGACGAACGCCGCCTGCTCCGGTGGCTCCTCGAATGCGGTCGTCTCGATCGCCCCCACCGACCGGCCGCGCAGCACTCCCGGCAGTCCCGCCACATGGTCGGCGTGGAAGTGGGTCAGCACGAGCAGCGGGATGCGGGTGACACCGAGCGCGGTCAGGCAGCGGTCGACCAGCGCGGGATCGGGGCCCGTGTCCACGACCACCGCCGTGCCATCGCCCGCCGCGAGCACGGTCGCGTCGCCCTGCCCCACGTCACACATCGCGAACCGCCAGCCGGACGGCGGCCACCCGGTGATCACCCGGGTCAGCGGCGGCGGCCGCACCACCACGAGCAGCAGCACCACGAGACCGATCCCGGCCGCCCAGGGCCGCCGCAGAACCCGCCGCCCGACGAGGACGACGGCCGCCGTCACCCCCGCCAGCAGCAGCGCTCCGGCCCAGTTGCCCGGCCAGTCCACCGCGCCGCCCGGCAGCGAGGCTCCGGTGCGCGCGATGTCCGCGATCCATCCGGCGGGCCAACTGCCGCACCACGCGAGCCCCTTGGCGATCGGCATCGTCACCGGCGCCGCCGCCAGCGCGGCGAACCCCAGTACGGTGGCCGGTGCCACGGCGAGCTCCGCGAGCAGGTTGCACGGCACCGCGACCAGACTCACCTTCGCCGACAGCATCGCGACGACCGGCGCGCACAGCACCTGCGCGGCCGCCGCGGCAGCCAGTGCCTCGGCCAGTCGCGGCGGCACACGACGCCGCGACAACGCCGCGCTCCAGCGCGGGGCGACGGTGAGCAGCGCACCCGTCGCCAGCACGGAGAGCAGGAAGCCGTAGCTGCGGGCGAGCCAGGGGTCCCAGAGCACCAGCAGCAGCACCGCCGTGGCCAGCGCGGGGATCAGGGATCTACGGCGCCCGGTCGCGAGGGCGAGCAGCATGATCGCCCCGCAGGCCGCGGCCCTCAGCACACTCGGGTCCGGCCGGCACACGACCACGAACCCGAGCGTCAGCACTCCGCCGAGCACCGCCGTTCCCCGGAGCGGGATGCCGAGCCGGGGCGCGAGCCCCCGGCGCTCCACGCGCTGCGCCAGCCCGGCCGGGCCGACGATCAGGGCCAGCAGGACCGTGAAGTTGCCTCCGCTCACCGCGAGCAGATGCGTGAGATCCGTCCGCTGGAAGGCGTCGTCCAGCTCGGGCCCTACCCGCGAGGTGTCCCCGACGACCAGCCCGGGCAGCAGCGCCCGCGCGTCCGGATCGAGCCCGTCGGTCGCCGCACGCAGCCCGGCCCGCATCCGTCCCGCCCACCGCTGCGCCCCGGACGGGCCGCTCACGACCCGGGGCGGTGCGCCCCGTACACGCACCACGGCGGCGACGCGATCGCTTCCGGTCAGCGCAGGTGCCGGCGAGGCGGCGACCCGCACCCGAGTGGAGGGCAGCAGAGCCAGCCAAGGGGACCGCACGCCTCCCCCGGCCATGTCCGCCGACCCGTGGACCGGCCGGGTGTTCAGGTCGACGACCATCAGCACCGGCGTCCGGGTCAGCACCACGGTTCCGTCCGCCTTCGTCAGCCGCCGGACCTCCCCGTCGAGCAGCACGGCGGTCGGCGCCGGGTGATCCCCCATGATCCTGGGCCTGGTGAGCCGTGGATCGGAGGTGATCTCGATGTCCGCGGTCACTTCTGCGTGCCGACGCGCCAGGTCGGGAATCGGCCCCCGCCGCAGATCCGCCGCCTTCAGCCCGGCGGAGGCCCCTGCCGCCGCTACGCAGAGCAGCACCGCCGCCGCGGACACCGTCGGCCGCGAGCCCCGGGTCCGGCGCACACCGGCCCCGGCTTCCCTCCTCCGCACCGCCAGCAGTCCTCCGGCCGCGGCCAAGGCGACGACCACCACGACGGTGACCCACGCGGGCGGGGCGCCCAGGGCCCAGGCGGCCGCCGCCCAGGCTCCCGCCGCGGGCCCCACCAGCCGTAGATCCACCGGGCCCTCCTGGCGGGGGTGTGCCTCCCCGAGCCTGCTGGGGGCCGCCTCACGCACGGCCGACGGAGCGCGGTGAGCGCGGTGATCCTCCGGCGGCCTCATGGCCGAACGAGATTCCGTAGGTCGGCGAATCGTCGCTCACCGATGCCGTTGACGTCGCGGAGTTCGTCGACAGAGCGGAATCCGCCGTGCTGGGAGCGGTAGTCGATGATGTGCTGGGCCAGAACGGGTCCCACCCCGGGCAGTGTGTCGAGTTGGTCCACGGTCGCGGTGCTGAGCGAGACCGGACCGGCGAGGGGTGCCGCGCCGGCCGCCGAGCGGCCGGTGGCCCGAGCCGCCGTGTCCGGGCCTGGTGCGGGCGCGGGGCCGCCGCCCACCACGATCTGTTCGCCGTCCACCAGCAGACGGGCGCGGTTGAGGCCGTCGGTGTCCGTGCCCGGGCGCACGCCGCCCGCCGCGCGCAGGGCGTCCGCGACCCGGGACCCGGCCGGGAGCCTCAGCAGCCCGGGCTTGCGCACCTTGCCGGCGACATCCACGACGACCGCCGCACTCGTCGGCCCGGCACCGCCCGTGGGCCGGGGGCCCGCTGTTGCCACGGGCTCCGCCGGCCGCCTGGCCCCGAGGGGGTCCGGCGCTCCGTACGGCGCCGCCGCCCGCACCACCTCCGGTGCCCGCACCTGCTGCGTCCGGCCGGACCAGAAGTGCTGTGCGGCGAAGACCACGGCCACCACCAGCAGCACCCCCAGCGCGGCCACGCTCCTGCGCTCCAGACCGCACCTCGACTGCAACCACAGCGGCATGCGCTCCCGCAGCGCCGGACCGAACCGCTCCCGCCAGGCCATGCCCGGGCCCGGGGGTTCAGGGGCGGCGGGAGCGTCGTCCGTGGGGATGCCCCGGCCGCGGACCGCCGGGTCGCCGAGGCCACCGGCCGTCGCGGAGTCCAAGCCACCGGCCGCCGGGAGGGCCAGGCCGTCGGCCGCCGGGAGGGCCAGGCCGTCGGCCGCCGGGAGGGCCAGGCCGTCGGCCGCCGGAAGAGCCAGGCCGTCGGCCGCCGGAAGAGCCGAGTCACCGGCTTCCGGTTTCTCCGCCGTGTCCGTCCCCGGCGGCCCGTTTCCCCCTGTCCGCCCGTCCGTCGGTCCTGAGGCGAAGAGTGCCTCCGCGCGCAGGCGCAGTGCGTCGGCCGAGGGGGTCCTGTGGTGCCGACTCGGACGTCCCGGCGCGGGGTTCGCGCGGTGACGGGTGCGGCCGTCGGAGCCGGGGCCGCGGCCCGGACCGCTGGTGGAGACAACCGTGCGTGAACGTGATCGAAGTGCCATACGCCGAGGATCGGGCAGACCGCCGACGTCTGGTGATCTTGGTCAATTGCCGGGGATTACTCGATAGTTGTGGATAACTCCGTCACTCACACGATGGGCAAACAGGCACCGCGCCACCCACACGATCCGCAGGCACCGCCCCCACGATCCGCAGGGCCCACCGACCGACGGGAGCCACAGGGCCCCACCGCCCGACGGGCTCCACAAGCCCCACTGGTCCACAAGCCCCACGGGCCACAAACCCCACAGGTCCACAGGCCCCACGGGCCACAAACCCCACAGGTCCACAAACCCCACAGGTCCACAAGCCCCACGGGTCCACAGGCCCCACACGAGCCGCAAAACGCCCAGTCAGCGCGGCGACACCACGACCCCGAGCAGCCCGGGCCCCGTGTGCGCCCCGATCACCGCGCCGACCTCGCTCACATGCAGATCGACCAGACCCGGCACCCGTGCGCTCAGACGGTCCGCGAGGGCCGACGCCCGTTCGGCGGCGGCGAGATGGTGGACCGCGATGTCGACCTGCCCTCCGCCCGCGCGCTCCGCCACGATCTCCTCCAGGCGGGCGATCGCCTTGGACCCGGTGCGCACCTTCTCCAGCAGCTCGATGCGTCCGCCGTTCAGCTGGAGCAGCGGCTTCACCGCGAGCGCCGAACCCAGCAGCGCCTGCGCGGCCCCGATGCGGCCGCCCCGCCGCAGATAGTCCAGCGTGTCGACGTAGAAGTAGGCCGAGGTGTCCGCGGCCCGCTTCTGCGCGGCGGTGACAGCCTCGTCGACCGAACCCCCCGCCTCCGCGGCCTCCGCCGCGGCCAACGCGCAGAAGCCGAGGGCCATCGCGACCATCCCGGTGTCCACCACCCGTACCGGCACCGGGGCGTTGCGCCCGGCCAGCACGGCGGCGTCGTACGTTCCCGAGAACTCGGACGACAGATGCAGGGAGACGATGTCGGTCGCGCCCGACTCGGCGATCTTGCGGTAGGTCTCGGCGAACAGCTCGGGGCTGGGCCGTGATGTGGTGACGGACTGTCGCTTCTGGAGGGCCTGGGCGAGGGAGCGGGCCGAGATCTCGGTCCCCTCCTCGAGCGCCCGGTCACCCAGGACCACCGTCAGCGGCACCGCGGTGATGCCGTGGCGCTCCATCGTCCACGGCGGCAGATAGGCCGTTGAATCGGTGACGACAGCGACATGGCGGGACATGTGCTGGAGGTTACCTGCCGGATCGCATGAGGGGCAGTCCGGCCCCTCCGACCTGGTCGTACCTTGGCGGAATCATGTGGTGCTCTCGGGTCGGGGCTTCCTCTGCCAGGGGTAGGCGGACCGCTGCCCGGGCGGGGTGAGGGAAGGCCGGGAGGACTCGTGTGCCTCATGGGACTCGGGTGTCTCGGGCCAGGTCTGGCGGTCGGCGGCCGTGGCCTCGGGCGCCGGTGCCTCCGGCCATGCGGTGGCGGACGGTGTCGGCCGCTCCTTGGCCCAGTGGCGCAACGCGCCCGCCTCCACGTCGATCTGCGCGCTCAGGGTGTCGAGGTCGTCGTCCGCGAACCGGCGTGCCCGGTCGTGTGCCGCCCAGCGCAAGGCGTCCGCGGAGCGTGTGATCCGCTCGGTGCGCTCACGCAGGTCGGGCAGCCGGGAGGCGAGCGTGCCCCGGTCCGGCTCGGCCTCCAGACGTCGCAGCTCGGCGTCCAGTTCGCGTCCGTGCACGCTGAGGCGCTCGAAGAGGCCCAGCGACTCCTTCAGCGACGCGTCCTCGGCGACCCCCGCGTGCAGCGCGTCCTGCGTGGCCCGCATCGATGTGCGCAGCGTCAGGCGGAGCTGGGCGAGTTCACCGGCCGGACCCGGCTGGGCGAGGGTCCTGGCGCGCAGGGTGGTGTCCTCGACCGTGCGCCGGGCCTGGGCGATCGTGCGGTCCACGCCGCGTTTGGCCGCGCCGACCGCCTTCACCGTCGCGTACACCCCGAGCACGACGCACAACACGAACAGGAGCGCGATGACGGTCAAAACGGCTTCCACGACGCTCCTCCTCCGGCCGGCCATGGCGGTGGCTGCACCCCTCTTCCACGGTAAACGCAGCGGGCAGGTCCAGGGTTCCGTGAGAACCCCGAACCTGCCCGTAGGGGACTACCCCGACATCGGCGACACCGCCGCCGGGGCGCTACGCCGTGACGATGTTCACCAGCTTCGGTGCGCGCACGATCACCTTGCGGATCCCGGCGCCACCCAGCGCGGCGACCACCTTCTCGTCGGCCAGCGCCACCTTCTCCAGCTCCTCGTCGGAGATCGACGGGGGAACCTCCAGGCGCGCCTTGACCTTGCCCTTGATCTGGACCACGCAGGTCACGGTCTCATCCACGACATACGCCGGGTCGGCGACCGGGAAGTCCTGGTGGACGACCGAGTCGGTGTGACCCAGCCGGCGCCACAGCTCCTCGGCGATGTGCGGGGCCAGCGGCGCGATCAGCAGCACCAGGGCCTCGGCGACCGGCCGCGGTACCGCGCCGCCCGCCTTGGTCAGGTGGTTGTTCAGCTCGGTGATCTTGGCGATGGCGGTGTTGAACCGCAGCCCCTCCAGGTCCTGGCGGACGCCGTCGATCGCCTTGTGCAGCGCGCGCAGGGTGTCCTCGTCGGGCTCGGCGTCGACGACGGTGACCTCGCCGGTCGTCTCGTCGACGACGTTGCGCCACAGGCGCTGCAGCAGCCGGAACTGGCCCACCACCGCGCGCGTGTCCCACGGCCGCGACACGTCCAGCGGGCCCATCGCCATCTCGTACAGGCGCAGCGTGTCGGCCCCGTACTCGGCGGCGATCTCGTCCGGAGTGACCGCGTTCTTCAGGGACTTGCCCATCTTGCCCAGCAGACGGGTGACCTTCTCGCCCCGGTGGTAGTAGGCGCCGTCGCGCTCCTCCACCTCGGCGGCCGGCACCGCGATGCCACGGCTGTCGCGGTAGACGTAGGCCTGGATCATGCCCTGGTTGAACAGCTTGTGGAACGGCTCGGGCGACGAGATGTGCCCCAGGTCGAACAGGATCTTTGACCAGAACCGCGCGTACAGCAGGTGCAGCACGGCGTGCTCGGCGCCGCCGACGTACAGGTCGACACCGCCGTGCGGCATGCCCTCGCGCGGGCCCATCCAGTAGCGCTCGATCTCCGGGTCGACCAGCTTCTCGCTGTTGTGCGGGTCCAGATAGCGCAGCTGGTACCAGCAGGAACCGGCCCAGTTGGGCATGGTGTTGGTCTCGCGGCGGTACTTCTTCGGCCCGTCACCCAGGTCCAGGGTGACGTTGACCCACTCCTCGTTGCGCGACAGCGGGGTCTCGGGCTGGGTGTCGGCGTCGTCCGGGTCGAAGGTGCGCGGCGAGTAGTCCTCGACCTCGGGCAGCTCCAGCGGCAGCATCGACTCGGGCAGCGCGTGGGCGACGCCGTCCTCGTCGTAGACGATCGGGAAGGGCTCGCCCCAGTAGCGCTGGCGGCTGAACAGCCAGTCGCGCAGACGGAAGTTGACGGTGCCCTGGCCGATGCCCTTGCGCTCCAGCCACTCGGTGATGCGCGCCTTGGCGTCGTTGACGCTCAGGCCGTCCAGACTGATGTCGTCGTTGGAGGAGTTGATGATCTTCGCGTCGTACGACCCGAAGGCGTCCTCCCACGTCGATGTGTCGGTGCCCCGGCCGTCGGTGGGCTCGACGACGCAGCGGATCGGCAGCTCGAAGGCGCGGGCGAACTCGAAGTCGCGCTGGTCGCCCGCCGGGACGGCCATGATCGCGCCGGTGCCGTAGCCCATCAGGACGTAGTCGGCGATGAAGACGGGGATCCGCTCGCCGTTGACCGGGTTGGTCGCGTACGCGCCCGTGAAGACGCCGGTCTTGTCCTTGGCCTCGGCCTGCCGCTCCACGTCGGACTTGGCGCCGGCCTGCGCGCGGTACGCGGCGACGGCCTCGGCCGGGGACGCGTGGCCGCCGGTCCACACCTCGTGGGTGCCCTCGGGCCAGGCGGCCGGGGTGAACTTGTCGACCAGCGGGTGCTCGGGCGCCAGCACCATGTAGGTCGCGCCGAACAGGGTGTCCGGGCGCGTCGTGAAGACCGTGATGTGCTCGCCGTCGATCGGGAAGTCCACGCGGGCGCCCTCGGAGCGGCCGATCCAGTTGCGCTGCTGCAGCTTGATGGCCTCGGGCCAGTCCAGCTCGTCCAGGTCCTCCAGCAGCCGGTCGGCGTAGGCGGTGATGCGCATGTTCCACTGGCGAAGCTTGGCCTTGAAGACCGGGAAGTTGCCGCGCTCGGAGCGGCCGTCGGCGGTGACCTCCTCGTTCGCCAGGACGGTGCCCAGGCCGGGGCACCAGTTGACGGGTGCGTCGGAGGCGTAGGCCAGGCGGTACTCGCTCAGGATGTCGGCGCGCTCGGTGGCGCTCAGCTCGTTCCACGCGCGCGTGGTGCCCGGGATCGCGCGCTCACCCGACTCGAACTGGGCGATCAGCGCGGAGATCGGGCGTGCCTTGCGGGCCTCCTCGTCGTACCAGGAGTTGAAGATCCGCAGGAAGATCCACTGGGTCCACTTGTAGTAGTCCGGGTCGATCGTGGCGAACGACCGGCGCTTGTCGTGGCCCAGGCCCAGCCGGCGCAGCTGCGCCTTCATGTTCGCGATGTTGGCCTCGGTGGACACGCGCGGGTGCGTGCCGGTCTGCACGGCGTACTGCTCGGCGGGCAGGCCGAAGGCGTCGAAGCCCAGGGTGTGCAGGACGTTGTGGCCGGTCATGCGCTGGAACCGGGCGGAGACATCGGTGGCGATGTAGCCCAGGGGGTGACCGACGTGCAGGCCCGCACCGGAGGGGTACGGGAACATGTCCATGATGAACTTCTTGGGCCTGGCGACCAGCTCGGGGTCGCCGGCCAGGTCCCCCTTGGGGTTCGGCGCCTCATAGGTGCCCTCGGCGTCCCAGAAGTCCTGCCAGCGTGCCTCGATCTCGGCCGCCGTCGCGGCCGTGTAGCGGTGCGGCGCGGCCTCCGCCGACGCGGCGGCGGTGGCGGCGGGGTTCGTCTCGCTCATGGTCCTCAAAGCTCCATCGATCGTCTCTGCCTGCGGCTGCGACATTCAAGAAACGAAAAATCCCCTCGCACAGGAGGGGACGCCGCGCCGATGCCGACCATCCGATGCACCCGGTGGTCGGGACTGATCAGCGCGGCCCGCTAAGCAGAAGGCGTACGGCACGCATGGCGCCAGGGTACCCCAGCGTCCGAGCGCGCCGCGACGGGCCTCGGGCGGCACGCCCGCGTGCGAAGGTGACTGAACCCAACGCGGGGCGGAACCGTACTCAGTCACCGACGGTCCAGTTGTGAAGGTCCCGAAAAGCTGAACAAAGTTCAACTGTTACTTCGCGTAACAGCCACTAAGAGGACATCACTACCGGCCCGTTGCCCTTTGATAACAACGCAATAACTCAAACCTCGTACTGCTCGGTTTGGAGCCCCTTAGAGTGCGGCAGCGGGACCGCCTTCCCGAAACTGTTCGGAGTTGCCCCCATGAACCCTCCACGTAGTAACAGCTCGCTACCCAAGCCGGGCCGCTCGGCCTACGGCGTGGCGTCGGCTGTGGTCCTGCTGCTGATACCCGTCATCGTGCTCGCGGGCGGAAACGCAGTCCGGGACTTCCTCAACTTCGGAGCGGGCGTTCTCTCGCTCGTCTCCCTCAGCTGCTCGGTGATCTGGGGGCTCGTCGCCCAGGACCGGATCTTCCTCAACATCCGCCAGCGGATCGTGGCGCAGGCCGTGCACCGCACGACCGCGGTGGCCTCGATCGCGTTCCTTCTGGTGCACATCACGGTCAAACTGGCCCTCGACCACACCGTGCTGATCGCCGCGCTGATCCCCTTCAGCCTGGGCGTCAGCGGCTCGGCCGGGCTCATCGGCCTCGGCTCCCTGGCCGGGCTGCTCATGATCTTCGTCGGAGTCACCGGCGCCCTGCGCAGCAACTTCGCCTCCCCGGCGCCGGTCGCCGCGCGCTGGCGGGCGATGCACATGCTGGCCTACCCGTCCTGGTGCGCCGCACTGGTGCACGGCCTGTACGCGGGGCGCGCGGCGAAGCCGTTCTTCATGGTGTCCTACGAGCTGTGCCTGCTCGGGGTCATGGCGGCGCTGGGCCTGCGCGCCGCCCCGCGCTCGTTCAAGCGCAAGGTGGCCGACCGGATCTTCGCCATCATCGGGACCGGCGAGCGGCCGGGCCGCGACGGATTGGAGGCGAGCCGCGCCCGCAACGCCGAGGCGGCGGCCGCCCTGGCGGGCTTCGGAGCGCGCTCCGCGGGCCGTGGCGGCACCGGCGAGGGCCTGATCCCTCCGCAGCCCTCCGCGCCCCTCTACGAGGCCCCTCCGGCGCGCACCATGACCCCGGAGCCGGGCAACGGCTTCGCGGCGGCCTACCGCGCCACGGCGGGCACCCCGGCCGCGCAGGGCCCGATGACCCCCGACGCGACCCGGCGCATCGACCTGCCCCGTGACATGCAGGCCACGGAGGCGATGCCCCGGATCGACGGAGCCGGCAGCACCTCCGGCAGCTGGCCGATCCCGTCGCCGCCGCCCGTCGGCGAGGCGCCGCCCTCCGCGTACGACCCGCTTCAGGACACCGGCTACACCATCTCGTCCTATGGCAATTCGGGATACAGCGGCTATGGCGGGAGTGAGATGTACGACACCGGTGAGACGAACGCCGCCTACGGGACGTACAACTCCAACAACACGTACAACAGCGGTCCCGCGACGGAAACGCTTCCCGGCGCCTATGACACGCCGGGAACCGGCGAACCCTGGAACGCGCCTTCCGGAGGTTTTTAAGTGAACGAGGCCCTGCCCGACGTCCCAGAGGTCCGCGTGGTCGGACTTCCGCAGCTCACGTCGGGCTTCGACCTTGTCGAGAGACTCGACCTGCCCATGCACCTCAAGGTGCACGGCCCGCTCGAACCGATGGGCGGCGAACAGCTCGCACAGCTGGCCGAGCAGATCTCCCTGAAGGGGCGCGGCGGTGCCGGTTTCCCCTTCCACAAGAAGCTGCGGTCGGTCGCCGAGTCGGCGATCCGCCGGGGCATCCGGCCGGTCGTGGTCGTCAACGGAAGCGAGGACGAGCCGGCCTGCCGCAAGGACACGGTGCTGATCAACCGTGCCCCGCACCTCATCCTGGACGGCGCCCTCCTGGTCGCCGAGGCCCTGGGAGCGCGGCAGCTCGTGGTCGGCGTGACCCGGGCCTCCACCGAACGCTCCATGGAGCAGGCGCTGGCCGAGCGGGGCCTCAGCGACCGGCGCGGCGCGCCCATACGCGCGCGCGTGCAGCGCAATCCGGTCCGCATGGTCACCGGAGCCGCGGCGTCGCTGATCCGTTCCATCGACGGCGGGCCGCCCATCCCGCCCGGACGCAAGACCAGCGCCTCGCAGAGCGGCGTGGGCGGGGCGCCCACCCTGCTGTCGAACGCCGAGACGTTCGCCCAGCTCGCGATCGCGGCGCGGATCGGCGCCGAGCGCTACTGCAACACCGGGCTCTACGACGAGCCCGGCACCGTCATGCTCACCGTCTCCGGCGCCGTCAACCGCCCCATGGTGATCGAGGTCCCCACGGGGGTGCCGCTGCGGTACGTGCTCCAGCTGGCCGGCGCCCCGCCGGCCCCGCAGGGCGTGCTGACCGGCGGCTACCACGGCAAGTGGATCGACGCGCAGACGGTCGACGAGGCGATCGTCTCGCGCAACAACCTGGACGCGGTCGGCGGCGCGCTCGGAGCCGGCGCGATCCTGCCCATCAGCCAGGAGACCTGCCCGCTCGGCGAGTCCCTCCAGGTGGCCAAGTGGCTGGCCGAGGAGAGCGCGGGCCAGTGCGGCCCCTGCTACCTCGGGCTGCCGGCCGCGGCGCGCGGCATGGAGGACATCCTCAACGGCGGCGGTCCGGCCGCCCTGGAGGCCCTCAAGCAGGTCGCCAAGGCCGTGAAGCGGCGCGGTGCCTGTTCACACCCGGACGGCTCGGCGATGTTCCTGGAATCGACCATCAAGGCCTTCACGGACGACCTGGCGGCGCATGTCCTCGGCAACGGCTGCGGCAGGCCCGTGGAGGGCGTGCTGCCGCTCTTCGAGGGCGGCCGGGCCCCCACGGGGATCCCGGGCGGCGGCCAGGCCGAGCCCGAGGCGGGCGCCAGCCGTCAGAAGATCTACGTCGACTGGACGCTGTGCCGCGGCCACGGCCTGTGCGCGGACATCCTCCCGGAGGTCTTCGAACTGGGCGCCGACGGCTTCCCGACGGTCGCCCAGGCGCCGGTGCCGCTGTATGCGGAGGCCAAGGCGCTGCGGGCCGTACGCCGCTGCCCCGCGCTCGCGCTGCGGATCGAGGAGGACACCCGGTCGGCGCCGTCCCGCAGCAACCTCCCGGTGCTGTCGCAGGGCCGGGGACGCCGGGCTCTCGGCCGCTGAGACGCCGGCACGGCCGCGAGGACGCCGACGGCGGGCCGCCCCGAGGAGGGCGGCCCGCCGTCGGCGTTCTACGGGCTCACGGGGAAGGTGGCGTCTACGGCCCGGGGCGGCGCCTACCACGAGAGGCGGCCCCAGCGACCCGGGCGGCGCCTACGACGAAGGCGGCCCATCCGACCGGATGGACCGCCTTCAATTCCTGTGGAGCTAAGGAGAATTGAACTCCTGACCTCCTGCATGCCATGCAGGCGCTCTACCAACTGAGCTATAGCCCCTCGTGGCCACCCGGCGGAACCGGGTGTTCACCGCGTCGCCCGGTTTCCCTGGCGGCGACGCCAACATTACACGGTCCACCGGGTGAAACACCAAATCGTTTCCCTGGGGCACGCGGACGCGGGTGAAGACCCGTTCCGCGGCCCTCCCCGCCCGCCACGGATCACGCGTGGCGCGCCCCCGGGGTCAGGCCGTGGCGAACGAGTAGAAGCGTTTGAGCGTGCAGTGCTCGTCGAGGAGGCGGCCGTAGATCGGCTCGCCCTCCAGCTCCCGATAGGTCTCGATCGGGTCGCCTTTTATGATCAGCGCCCGCGCGCATTCCTCGCACCAGTACTGGTAGTCCGGGTTGACCGGCTCCATGTCCCGGACGATCGGTGTGCCACTGCCGCACCAGTCGCACTTCCGCCTGTGTGCACCCATCGATCAGCTCCAGCTGTGGCCGCAGGCCGTGCACACGTACGAGATGCCCCCGTTGTCGCCGAGGACCTGGGCGACATGGGACGAGCCGCAGGAAGGGCAGTCGAGGAGGGTGGCATTCCGACGTGGCACCGCCACTGCGAGGAGATCATGGACCTCCCCGCGGATGCTCGCAGGCATCGCTACTCCCTCCCGTCGGGCCGCGCCCCCTTCCGGCCGTTTGATTCTGCCACGGCCGGGCCAATACGGTCAGCGACGCCTTCGTACCAGTCCGGACACGGCCCCCGGCGTGGCCGTCATGGCCAGCGCGTACGTGCGCAGGAGGAGCGCGTCCGTAGAGGTATACGCCCCGGAGGCCCAAGTGACTCAAGCCGGTCCGGGAACAGTGTGCCGAGGACCGCACCCCGCACACCGCACCCCGCACACCGCCCGAGCCGGCCGCCCGTCGCGTCCCGCCTCACCGCTGAGGTGACGCCGCATCAGGCACGGGTCGGTGTGAGGCGGGACGCTGCGGGACGCGCCACTCGGCCGGAATACGGCCAAGAAAAAATCCCGCCCCTTGTGGGACGGGATCTTCTGCCGATCTCTGACACCCGAGAGTGTCGATCCGTGGAGCTAAGGAGAATTGAACTCCTGACCTCCTGCATGCCATGCAGGCGCTCTACCAACTGAGCTATAGCCCCTCGTGGCCAGGCGGCGAAGCCGCTTGGTGTCTCGCCCCGCTCGGCGGGGCGAACAAGAAGAACTTTAGCCTGCGACCTGCCGGAAAGTGAAATCCGGGTCCCGCCGCCTGGTGAGGCGGTGTCAGTCGTCGTCGCCGAGGACCGGTTCCGGCAGGGTGCCCGCGTTGTGCTCCAGGAGACGCCAGCCGCGCACACCCTCGCCGAGGACCGACCAGCAGCAGTTGGAGAGACCGCCGAGGCTCTCCCAGTGGCGGGCCTCCAGACCGAGCAGACGGCCGATGGTGGTGCGGATCGTGCCGCCGTGGCTGACCACCACGAGGGTGCCGTCCTCGGGGAGCTTCTCGGCATGCCGCAGCACCACGGGGGCGGCGCGGTCGGCGACCTCGGTCTCCAGTTCGCCACCGCCTCGGCGGACGGGCTCACCGCGCTTCCAGGCGGCGTACTCCTCGCCGTACCGGGCGATGATCTCCTCGTGGGTCAGGCCCTGCCAGACGCCCGCGTACGTCTCGCGCAGCCCCTCCTCAAGGGTGACGTCCAGGCCCGTGAGCGTGGCCAGCTCGGCGGCCGTGTCGGCGGCGCGCCTGAGGTCGGAGGCGACGATGGCGTCCGGCTTCAGGGAGGCGAGCAGGCGGGCGGAGCGGCGGGCCTGGCCGACGCCGGTCTCGGTCAGCTCGACGTCCGTGGAGCCCTGGAAGCGGCGCTCCACGTTCCACGACGTCTGGCCGTGGCGCCACAGGATGAGGCGGCGGCCCCGGCCCTTCCGCCCGTTCTCGGCGCCGGGGGCGGTCACCGCAGCTCCCCGCCCAGCTCGGCGTTCAGCGCGGCGGCCTCCCCCGCGGCCTGGAGCCGGGCGTGCTCCTCGGCCTTGCCGCGGGTGGCCTGGGCGTCGGCGGGCAGCTCCAGCTCGGGGCAGTCCTTCCACAACCGCTCCAGGGCGTAGAAGACGCGCTCCTCGCTGTGCTGCACATGGACGACGATGTCGACGTAGTCCAGCAGGACCCAGCGGGCCTCGCGGTCGCCCTCGCGGCGCACCGGCTTGGCACCGAGCTCCTTGAGCAGCCGCTCCTCGATCTCGTCGACGATCGACTTGACCTGGCGGTCGTTGGGCGCGGAGGCCAGCAGGAAGGCGTCCGTGATCGACAGCACATCGCTGACGTCGTAGGCGATGATGTCGTGCGCGAGCTTGTCGGCGGCCGCCTGGGCGGCGGCGGTGATGAGTTCGAGAGAGCGGTCCGTGGCGGTCACTACGTGGCTTTCGGTCGGCGGTCAGTGCTACCTCAAGGGTCTCACGGACCGCCGACAGCACCCCATGTGATTAACGGGGCACGCCACGCGCCCGGCGTGTGGCCCCCGTCACGGACTTGCCTTGTAGTTCTGGCCGAGGACGACGGAGACGTCGGCGTTCGAGGTGACCTTGCCCTTCTGCACGGCGCTGGTGGGCAGGCCCAGGGTCTTGGCGACCTCGATCGCGTTCTCCTTGTCGCCGTCGTCGGCGTAGGTGATCCGGGACGCGGTCCGGACGGCCGAGGTGCCGCCGTCGACGAAGGCGTAGCCGCCGTTGACCAGGACGACGCGGGCCTGTTCCGCGGCGCCCTTGGAGCCGGTGGCGTTCTGGATGCCGACCCGCACGGCGTCGCCGGGCCGGGGGCTCTTCACGGTGCCGCCGAGCAGGGTCTTGACCACGCTGTCGGTGGCGTCCTGGCCGACGGTGCCGTCGGAGCGGACCGGCAGCAGCGCGGTCTTGTAGGCGCCCTCCTTGGCGCGGTCCGCGAGCTTGGCGAGGAAGCTGCCGAGGTCCTTGTCGGTCAGGGGCGGGTCGAGGATCTGGGCGAGCGTCTGCACGGTGGTCGTCGCGCCCTGCGGGTCCGAGGACAGCTTGCGCAGCACGCCCTGCATCACCTGGCCGAACCGCTCGAGCTGGGCGTCCTGGGACTCGCCGGCGGCGCGGTAGGTGGCGTAGGCGACGGCCATCTTGCCGCTGAGGGTCTGGTCCTCCCCCTTGTGGACGAGGGTGGAGCCGCCCTTCTTCTTGGCGTCGGGGTCCGGGACGTCGGCGTTGGTGGTGACCTCGATGTTGCCGACCAGTTCCACGAGGTTGTTGAGGTACGGGGTGTCGAGGCGCCAGGAGCCCTCGATGTTGGTGCCCAGGGCGGAGTCGATGGCGTCGCTGGTGCCGGAGGAGCCGTCGTCGGCGACCGACTTGGCGAGGGTGGTCGTGGAGCCGTCGTCGGAGGTCAGCGCGAGGGAATTGGGCAGCAGGACGGTGGCGCCCTGCTTGAGGGTGGTGTTGTCGACGAGCAGCGCGGTGGAGGTGCCGCCGCCCTTGGTGTTGTGCAGATGGACGACCAGCACGTCACGGTTCTGGGCGCCCGTCGCCGTGGTGGGGGCGGACTTGCCGCCGGAGGAGGTGCCGGGCAGCCGGCCCGCGTACCAGAGGTAGCCGACGCCGCCGACGACGGCCAGGGCGAGGACCACGACGAGGGCGACGACCCGGCTGCGGGCGCGGCGCTTGGCCTCCTCGCGGCGCTCGGTGCGGTTCTCGGTGAACTTCAGCCAGTCGATGACGTCTTCGGAGTCGGCGTCGGGCTCCTCGGCGAAGGCGAACTGCTCGGAGCCCGCGGCTCGGTCGCCCTGCGGCTCCTTCGGGGCGCTCCCGGACCGTCCCGCCGCACCGCCTTCGGTGCGGCTGGCCGGGCCGTCGTCGTGCTCCGGGCCGCTGTCGGCCGGGCCCGCCTGCTGGGGGATGTAGGCGGTCTGCTCGGCAACGCGCGGCTGCTGTCCGCTGGTTGAGGTCTGGCCGTACGGGTCGTAGCCGCCGGCCGTGGTGGTGCCGTACGGGGCGTAGGGGTCGTACGGGGCGGTGGGCGGCTGGGTGCCGGCGTCGTGGGGGGACCCGGGCTGCTGCTGACCGTGGTGATACGGCGGCACGGGCTGCTGGGGGCCGGTCGCGTAGGGGTCGTAGCCGTACCCCTGGGGCTGCTGATGGCCCTGGGGCTGCTGGTGCTGCTGGGTGCCGTAGGGGTCGTAGCCCTGCGGGGTGCGCTGCGTCGGGACCTGCTGGTACACAGGCTGCCCGAACTGGTCGTAGCCGACGAGTTCGTACTGGTCGCCGCCCGCGTACCCGTCGTATCGGTCGTTCACCGGTGCCCCTCTCGGCTCACTCGCCGCGGTACAGCTGCCGTTTGTCGATGTAGCGCACCACACCGTCCGGCACCAGATACCAGACGGGTTCGCCCTTGGCGACTCTCGCACGGCAGTCTGTGGACGAGATGGCGAGCGCGGGAACCTCGACCAGCGAGACACCGCCCTCCGGAAGGCCGGGGTCGGCCAGGGTGTGGCCGGGGCGGGTGACGCCGATGAAGTGCGCGAGGGAGAACAACTCGTCCGTGTAGCGCCAGGTGAGGATCTGGCTCAGCGCGTCGGCTCCGGTGATGAAGAAGAGGTCGGTGTCCGGGTTCAGCGCCTTCAGGTCGCGCAGGGTGTCCGTGGTGTAGGTGGGGCCGCCGCGGTCGATGTCGATGCGGCTGACCGAGAACTGGGGGTTCTCGACGGTCGCGATGACCGTCATCAGATAGCGGTCCTCGGCCGCGGAGACCTTGCGGTCGGTCTTCTGCCACGGCTGGCCGGTGGGCACGAACACCACCTCGTCGAGATGGAACTGCGCGGCGACCTCACTGGCCGCGACAAGGTGCCCGTGGTGGATCGGGTCAAACGTTCCGCCCATGACGCCGAGTCGGCGCTTGCCGGGGTTCGACGGACCGTTGCCGGGGCCGATACGCGTGCCCTTCGCCGGACCGGTGGGCATGTGCTGCTCTCCCATGCGTGCAGACCCTACCGGCCCGGCCGACGGGCACCGGCCGACAGGCCCCCGCGGGCGGCCGGGGCCGGGCCCGGTGCCGGACTCAGCGGTCGCGGTTGAAGCGGGTGGTGATCCACAGCAGCAGGAGAAGGATGACGAGGGCGCCACCACCCGTCATGAAGGGGCTGATGCTCGTGTGGCGCTCGGTCTCGCCCTCGGCGAGGGTGGCCAACTGGGCAGCGGTGCTGTGGAAGCTCATCTTCGGCAGAACCTATCCGGTGTGGGCGGGATAAAGACGTCGGCTCATCGTATGCGGGTGCCGTCGCGCCGCTCACGGCGACTCCGCCGTTTCAGGGGGACTCCGGCCGTCCCGGCGTCGAAGCCGGCGCCCGAGGCGGCTCCGACGCCGGGACGGGGCACGGCCGCCGGTGGCCGCGCCCCGCGGGCCGTCACTTGCGCTTGTAGCCGCGCAGCAGGAACCACGCGGTCAGAATGCAGCCGAGGACCATCACGACCAGCACGACCCGGAGCAGATCGCCCGAGCCCTGTCGGTCGGCGGCCTGCGCGGCCTCGGTGAGCCATGCGGCGGATACATGCTCCATGGGATCGCTCCTAACGGTGTGCTGCCCTGCCACGGTATCTCCGCCTAGGCTGGACTCCGCTTCGGGGGCACATCGGGGTCGTCGTCGCTCCTCGCGTGGTCGCGCGGTGGACCCGCCGTCGATCCGGCCATCAGACACATGGGGGAACACATGTCCGACGAGGGTCTCGAGCAGAACGCGTTCGACCAGGGGCCCGGCACCGTGCCGAGCCGGCGACGCAGGCGTTTCCCGGGGATCTCCTCACGCGCGTACGAACACCCGGCGGACCGTTCGGCTCTCGTGGCCCTGCGCAGGCTGAGCGGCTTCGACACGGTCTTCAAGGTGCTCAGCGGTCTGCTGCCCGAGCGGAGTCTGCGGCTGCTGTTCCTGTCCGACTCGGTACGGGTCTCGGACGCGCAGTTCGGCCATCTCAACGACATGCTGCGGGACGCCTGTTACATCCTCGACGTGGCCACGGTCCCGCCGATGTACGTCACCCAGGATCCGCAGCCGAACGCGATGTGCATCGGCCTGGACGAGCCGATCATCGTCGTGACCACCGGGCTCGTGGAGCTCCTCGACGAGGAGGAGATGCGGGCGGTCGTCGGCCACGAGGTCGGGCACGCGCTCTCCGGCCACTCCGTCTACCGGACCATCCTGCTGTTCCTGACCAATCTCGCGGTCCGGGTCGCGTGGATCCCGCTGGGCAGCCTCGCGATCACGGCGATCGTGACCGCGCTGCGGGAGTGGTTCCGCAAGTCGGAGCTGTCGGCCGACCGGGCCGGGCTCCTGGTCGGGCAGGACCTCCAGGCCTCGATGCGCGGGCTCATGAAGGTCGCGGGCGGCAACCATCTGCACGAGATGAACGTGGACGCGTTCCTGGAGCAGGCCGAGGAGTACGAGGCCGGGGGCGATCTGCGCGACTCCGTGCTGAAGATCCTGAACGTCCTGCCGCGTACGCATCCCTTCGCGGCGGTCCGCGCGGCCGAGCTGAAGAGGTGGGCCGGCTCCCGTGACCACCAGCGGATCATGGACGGTCACTACGACCGGCGCAGCGAGGACAAGAACACCTCCGTCTCGGACTCCTTCCGGCAGTCGGCGGCCCACTACGCGAACGACGTGAAGCAGTCCAAGGACCCGCTGATGAAGCTGGTCAGCGACATAGCGGACGGTGCGGGCGACCTCGGGGGCCGGGTGCGGCGCGGCTTCGCGGGCTTCGCGAGCGGCGCCCCCAAGGACGCGCCGGGCGCCCCCGGCGAGGGCCATGACGGGGACGGCGGCCCGGGCGGCACCCGCCCGGACGACAGCCGGCGGGACGACGACGCCGGGAACGGCGAGGGCTGAGCCTCCGGCGCGGGCGGGACCCCGGGCGGCCTGCGGGGGCCCTGGGCCGCCCGCACGACCCGAGGGCACCTGGCGGGCCGCCGGCGCGGCTCGCGGCCGCCTGTGGCGTCTCCCGCGGGTTCTCCCCCGGTGTCAGACCCCCGGTGTCAGACCCTCGGCTCCGCGTCCGAGGACAGGGTGCCGCACAGGGCTGTGGGGCTGTCGTTCTCGTACGGGTTCGTGCCGGCCGGTGCGCCCGCCTTGGCGGTCTGGCCGGCGAGAAGCGGATGGAGGCGGTCCGCGGTGTCCCCGGCGCAGGCGAGCGGGCCCGCCTGGACGTAGGAGGTAAGCAGCTCGGCCTGGTGCATCCGCAGGTCGTCGCGGTCGAAGCGGAAGGTCAGCTCGCGCCGCACGGTGACCAGCGAGGCCTTCGCCCTGGCATCCGCGCCGGCCGGCCTCAGCGCGTAGACGAGGGTGTGGTCGGCGGTGACCTCCAGGGCGTCCGAGCCGGGCTCCGCCGCCTGAAGCGTGCCCTGGACACGGATCCGGTGGTCGGCCAGCTGCACACGCGCGGGGTCGAAGCGGACGAGCCAGCCGGTGGGCGAGTGCCGCCCGTCCGCGGCCGGGCGGTAGAAGCTCTGGTCGAACTGGTCGAGCTGCTCCGGGGCGACCAGGACGCGTACCGCGCGCACGGCGTCGCCGGTGAGGACGTCCGGGTCCAGCGAGGATTCGACGAGGTAGTCCTTGGCGATGGTGACGGCGGCGACGACCTGGCTCTCGGAGAAGTGCGCGGTGCGCCGGACGGGGGGCAGGGTGAAGCCCTCGGCGCCGATCCGGAACTGGGCGGCGGGGCTGTGGTCGTACAGGACCTCGGGGTCCGTGGCGCCGGGGACGGCGGACCGGGGGGCGAGCGGTATCACCGTCATGCGCAGCTGCTCGACGAGCTGGGCCTTGGGTGCCTGGTAGGGGTGGCGCACGCCCATGTAGATGGCGGTGCCGAAGGCGAGCGCCAGCAGCAGGACGAGGATCAGCGCCTGCCGGGGCAGTCCGCGGCGCAGCGCCGGACGGCGGCGTACGGCCGGGGCGTGGTCGGCCATCCGCTCCCGTGCGGAGTACTCCTGGAGGCGGGCAGCACGGATGAACGACTCGTCGAACACGACGGATCGGTACTCGTCCTCGCCACCGCCGGGAGCACCCTCGGGCGTCCCCTCAGGTGGGTCCCCAGGCCCGCCCATACCTTCAGGGTAGGTCTGCGGAAGCCGCGGTAAACGCCCTGGTACACGACAACTTCTGACAGGTTCTCACCAGGTTTTCGCACGGATGCCGAAAGGACGCCGAACCTCGTCGGGCGGGTCGTCGGGCGGGGTTCCAGGCGGGTCGCCGGCGGGATGCGCGGCAGGTCGCCGGGCGGGGTGGGGGGCGTCTACAGGAGGCCTGGGGGCGTCTACGGGCCTGCGTACACCGTACGCCGTAGGGCTTGCTCAGGGGGTCCGCGGTACGGCCGAGAAGACCGGGGGCGAGGATTCCGCGGAGGCCGAGGGGCCCGGGCCGGCGCTCGTCTCCTGGCCCTGCTCCAGACCCGTCCTGGCGGGCGGGACCTCCTGCCGGCCTGAGGAGCCGCCCCGGTAGACGGCCGTGAAGGCCAGCGCGACCATGCCTATGCCCATCACGAGGGCGAGCATCCAGGCGACCGGACGGTGCCAGCGGGGGGCGCCCTTGCCATACGGCCTGCCCCAGACGCCCGAGGGGCCGTAGCGGCCTTCCAGGAGCTCCGGGTCGTCCAGGTCGTCCAGGTCCCGGTGGTAGCCGAAGGCGCCGTCCTCGTCGGGACCGTATGCGTCCTCGTAGCGGTCGTCGTCACCGCGTGTGCCCCGGCCGCGCGCCCGGCGTGCCTCGGCCTCCTGGGCCTCGGCGCGGGCCTGTGCGGCCGCGAGGAGTCTCTCGACGGCCGTCGGTTCGTGGACCACGGCCGCCCGTACGAAGGCCTCGTCGAAGACCACGGAGGCGAACTCTTCGTCCATACCTCCGCGGTCGCGGTCGTCGTCGGGCTCCCGGCCGTCAGCGAACGGCGTGCCCCCCACGTCCTCCGGCACGGCTCCAGAGTAGACCTGGGGGGTCAATTTGGGCAGACGGTAAGGAAATTCATCCGCCTGGCGAGACGGGATTCACAGGTGGTTGCCAGGGGCGACGAACGGCCGTCGCCGAGCGCCCGCTCAGCGCCGTACGTGCCCGTCGCCGGTGACGATGTACTTGGTGCTGGTCAGCTCCGGCAGGCCCATCGGGCCCCTGGCGTGCAGCTTCTGCGTGGAGATGCCGATCTCCGCGCCGAAGCCGAACTGGCCGCCGTCGGTGAAGCGCGTCGAGGCGTTCACGGCCACCGTGGCCGAGTCGACCAGTCGGGTGAATCGGCGGGCGGCCTGCTGCGAGGTAGTGACGATCGCCTCGGTGTGACCGGAGCTCCACAGCCGGATGTGCTGTACGGCCTTGTCCAGGGAGTCCACGACCGCGGCGGCGATGTCGTACGAGAGGTACTCGGTGTCCCAGTCCTCCGGCGTGGCCTCCACCACCGTGGCTCGGGAGTCCTTGGCGTACGCCAGCACGCGGTCGTCGGCGTGGACCGTGACCCCGGCGTCCGCGAGCGCGTCCAGGGCGCGTGGCAGGAACTCGGCGGCGATGTCCTGGTGGACGAGGAGCGTCTCGGCGGCGTTGCAGACGCTCACGCGCTGGGCCTTGGAGTTGATCAGGATGTCGATCGCCATGTCGATGTCGGCCTGGGCGTCGACGTAGACGTGGCAGTTGCCGGTGCCGGTCTCGATCACCGGGACCGTGGACTCCTCCACCACCGTGCGGATCAGGGAGGCGCCGCCGCGCGGGATGAGCACGTCGACCAGGCCGCGGGCACGCATCAGCTCGCGCACCGACTCGCGGCTCTCACCGGGGACGAGCTGGATGGCGTCGGCGGGCAGCCCCGCGCCGCCCACGGCGTCGCGCAGGACCCGTACGAGCGCGGTGTTCGATTCGAAGGCGGAGGACGAACCGCGCAGCAGCACCGCGTTCCCGGACTTCAGGCACAGGGCGGCGGCGTCGACCGTCACATTCGGCCGGGCCTCGTAGATGATGCCGACGACACCGAGCGGCACACGGACCTGGCGCAGGTCGATGCCGTTGGGGAGGGTGGAGCCGCGGACGACCTCGCCGACCGGGTCGGGCAGGGCGGCGACGTCCCGCACATCGGAGGCGATGGCGCGGATCCGCTCGGGCGTGAGGGTCAGCCGGTCGACGATCGCCTCGCTGGTGCCGGCCTCGCGGGCCCTGGCGATGTCCTTGGCGTTCGCCTCGACGATCTCACTCGTACGGACCTCCAGGGCATCCGCGATGGCGAGCAGCGCGTCGTCCTTCTCGGCCCGGGGCAGCGGCGCCAGGTCGGCGGCGGCGGCCTGGGCGCGGTAGGCGGCCTGGGCGACCGGGGACATGGAGTCGTACGGAGAGAGCGTGGTCATGAAGGAAGGGTAGTGCGCCGGGCGCGAGCGGCCGTCGTACGTCCCACACCCCGAGACGGGTTCAAAACGGGTGAACTCCGACCGGTGTCGCCCTCGGCGGCCCCTGCCCCTCCGCGACCCGCTGGTGGTAGGTGTCGCGGTCGATGACCTCCAGGCCGACGATCTCCCAGGGCGGCAGTCCCGCGCTCCGGCGGTGCTCGCCCCACAGACGCAGCGCGACCGCGGCGGCGTCGTGCAGATCGCGCGCCTCCTCCCAGTAGCGGATCTCCGCGTGGTCACCCGCGTAGCGGCTGGTCAGCAGGAAGGGATGGTCGTGGGCGAGCTGTTCCAGGGCGCGGCGCACCTCGGTCAGCGGCGCCTCGTCCCCGGCGAGGCTGAGCGTGACATGCCACAGGCGGGGGACGTCGTCGGGCCCGTCGCAGGCGTGACCGGCCGCCACACTGGTCAGTGCGCGCTCCTCGCCCGCCGCACGGGGGGCACCACCGCGAACGGTGCCGGCAGTGCCACGACCGCGGGACGTCGCCGCCCCAGGGCGCACTCGTCTCACGACGGCCTCCTTTGCAGTCCTCGTGTGCCGTACTCGTGCGGAATTCGGTACCCGACACAAAGTTGAGCAGGCCGCACGGGTCCATGGGGCGGTTTTACGGAACGTCCCCCACCGGACGGGCCCGCGAGGGGCCTTTCGCGCCGTTACGGGTGCAGGAGGACCAGGTCGTCCCGGTGGACGACCTCGCGTTCGTAGGCGGGACCCAATTCGCGCGCCAGTTCCCGGGTCGAGCGGCCGATCAGCCGGGGGATCTCCCTGGCGTCGAAATTCACGAGTCCGCGCGCCACCGCCCGTCCCCGGCCGTCGCGCAGTTCCACGGGGTCTCCGGCGCTGAACTCGCCCTCGACCGCCGCGATGCCGGCGGGCAGCAGCGACGTACGGCGCTCGACGACCGCGCGTACGGCCCCGTCGTCGAGCATGAGCGCGCCCTGCGGGGTGGAGGCGTGCTGAAGCCACAGCAGCCGGTCCGCGGAGCGCTTTCCGGTGGGGTGGAAGTAGGTGCCGGTGTCGCGGCCCGCGAGGGCGTCGGCGGCGTGCACGGCGGAGGTGAGCACCACGGGGATGCCGGCCGCCGCCGCGATCCGGGCCGCCTCGACCTTGGTGACCATGCCTCCGGTGCCGACGCCCGCCTTGCCCGCGCTGCCGATCTCCACGTGTGCGAGGTCCTGCGGCCCCCGCACCTGAGCTATCCGCGAGGTGCCGGGCTTGCCGGGGTCCCCGTCGTAGACGCCGTCCACGTCCGACAGCAGGACCAGCAGATCGGCGCGGACGAGGTGGGCGACGAGCGCGGCGAGCCGGTCGTTGTCGCCGAAGCGGATCTCGTCCGTCGCCACCGTGTCGTTCTCGTTGACGACCGGCAGCGCGCCCATAGCGAGGAGCTTGTCGAGGGTGCGGGAGGCGTTGCGGTGGTGGGCGCGGCGGCTGGTGTCGTCGGAGGTGAGCAGCACCTGGCCGACACGGATGCCGTGGCGGGCGCAGGACGCCGTGTAGCGGGCCACCAGCAGGCCCTGGCCGACACTGGCGGCGGCCTGCTGCCGGGCCAGGTCCCGGGGGCGGCGGCGCAGCCCGAGCGGGGCGAGGCCGGCCGCGATGGCGCCGGAGGAGACGAGGACGATCTCCCTCTCTCCCCCGCTTCGGTGCTTGGCGAGGACGTCGACGAGGGCGTCGACGCGGTCGGCGTCGAGCCCGCCCGCGGCCGTGGTCAGTGAGGACGAGCCCACCTTCACGACAATCCTGTGGGCCTCGCTCACAGCCTGCCTTGCCCCTGCCACCTTGCCCTCTGTTCCTTCGCGTCGATGCGGCTGCCCCGCACCGCAATCTACGCGAAGGGGGCCGGACATCGCCCATCGGTCCAGTGGGCGGACCACCGGGGAGTGACCGGGGGCTCACGCCGGGTCTCAGGCCGCGCGGCGCACCTTCAGCACCTTCCGGGCGGCCTTGCGCAGCCGTGGGAAGGTCACCGACGTCGTCGGCTTGAACGCCTCGATCGTGACCGTCTCGCGGGTCGTGGGCACGAACCAGTCGTCCGGGAGTCCCGCCGCGCGGTCGCGGAAGTGCGGGTAGGCGAGATACGCCTTGCCGGTGCGCGTGTCCAGGTGGGCGGTGGGGGCCTTCTTCGCCTTCACGAACTGCACGACGTCGGCGAGCAGATCGGCCCGGCCCCGCGCCACCAGGTGCAGACGCAACCGCTCGTTGACCTTGAGCCGCCGGGCGACGCCCTCGTGCCAGTACGCGTCCATCAGCGGCTTGGCCAGCCGGAGCTTGTGGGCGCGGACCTCCTCGCCGTCCGTCAGGAAGCCGGGGCCGAACTGCGGAAGCAGGGTGATGAGGAAGGGGCGCAGCATCAGGGAGTCGCGGCGCGGCCCGGCGGGGACCATTTCGGCGATCAGCCGCATGAGGGCGCGGGCGGAGTCGAAGCGCAGCGTGTAGCTGCCGCTCTTGGTGACGTGCTTGCCGTCGTCGCGTCCGACCAGGTAGTAGCAGGTGTAGTCGGAGATCACGGAGATGCCGTCCGCGCGGAGGTACGCCTCCATCGTGAACAGGGCGTCCTCGCCGGTCTTGAGCGACTCGTCGAACCGCATGCCGTGCCGGGTGATCAGCTCGTGGCGGAAGAGCTTCTGCGCGCTCAGCGTGAACTTGATCTGCGACGAGAAGACGTCGGTGCGCGGCAGGGTCTTGCCCCACATCGACTTCGGGGCGGTGCGGTTGACGCCGACGACCTTGCCGAGGACGACGTCCGTCCCCTGCTCGTCGGCCATGGCGACCATGCGCTCCAGCGCCTCGGTGCCGAGCCGGTCGTCCGCGTCGAGGAAGAAGACGTACCGTCCGCGTGCCTTGCCGAGGCCGACGTTGCGGGGGCCGCTGGGGCCGCCCGAGTTCTCCTGGTGGACAACGGTGACCGCCATGGGGGCCCGCTCGGCGAACTCGTCCAGGTAGTCGGCGGTCCCGTCCGTCGAGCCGTCGTCGACCGCGATCACTTCGATGCGCGAGGGGTCGAGGGTCTGGGCTTCCACCGACCGCAGGCACTCGACCAGATACGGCATCGCCTCGTAGGCCCCGATGATCACACTCACATCAGGCTGCGCAACGGTCACGCTTCCCCCTCGTCACGGGATTTCCCCGGATCGCATCGATCGCTTGACCACAAGACAGCTACCGGCGCACAGGGGTTGCCTCCGCCCGAACGTTTCATGGCGCAGGTCACATGGTGAACAGATGGAAAACACCGTATGCGACTTCGGTAAGAAACAGGAAAGGGCCCGGTGACCGGGCAACCTCGGTCACCGGGCCCGCGTCCCGCCGTGGTCAGCCCGTGATCGCGTCGGTCACCTGGTCGGCGGTGCGCTGGCCGGGCACCGCGTTGGCGTTCCCGGCGACGGCCGCGCGGGCGCCGGCCTCCTGGCCTCGGTTGCGGGCCTCGGCCTTCCGCGCGAGCTGGTGCACCGCGGTGTTGAACTGCTCCATGGACGTGGGCTCGTCCGGCCCGAGCAGATACCGCTTGAGCTCCTGGCGCTCGGCGGCCAGCGGGTCGGTCTGCGGCGTGCGCACGGCGGCCAGCAGCTCGGGCAGCTCGCGCGCCGAGTTCGACAGGATCACCGCCGCGCGCACCGCGGTGTTCTGGAGCTTGAACTCCTCGGCGCCCAGCTCCGCGGAGTCGGTGACGGCGTACGGCTTGCCGCTCGCGATGAAGTCGGAGACCACGCTGGAGATGTCCGAGACCATCGCCTCGGAGACGTTGAAGCAGTCGTACAGACGCGGCTCGGCGCCCGTGATGACCCGGTGCTCCCAGCTGCCGAAGGAGCGCCAGTAGGCGTCGTTCCACTCGGCGCGCAGCCGGGCGATCTCCTCGTGCTTCGCCACGTCGACCACGCCGTCGCGGGTCGCCTCGGCCTCGTCGCCCTTGTCCCCGGTGGGCCCGGCGAGCTCGGCGAGGCGGGCCTCGATGCGGCGCAGCTCGGCCTTGGCCTGCGTCTGGACTGCGGCGTCCGTCGTGAAGCGCGGGTGGGCGGCGCGCTCGGCGGCGGCCTTCTCGAGCAGGGCGGTGATCCGCTGGTGGGCGGCGGCCGCCTCGGCGCTGCGGGTGCCGGTGAACGGATGCGGCTTGTACAGGACCCGGACCGGCGGGTCGGCCTGGATCAGGGTGCGGACGATGTTCTCGCCGGCCAGCAGGATCGAGGTGTTGCCCGGGTTGTCGTCCCAGCCCTCCCAGGTGGGGGCGTAGAGGATCGTCGGGATGCGGTCCTCGGGCAGGCCCCGCGCGGGCTGGATGGGCGCGAGCTGAGGGCGGCCGACCTCGACGATGTCGTCGTCGCGGACACCGACGTCGGCGATGGCGTAGCGGTCGCGGCCCGCGCGGCCCGCGGTCCACACCTCGTCGTAGACCTTGCTGAACGGGTTGACGCTGGCGAGCTTGTCGCTGTCGCCGTGGCCGATGAAGACGTGCTTCATGGTGGGCACGCGCAGCATGTGGATGTTCTTGCCCACGTTCGCCGCGTACAGCGCGACACGCACCGTGGACAGGTCCATGTTCATCAGGTGCACCCCTCCGGGCACGCAGATGACGGGGACCGTGGTGGGCGCCAGGTTCTGGAGGATGACGCGCTCGCGAAGGATGATCAGCGGCCGGGACCGAAGCTGCTCCATCGTCTCCAGCCACATGTTCACCTGGTACGCGGAGTCCTTGGACCCCGAGAAGTACAGCACCGTCTCCGGGCGGTACTCGCGCAGCCAGCCGTCGACGGCCGCGAGCACCCGCTCCGCCTTGGGCGGGCTCTTCTTGCCGCGTACGTAGGGGGCGAGCGCGGCGACGTAGAGGAAGGCCAGCGCCAGGGTGGCCGCGGCGCCCCCGAAGCCGTAGACGGAGCTGCCCGTGGCCGCCGTGACGAGCAGGCCGGCGACCGCCACGAGGTCGAGGTGGAGCATCTTCTCCGCGGCGCGGTTCAGCAGACCCTTCGGCGGGGCGTCCGGGATGCGGATCCGCGAGCCGAGGTCCACGTTCCGGGTCGCGACCGGCATCCGGCGGCGGTTGCGGATCAGCGTCACCAGGGCGCCGTGCGGGGCCTGGAAGGCGTAGAAGGCGAGGAAGCAGGCGATCGCCACATAGAAGACCAGGTCCGCGAGGGGGGCCCGGGCCAGGAGCAGGACCAGCAGCAACTGCCGGATCAGGAAGCGGATGGACAGACCGGCCCGCACCTTGCTGAGACGACTGATCAGATAGCTGCCGCGCCGGTGCAGATAGTGGTCCGCCAGGTACGTCACTGCGGCCGCGGCCGCGAAGGCACCGACGCTCGGGAGGAGCGCGGCCAGCATGAGCGCGGGGTAGCCCAGCATCATGAGGGCCGCCGCGGCCAGCTCGGCCGCACTGCCCACCCGGGCAACGCGTATAGCGGTGGAAATCACGGAGGAACCTGCTCTTGGAGGGGGTGTGCCGGTAGAAGTACGAAGAGAGCGCTTCGAAAAGCGGCGGGAAAGGGATCGGAAGGGGCTTGGAAAAGGACTCGGGCTGGTTCTCGCAAGACAATCCGGAGAGGAATGGATCCGGTATTTCCGACCCGGATTTCTACGGCTCAGGCCCCTGCGTACGCGCATTCGCCGCGCCATCACAGAGGCCTGAATTCCGGAAGACCGGTGAACCGCCGACTACGCCACGCCGTCCTGACGGTCCAGGACGGCGGCCAGGGCCGCCTCGAAGCCGGACGCCCTGCCCGCGCCGGCCGTCGGGTCCTGCTGGCGCACATCGATGACATGGCCGGTGAGTTCGGAGACGAGGACGTCGAGCGAGGCACGCGCCACGGCCTCGGAGGACAGCAGCGTCCCCGCGGGCTCCCGGCCGAAGGCCTTGGTGCGCATCGGGGTGGCGGTGCGCTCCGGGTTGATGCAGTTGACGCGGATGCCGTCGGCGGCCCACTCGTCGGACAGGGCCTGGGTGAGGTTCACCATGGCGGCCTTGGTCGAGGAGTACAGGCTGTACTCGGCGCGGCCGCGGGTGTAGCTGCTGGAGGTGTAGAGCAGCAGCTGGCCACGGCTCTCGGCGAGGTACTTGTAGGAGGAGCGGGCGATCTGCACCGGGGCCAGGTAGTTGACCTTCAGCGCCTCCTCGATGGTCGCGTTGTCGGTCTCCGCGAGCCTGCCGATGCGCAGCACCCCGGCGGTGTTGACGACGTAGTCGATGCGCCCGGTCTCGGCGTACGCCTTGGACAGCGCGTCGTCGACCTCCTCCGGGTTCTCGACATGCGTGCCGGTGGTGGAGCGGCCCAGCGCGTACACCGTGGCGCCGTAGGACCGGGCCAGCTCGGCGATGTCCTGGCCGATGCCGTACGACCCGCCGAAGACGACGACGGTCCTGCCGGTGAGGAGTTCCCGGTAGGCGTCCTCGCCGTTCTGCGCCGGCGCGGTGGTGGAGGCGAGCTGGAACAGCTTGTCGGCGATGAAGACGTCGACGGGCTGAGTGACCTTCATGTTGTACTCGTCACCCGCGACGACGTGGATCGGCACGTCCGGCAGGTACTTGAGTACGACGCTGCAGTCGTCGGTGGCCTGGAAGTTGGGGTCGCCCGCGGCGACCTCGTAGGCGCGGCGGATCGTGGAGAGCTTGAAGGCCTGGGGGGTCTGGCCGCGGCGCAGCCGGGAGCGGTCCGGGATCTCGGTGATGAACTCGCCGTCCTCGCCGTGCGTGCGGGTCACGATGATGGTGTCCGCGGAGGGGATGGCGACGTCCACGGCCTGGTAGCGCTCCAGGGCCGCGACGCAGTCGTCGATGACCCGCTGCGACAGCAGGGGGCGTACGGCGTCGTGGAACAGGACGTTGCGGTCCTCCCCCTCGGCCAGGCCCTCGCCGAGCAGGGCGATGGCGCGCTCGGTGGTCTCGTTGCGGGTCGAGCCGCCCTCGATGATGTGCGTCACCTTGCTGAAGCCCGCCTTGGTGACGATCTTCTCGACGTCCTGCACATAGCCCGGCGCCATCAGCACGATGACGTCGTGGATGGAGTCGGCGCTCTCGAAGGTGGTCAGCGTGTGCTCGATCACCGCCTTGCCGGCGATCTTCAGCAGCTGCTTCGGAATCGACAGACCCACGCGCTGACCGGTGCCACCAGCCAGGATCACTGCGGTGGTACGGGGCTTGGCTATGCGCTCAGACACAGGTGACCTACCTCGGGGCTTCAGGGAACCTCCGGATGGTCCCACTTTCGGTAAGGGAAGTGCAAGGTGAGCGCCGCCTGATGCATGTGTACCCGCAACCTGTTATTTACCTTGCGCCCTCCGTCATTACCTAGAGGCCGGGTCGAATTGTCCGGATTTGCTGTGAGTAACTCCACACGTTTGTCACGCGTTATCGCCGCCCTTTCCCCGTGTTCATTCCGGTCGCGACGGGCGGGAGCAGCGGGTGATCACCTGGGGCACGCGTGCCTGAGCGTTCGGTGACCGAGGCGCGGCGGGAGCGGTCCTGCTCGCACGGAAGGTAAGACGCGTTCTTGAGACGAAGGTGAGAGAAGCCCAGGAGGCGGATGCGTGCCGGGCCTCCTCATACGGGCTTCATCTGCCGCTCACAGCAGGCGCGCGCCGGGCACATCCGACTCGACCCGCAGCCGGACGAAGGTGCTGGAGGCGGCCTCCGGTCGCGGCACGGTGGGCTACGCCGAGGCTGAACACGCCCTCGGGCAAAGGGTGTTCGGCGGCGCGCGCGGACCGCGGCCGCCATGACCGGGCGGTGGCGCCGGCGCCGAGGACCGCGGCGCCCGCCCTGAGAAGGCGTCGGCCATCGGGAAGGGCTGCTCCGGTCATGGGCGAACTCCCTTGCGCCGGTGGCGTCAGGGGCAGAGGGAGGCTCACCGGCGGGGCGTCACGACCGCTGAACGACGCACGGCGCAGCCATGACAACCGCATGAAGGGCGGCCGGGCGTCGTCGAAGAGGGCCTGTGGAAAACGCCCGGACGGAAAGCCTGGGGGAAACGCCCGGACGGAAAGCCTGGGGCAAACGCCCGGACGGAAAGCCTGGGGCAAACGCCCGGACGGGAGGCAGGGGCGGCGGCCGCCCCTGCCCTCGCCACCGGCCTGCGCTGCCGGTAGACCGGATGGCTCCGCGAGTTCCCCGGAACCCGCGGACCGTCAGAACGGCTCGAAGTCGTCGAACTCCCGGGAGGCCTCGTCCCGCTCGGCCTGCCGGTCCCGGCGCCGCTGCGCCGCAGGACGCGGCGCCTCGAACCGGTGGTCCTCACCCCGTCGGCCGAGCATCTCCGCGCCCGCCATGACCGTCGGCTCCCAGTCGAAGACGACCGCGTTGTCCTCCGGCCCGATGGCGACGCCGTCGCCGGCCCGGGCGCCCGCCTTCATGAGCTGCTCCTCGACACCGAGGCGGCCCAGCCGGTCGGCGAGGTAGCCTACGGCCTCGTCGTTGTTGAAGTCGGTCTGCCGCACCCAGCGCTCGGGCTTCTCGCCGCGCACCCGGAACAGCCCGTCGTCCTCGCGCGTCACCGTGAAGCCCGCGTCGTCCACGGCCTTCGGCCGGATGACGATCCGCGTCGCCTCCTCCTGCGGCCGGGCGGCGCGAGCCTTCGCGACCAGGTCGGCGAGGGCGAAGGACAGCTCCTTGAGCCCGAGATGGGCCACGGCGGACACCTCGAAGACGCGGTAGCCGCGCGCCTCCAGCTCCGGCCGCACCATCTCGGCCAGGTCCTTGCCGTCCGGTACGTCGATCTTGTTGAGGACGACGATCCGCGGACGGCCCTCCAGACCGCCGTACTGCCGCAGCTCCTCCTCGATGACATCGAGGTCGGAGACGGGATCACGGTCGGACTCCAGGGAGGCCGTGTCCAGCACATGCACGAGCACGCTGCACCGCTCGACGTGCCGCAGGAACTCGAGGCCGAGCCCCTTGCCCTGGCTGGCGCCCGGGATGAGCCCCGGCACATCGGCGATCGTGTAGACGGTCGCGCCCGCGGTGACCACGCCCAGGTTCGGGACGAGGGTGGTGAACGGATAGTCGGCGATCTTGGGCTTGGCCGCGGACAGCACGGAGATCAGCGAGGACTTGCCCGCGCTCGGGTAACCGACGAGGGCCACGTCCGCGACCGTCTTCAGCTCCAGCACGATGTCCTGGAGATCACCGGGCTCGCCGAGCAGCGCGAAGCCGGGCGCCTTGCGACGGGCGGAGGCCAGCGCCGCGTTGCCGAGGCCGCCGCGACCGCCCTGGGCGGCGACGTACGACGTCCCGTGCCCGACCAGGTCGGCCAGGACGTTGCCCGCCTTGTCGAGCACGACCGTGCCGTCCGGCACCGTGAGGACCAGGTCCTGGCCGTCCTTGCCGGAGCGGAAGCCGCCCTCGCCGGGCTTGCCGTTGGTGGCCTTGCGGTGCGGGGAGTGGTGGTAGTCGAGAAGCGTGGTGACGGACTGGTCGACGGTGAGGATCACATCGCCGCCCCGGCCGCCGTTGCCCCCGTCGGGGCCGCCGAGCGGCTTGAACTTCTCGCGGTGTACGGAGGCACAGCCGTGTCCTCCGTTACCCGCGGCGACGTGCAGTTCGACGCGGTCCACGAAGGTGGTCATGGTTGAGTGCCTCCTGGGGGTCCCCCCGGCCGATGCCGGGGGATTGCGGGGTGTGCTGTGGACAACAAGCGAAAGGCGGACCCGCCTTCCCGACCGGGAAGTGAGGTCCGCCTCGCGCGACGCTCTACGGCGCCTGAGCCCGAAAGGGACTGCCTCAGGCGACCGGAACGATGTTCACGACCTTGCGGCCACGGTGGCTGCCGAACTCCACCGCACCGGCCTGGAGCGCGAACAGCGTGTCGTCGCCGCCGCGGCCGACGCCCGCGCCCGGGTGGAAGTGGGTGCCGCGCTGGCGGACCAGGATCTCACCCGCGCTCACGACCTGACCGCCGAAGCGCTTCACGCCGAGCCGCTGGGCATTGGAGTCGCGACCGTTCCGGGTGGACGATGCGCCCTTCTTGTGTGCCATCTGTTCTCAGTCCCTTACTTCGCAGCCGTGGGGATCGACGTGACCTTGATCGCCGTGTACTGCTGGCGGTGGCCCTGCCGACGGCGGTAGCCGGTCTTGTTCTTGTAGCGCAGAATGTCGATCTTCTGGCCCTTGTGGTGGTCCACAACCTCAGCCTGGACCTTGATACCGGCCAGCACCCACGGGTCGCTGGTCACGGCGTCGCCGTCGACCACGAGCAGGGTCGAGAGCTCGACCGTGTCGCCAACCTTGGCAGTGGAAATCTTGTCAACCTCAACGATGTCGCCGACAGCAACCTTGTGCTGGCGACCACCGCTGCGCACGATGGCGTACACGCGGACTCACTCTCATCACTCGGGAAACGGCACCCCCGCAGTCCAGCCGCCCGGCATCACAGGCGGCCTCTCCCGAGGCGCCCAGCGCCCGGAAGGAAGAGGTTTACGGGGATGTGGCACATCAGTCGACACGCCGACGGTCAAGATTACGGGGGCGGGCCCGGTGGGTCAAACCGGGCTCGGCCGCTCCCCGTGGGAAGCCGCCCGGCGGCGGCAGCGGCCGCATGACGGCAGCGCCCACGACCGCACGGCGGCGGCCCGCCCCGGGAGAAACCGGGACGGGCCGCCGCCGTCTGGTGCCGTGGCCGTGGAGGGGTCAGTCCTCCGTGGTCACCGAGACCGTCGGCTGAGCCGACTGCTCGGCGGCGGCCGTCTTCTTCGCGGGCGTCTTCTTGGCCGCCGCCTTCTTGGCGGTGGTCTTCTTCGCCGCGGTCTTCTTGGCAGCCGTCTTCTTGGCCGTCGTCTTCTTCGTGGCGGCCTTCTTCGCGGTGGCCTTCTTGGCGGTCTTGCGGGCCGCCTTCCTGGCGGGGGCGGACACCTCGGCCTCGCCCTCCACCGGGGCCCCGGACGTCTGTGCCGGTTCCTCGGCCGCCTGCGCGGGCTCCCCGGCCGGGGCCGGTTCCTCGGCCGCCGACGGGACGACCACGACGGCCGCCTCCTCGGCGGAGGTGGGCGCGGTGGCCTTGCGCACCGCGCGGCGGCGGGGGCGGGCCGGGGCGGCGACCTCGACGGGCGCCTCGGCCGTCTCGACCGCCTCGGCCTGAGCCTTGGGGGCCTCGACGACTGCCACGGGCGTCTCGACGGGGGCCCCAGCCTCCGCCGCGGGCTCGCCGACCGTCACCACGGCCTCCGCGGGCGCACCGGCGGGCGCCGACGCCCTGCGGGTCGCGCGGCGGCGCGTACGGCCCTTGGGCGCGGCCTCCTCCTCGACCGGCGCGGGCGCCTCGACGACCGGGTCCTCGGCCGCCACCGGCTCCGCCTCGGCGTCCTGCCGCGACTTCGGAGCGCGCTCGTCCTTACGGGACCTCGGCGCCCGCTCCTCGCCGCGCGGCGCACCCGCGGGAGCCGACGCGCGCCGGGTCACCCGGCGCCGCGAACGGCCCCGGGAAGCGGCGGCCTCGGCCTCGGCGACACTGCTGTACAGCTCCTCGTCCGGGGCGAACGCCGGCTCCGGCAGCGCGGCCGGGACCGCGACCTCGGCGGCCACCTCGGCCTCGATCTCCTCGGCGGCCGCCTCGACCTCGGCGGCCACCGCCTCGTGCGTCTCGGGCTCGGCCTCGGCACCGACCCGGCCGCGCTTCTTGCGCTTGCCGCCGGTGGCGGACGGCTGGTCCATGTGGACGATCACGCCACGGCCGTTGCAGTGGACACAGGTCTCGGAGAAGGACTCCAGCAGACCCTGGCCGACCCGCTTGCGGGTCATCTGCACGAGGCCCAGCGAGGTCACCTCGGCGACCTGGTGCTTCGTACGGTCCCGGCCCAGGCACTCCAGCAGACGCCGCAGGACCAGATCCCGGTTGGACTCGAGCACCATGTCGATGAAGTCGATGACGATGATGCCGCCGAGGTCGCGCAGCCTGAGCTGGCGGACGATCTCCTCCGCCGCCTCCAGGTTGTTCCTGGTGACGGTCTCCTCGAGGTTGCCGCCCTGACCGGTGAACTTGCCGGTGTTGACGTCGATGACGACCATCGCCTCGGTCCGGTCGATCACCAGCGAACCACCGCTGGGCAGCCAGACCTTGCGGTCCAGCGCCTTGGCGAGCTGCTCGTCGATCCGGTACGTGGCGAAGACGTCGACCTCGCTGGTCCAGCGCTGGAGACGCTCGGCCAGGTCGGGCGCGACATGCGCGACGTATCCGTGGATGGTCTCCCACGCCTCGTCACCGCTGACGATGACCTTGGAGAAGTCCTCGTTGAAGATGTCGCGCACGACCCGGACGGTCATGTCCGGCTCGCCGTACAGCAGCGTCGGCGCGTTGCCGTTCTTCGCCTTCTTCTGGATGTTCTCCCACTGCGCCTGGAGCCGCTCGACGTCCCGGCGCAGCTCGTCCTCGCTCGCGCCCTCGGCGGCGGTGCGCACGATGACGCCCGCGTCCTCAGGGACGATCTTCTTCAGGATGGTCTTCAGCCGGGCCCGCTCGGTGTCGGGCAGCTTGCGGCTGATGCCGGTCATCGAGCCTTCGGGGACGTACACCAGGTAGCGGCCCGGCAGGGAGACCTGGCTGGTCAGACGGGCGCCCTTGTGTCCGATGGGGTCCTTGGTGACCTGCACGAGCACCGACTGCCCGGACTTGAGGGCGCTCTCGATGCGGCGCGGGCCGCTCGCGAGCCCGAGCGCCTCGAAGTTGACCTCGCCGGCGTACAGGACGGCGTTCCTGCCCTTGCCGATGTCGATGAAGGCGGCCTCCATCGACGGCAGCACGTTCTGCACCTTGCCGAGGTAGACGTTGCCGACGTACGAGGTCGACTGCTCCTTGTTGACGTAGTGCTCGACGAGCACGCCGTCCTCCAGGACGCCGATCTGCGTGCGCTCACCGCTCTGCCGCACGACCATCACACGCTCGACGGCCTCGCGCCGGGCCAGGAACTCGGCCTCGGTGATGATCGGCACACGGCGACGGCCCTGCTCGCGGCCCTCGCGGCGGCGCTGCTTCTTGGCCTCGAGACGGGTCGAGCCCTTGATGGACTGCACCTCGTCGATGCCGTCACCGGAGCGCTCGTCCTTCTTGCGGGGCTCGCGCACCTTGACGACCGTGCGCTCCGGGTCGTCGGACGACGACTCGCTCTCGACGCCGGTGTCACCGGCCCGGCGGCGGCGACGGCGGCGGCGACGGCTGCTGCTGGTGCCGATGGCCGACGACTCCTCGCCGTGCTCATCGGCCGTGTCCTCGGCGTCCTCCTCCATCTGCTCGGCGGTGTCCTCGGCGTCCTGCGTGGCCTGTTCGGCGGCGAGTTCCTCGGCCTCCTCGCCCTCGGCGGACTCGCCACGGCGACGGCGACGGCCGCCACGGCGGCGGCGACGGCGCGAACCGGTCTCCTCGACCTCCTCCTCGGCCTCCTCGCCCTCGGCGGACTCCTCCGGCTCCTCCGGCTCCTCGGCCTCGTCGGCGGTCTCGGGCGTCACGGCCGCGGGCTCCTCGTCACCACCGCCGCGACGACGGCGGCGGCGCTGGCCGGCCGGCTCCTCCTCGACGGTCTCCTGCTGCTCGGCGGCCTCGGCGGCAGCGGCAGCGGCGGCCCGCTCCGGGGTCTGGAACATCGGCTCGGTGAACACCGGCGCCTGGAAGACGGCCACGGCGGGGCGCGCGGGGCGCTGTGCGGCCTCGGGCGACTCCTCGGCGGCGGAGCGCGGGGGCTCGGAGAACCCTGTGGCGGCCTTGCGCGCGACGCGACGGCGGGCGCGGCGCGGGGCGGCCTCCTCGGCCGCCGCCGGCTCCTCCTGCGACGGGGCGGCGGGGGCCGCCGGGGCCTCGACGGTCTCGGGCGCCTCCGCAGGTGCCGCGGCGGTCTCGTCCACGGGCGCCGGCACCCGACGAGTGACCCGACGACGGCTGCGGCGCGGGGCCTCCTCGGCGGCGGGGGCCTCGGGGGTGACTTCCTCGGCGGTCTCGGCCTCGCTCACCGGCGCCGCGGCGGCCGGCTGGACCACGGGAACCTCGGCGGTCTCGGCGGACGCCGGCGCTCCGGTGGGTGCGGAGACCTGGCGGGTGGCACGGCGACGCGTACGGCGCGGGGCGGCCTCCTCGGCCACCGGCTCCACCGGCTCGGTCTCCGCGGCAGCGGCGGCAGGCTCGGGGGCCTCGGCGCTCTCCGCACCGGCGGGCACCACGACCTCCGTCACCTCGGCAGCCGCGGGCGCTCCGGTGG
>NZ_JBIVNO010000001.1:931750-936587 GCF_044753645.1 Streptomyces sp. NPDC093261
GGTGCGGAGACCTGGCGGGTGGCACGGCGACGCGCACGGCGCGGGGCGGCCTCCTCGGCCACCGGCTCCACCGGCTCGGTCTCGGCGGCAGCGGCGGCAGGCTCGGGGGCCTCGGCGCTCTCCGCACCGGCGGGCACCACGACCTCCGTCACCTCGGCAGCCGCGGGCGCACCGGTGGGTGCGGAGACCTGGCGGGTGGCACGGCGACGCGCACGGCGCGGGGCGGCCTCCTCGGCCACCGGCTCCACCGGCTCGGTCTCGGCGGCAGCGGCAGTCTCCACGGCAGGCACGGGCTCCTCGGCACTCTCGGCCCCAGCGGGCACCACGACCTCCGTCGCTTCAGCAGCCGCGGGCGCACCGGCGGGCGCGGACGCCCGGCGCGTGGCACGACGACGCGTACGCCGCGGGGCGGCCTCCTCGGCCACCGGCTCCACCGGCTCGGTCTCGGCGGCAGCAGCGGTCTCGGCCGCCGCCTCCGTCTCTTCGTTCTCTTCTGCCCCAGGGGCCCCGATTGCCTCCGCTGCCGGGGCGGCCTCGACGGGCTGCCCGGTCTCCGCGGCGGGTATGGCCGATGCCGCCCCGGTCACGACCTCGGTCGTCGTGGCCTCGGGGGTCGCGCTGTCGGCCGCGACCGTCGGCGGACCCGCCGGGCGCGACGCGGCACGGCGGCGGCGCGGCGGCAGGGTGTCGCTGGGGGTGTTGTTCTCGGAGCCCTCGGCGGGCTCGATCGGTTCGAGCATGCGGGCGTTTCTCCCGTCAGGCTCCCGGGCGCCGCACCTGGTCCGGCATCGCCGGTGACGTCCGCGGCTCGCGCGATGCGCGGTGCCGCCGTCCGGGGCGCGGGCGCCGCACGGAAGCTCTCTGTGTCTTGTCTCGTCGGTTCCGTACGCCATGTACGTACGGCCTGGCGAAAGTCTTCTGGTCGATGCGCTGCCCGACCCAGGTGGCTCCCGAGTACAAGGGCGGCACTACGACGTCCGTCCCTACGCGGAACCTTCCTTACTCCGGCGCCGTCGCGGCGGCAGTCGCACCGGCCGTGACTGGCACGGTCGCTGCTGCCTCGCGGTCGGGCGCGAGCGGGTCGGTCACCGTGCCGGTCTCTTCATCGAACAGCCCCTGCGCCAGCCTGGTCACCGCTACGGGGACCGGCGGCGCCAGGTCGGCCACGGCGCGGAGACCGGACAGGACGTCGTCGGGTCGTACGGCAGGCGTCACGTGCCGAACAACCAGCCGCAGTATCGCACAGGGCTGGTCGGTCGGCCTATCGGCATGCGAACTGTGTGTGTCCACGCTCTCCAGGCTCGCGACCGCGGCCCGGGCGTCGAAGGTGCGCACGCCGTTCTTGGTCATGCGCTGGACCTCGACGGCGCCGGCCTCGACGAAGGCCGCGACCGCACGCTCGGCGTCCACGGGGTCCACGCCGTTCAGGCGCAGCTCCCACACCGATGCCGTGAGCCGGTCGGCGAGCCCGGAGGTACGGGCCTCGACCGCCTCGATGACATCGAGCCCGGCGGGCAGCGACTCATCGAGGAGCTCACGCAGCCTGTCCGGGTCGCGCGCCTCGGTGAGCGCGATTTCCAGGTACTCCGCCTCACTGCCCGTGCCGGTGGGTGCGGCATTGGCGTACGACACCTTCGGATGCGGCGTGAACCCCGCCGAGTACGCCATCGGCACCTCGGCACGGCGCAGCGCACGCTCGAAGGCGCGCTGGAAGTCACGGTGGCTGGTGAACCGGAGGCGGCCGCGCTTGGTATAGCGCAGTCGGATGCGCTGCACCGCGGGTGCGGGCGGCGGGCCTTCGGGCTGTCGCTTGCCCAGTGTCGTTCAGTCCTTCGTGAGAGCGGTCGTCCTGCTACCAAGAGTACGTGTCTCACCGGGCATCGGGTTCCCGCCGGGAGATCCTCTCCGGCCCGCGGGATTTCACCGAAGAGCGCGCGGCGCGTATCGGCGCGGGTCTGCCGGGCGGTCTCGCGCGCGACGGCCGGCGTCTGCCGCGCGGCCCTGCCCATGCTGCGGGCGGCCTCGGCGACGGGGCGCAGGGCGGTGTCCCGGACGAGGCGCCCGACCGGCGTCGGCATGGTCAGGTACGCCCATCGCCCCGGCTCCACGAAGATCCACCGGAAGAGGGGCGAGGGAGCGCCCCACGGCGAGGGAGACACACCCGGCGAGGGAGACACACCCGGCGACGCGCCAGGTGTGGCCGAACGCGGCGCCGATCTCACGCCCGACGGCCACGACAACACGGCCGACCGGGGCCAGGGCCGCCGCCACAGGGCCGATGCGGGGACCACGGGCAGAACCGCAGCAGCCGCAGATGGGCCGGCTGCGCAGCCGGCGGCCACGACACCGACGAGTCCTGCGAGACCGCGCGCCGGCCGGGCGATCCCGTGCCCGACCGGTGTCAGCGCAGGAGCCGTCCACCGGCCGCGAGCACGTCCCGCGCCATGGCGCACCGGCGCGACCAGGACGAGCACGGCGATACGCACCGGCACGCGGATCGCTACGGTGAGACACCCCTCGACGGGCCCGGGCGACGGCGGCTTCCGCTTGTCCATTCCTACGCGGACACTCCGGCGGCCCGCACGGACACGGCGACCGGCGCGTGCGGCCCAACCACGCGCCCTGCCACCCGCGATGACATTCCGTCAGGAGTCACGCGAGCGGCACGGGCAGGCAGAGCGAGGAGCGCGGTTCGTAGGCGCCACAGGCTCGGTGGGCCTACGGCCGGCAGATCGCGTACACCACGGTGTTGGTGGTGCCGTTGACGCCGCTTCCGACCTGTGACTGATAGCCGGTGGGGGGCGAGCCGACCGGACGAGCCAGTCCTTGGAAGGCCACAGCCGCTCCGCTGGTCGAGTTGACGTTGTAGGCACCGCCACCCGTGGCATAGGTACCCGCGGGGCACACCACCGTGTTGAACGTCGTGGCACCTTGCGGACCGGCAAGGGTGTTGGAGACCACCACGCTCTGCGGTCCGTTCGCACCGCTGGTCCCCTGCGCCCCCTGAGCACCCGTCGCGCCCTGGACGCCCTGCGTGCCCTGCGCCCCGGTGGGACCCTGAGCCCCGGTGGTGCCCTGGCTTCCGGTCACGCCTTGAAAACCCTGAGGGCCCTGTGCGCCTTGGACACCGGTGGCGCCCTGGGCGCCCGTGGAACCCTGAGCACCGGTGGCACCCTGCGCGCCGGTCGAGCCCTGGACACCCTGTGTGCCCTGGGCACCCGTCGCACCCTGCGCCCCGGTGGCGCCCTGCGCGCCGGTCGAGCCCTGGAAGCCCTGCGTGCCCTGCGCACCGGTGGCACCCTGCGCGCCCGTGGTCCCCTGGGCACCAGTGGCGCCCTGCGAGCCGGCGGAGCCCTGGAACCCCTGCGTGCCCTGGAAGCCTTGCGCCCCCTGGAAGCCCTGCGTGCCCTGCGCACCCGTGGAGCCCTGCGGGCCGGCCGATCCCTGGGCACCTTGTGTGCCCTGGAAGCCTTGCGCCCCCTGGAAGCCCTGCGTGCCCTGCGCACCCGTGGAGCCCTGCGGGCCGGCGGAACCCTGGGTGCCCTGCGCACCCGTGGTGCCCTGGAAGCCTTGCGCGCCCTGCGTACCCGTCGCACCCTGGGCGCCCGTTGCTCCCTGGAAGCCCTGCGCGCCCTGACTGCCCGTAGCGCCCGCGGCACCCTGCGCGCCGGTAGCGCCCTGCGCACCGGTCGTGCCCTGGAGACCCTGCGGGCCGGTGACGCCCTGGGAGCCCTGCGGGCCTGGGGCGCCGGTGGCGCCCTGCGCGCCGGTGGCGCCCTGCGGGCCGAAGCCGCCCTGGGCGCCGGTCGCACCCTGAACACCCTGGGAGCCCTGTGCGCCCGTCGTTCCCTGGAAGCCCTGGGTTCCCTGCGCACCCGTCGCGCCCTGAGCTCCCGCTGTGCCCTGGAAGCCCTGCGTGCCCTGCACACCCGCCTCGCCCTGGACCCCCTGCGAACCCTGCGCTCCTGTGCCGCCCTGAGCCCCGCTCGATCCCTGAACGCCCTGGGAGCCCTGCGCACCGGTCGCACCCTGAGTACCCATGGTGCCCTGGGCACCCGTAGAACCCTGCGCACCCGTCGCGCCCTGAGCGCCCTGCTGGCCGGTGGCGCCCTGGAATCCCTGCGCGCCCTGAGTACCTGTCGCGCCCTGAGCGCCGGTGGCGCCCTGAACGCCCGTCGCACCCTGCGGACCGGCGGCCCCGACGGCCCCGCCGGAACCCTGGGCACCGGTGGCGCCCTGCGGCCCGGTGCCGCCTTGGGCCCCGGTCGAGCCCTGTGGTCCGGTCGCACCCTGGAAGCCCTGCGCGCCCTGTGCACCGTCGGCCCCTTGCGCCCCGGCGGCTCCCTGAGTGCCGGTGGCGCCCTGTGGTCCGGCGGTCCCCTGGAAGCCCTGAGCACCCTGAGCTCCCGTGTCACCCTGCGCCCCCGAGGACCCCTGAGCGCCGGTGGCCCCCTGAGAGCCGGCGCCGCCCTGGAGCCCCTGCGTGCCCTGCACACCCGCCTCGCCCTGTACCCCCTGCGAACCCTGGGCCCCCGTCGCACCCTGAGCACCCGCAGCGCCTTGAAAGCCCTGAACACCCTGAGCCCCCGTCGCACCCTGCGCCCCCGAAGACCCCTGAGCACCCGTAGCCCCCTGAGAACCGGCGCCGCCCTGGAACCCCTGCGTGCCCTGCACACCCGCCTCGCCCTGAACCCCCTGCGAACCCTGGGCCCCCGCCGCACCCTGAGCACCCGCAGTGCCCTGAAAGCCCTGAACACCCTGAGCCCCCGTCGCACCCTGCGCCCCCGAAGACCCCTGAGCACCCGTAGCCCCCTGAGAACCGGCGCCGCCCTGGAAG
>NZ_JBIVNO010000001.1:936684-938769 GCF_044753645.1 Streptomyces sp. NPDC093261
AACCCCTGCGTGCCCTGCACACCCGCCTCGCCCTGAACCCCCTGCGAACCCTGCGCCCCCGCCGCACCCTGAGCACCCGCAGCGCCCTGAAAGCCCTGAGCACCCTGAGCACCCGTGTCACCCTGGACGCCGGTGGAACCCTGAGCACCCGTCGCGCCTTGAAGACCGGCGGGACCCTGGAACCCCTGTGTGCCCTGTGCACCGTCGGCTCCCTGAGCACCCGTAGCCCCCGTAGCACCCGTGGGGCCCAGCGCGCCGGTGGCTCCCTGCGGACCGGCGGAACCCTGGAACCCCTGGTCACCCTGCGCACCCGTGGCGCCCTGTGCCCCGGTGGACCCCTGTGCGCCGGTGGAACCCTGGACCCCCTGCTCACCCTGGGCGCCCGTATCGCCCTGGGCGCCTGTCGCGCCCTGTGCTCCGGTGGACCCCTGCGGGCCCGCGGACCCCTGGAAGCCCTGCGACCCCTGAGCGCCCGCCTCACCCTGGGCGCCGGCCGTGCCCTGCGCACCCGTGGAACCCTGCGGACCGGCGGAACCCTGGAACCCCTGAGACCCCTGGACACCCGCCGCACCCTGCGCACCGGTCGTGCCCTGCGCACCCGTCGAGCCCTGGGTCCCCGTCGCGCCCTGAAAGCCCTGAGCACCCTGCGTACCCGTGTCACCCTGTGCCCCGGTGGAACCCTGAGGACCGGGCGAACCCTGCGGGCCGTCGGAGCCCTGGAAGCCCTGCGGGCCCTCGACCCCGGTCGCGCCCTGGACACCGTTTGAGCCCTGCGGACCGGCGGAGCCCTGGGGGCCGGTGGTGCCCTGCGCACCCGTGGCGCCCTGAGTACCGGTCGTACCCTGCGCGCCGGTGAGTCCCTGGAAACCCTGCGGACCCTGCGCGCCGTCGGCACCCTGAACGCCCTGCGGACCGCCGGCAGGTCCCTGTGCACCGGCCGTCCCCTGTGGACCCTGCGGACCGCCGGACGGCCCCTGAGCGCCCGTCGCTCCCTGGGGCCCCGCCACACCCTGAGCGCCGGTCTCGCCCTGGAAGCCCTGCGGGCCCTGGGTGCCGTCGGAACCCTGGGGGCCGGCGACGCCCTGAGCGCCGGTGGACCCCTGGAAACCCTGCGCACCCGCCACTCCTTGGGCGCCGGTGGTGCCCTCCTGGCCCCGGGGACCCTGTGAACCCTGTGCGCCCTGCGTACCCGTGGCCCCCTGAGCCCCGGTGGAACCCTGCGCACCGTCAGAGCCTTGGCTGCCCGGAGATCCCTGGAAGCCCTGAGTGCCCGGCGTACCCGCCTCGCCCTGCACACCCGCCAGGCCCTGAGCACCCGTGGAACCCTGCGGACCGGCGGAACCCTGCACACCCTGAGTGCCCTGCGCACCCGCCTCGCCCTGGACACCACCGGAGCCCTGAGGCCCGGCGATTCCCTGCGGACCGATGGAACCCTGAACACCCTGAGTGCCCTGCGCACCTGCGTCGCCCTGAGCGCCACTGGGCCCCTGAGCCCCATCGGAACCCTGCGAACCCGCCGCCCCCTGCACACCCTGTGCACCCGACGCACCCGAGTCACCCTGAGCGCCGGTGGAACCCTGGGCGCCCGTCGCACCCTGGGCGCCCGTCGAGCCCTGGGAGCCGGCCGAACCCTGAGCGCCCTGGGAACCATCCACACCGGTCGCGCCCTGGGCGCCCGTCGAGCCCTGGGGACCGGCGGGACCCTGGAAGCCCTGCGCACCCGACGCGCCCGCCGCACCCTGGGCGCCCGTCGAGCCCTGCGGACCCGCCGCGCCCTGCGGACCCGCCGCGCCCTGCACGCCCTGTCCGCCCGGCATGCCCGCCTCACCCTGAGCACCGGCAGACCCCTGAGCACCCGTCGCACCCTGCGGACCGGCAGAGCCCTGGAAGCCCTGCGAACCCTGCGCACCTGCTTCGCCCTGCGCACCACTGGACCCCTGAGCCCCATCAGAACCCTGCGGACCCGCCGCCCCCTGCACGCCCTGCCCACCCGGCATGCCCGCCTCACCCTGAGCACCGGCAGACCCCTGAGCACCCGTCGCACCCTGCGGACCGGCAGAGCCCTGGAAGCCCTGCGAACCCTGC
>NZ_JBIVNO010000001.1:938868-1086182 GCF_044753645.1 Streptomyces sp. NPDC093261
CGCACCTGCTTCGCCCTGCGCACCACTGGACCCCTGAGCCCCATCAGAACCCTGCGGACCCACCGCCCCCTGCACACCCTGCCCACCCGGCATGCCCGCCTCACCCTGAGCACCGGCAGACCCCTGAGCACCCGTCGCACCCTGAGCGCCCGTCGCACCCTGCACACCCTGCGCACCAGGTGTGCCCGCCTCCCCCTGCGCACCACTGGACCCCTGAGCCCCATCAGAACCCTGCGGACCCACCGCGCCCTGTACACCCTGCCCACCCGGCATGCCCGCCTCACCCTGAGCACCGGCAGACCCCTGAGCACCCATCGCACCCTGAGCGCCCGTCGCACCCTGCACACCCTGCGCACCAGGTGTGCCCGGCTCGCCCTGAGCACCGTCCGAGCCCTGCGGGCCTGTAGCGCCCTGGGATCCGGACGAACCCTGCGGACCGGCGGAACCTTGGACGCCGGCCGAACCCTGCGATCCGGCGGAACCCTGGAAGCCCTGCGCGCCCGGCGCGCCGGCCGCCCCCTGCGCCCCCGCGGAGCCCTGCGGACCGGCGGAACCCTGGAAGCCCTGCGCGCCCGGCCCGCCGGCCGCCCCCTGCGCCCCGTTGGACCCCTGAGGCCCGGCGGTTCCCTGCGGACCGGCGGAACCCTGGGTGCCCTGGAAACCCTGGGAGCCAGTCGCCCCCTGAGCGCCACTGGAACCCTGAGCGCCCGTCGAACCCTGCGCGCCGATCGAGCCCTGGACACCCTGGGAGCCCTGCGCGCCCGCCTCACCCTGGACGCCGGCCGCCCCCTGCGGACCGGTGATTCCCTGCGACCCGTCGGAACCTTGGAAGCCCTGGGGACCCTGCGTACCCGTCGCGCCCTGAGCGCCACTTGACCCCTGCGGGCCGGTGGAACCCTGTGAACCGGTCGCGCCCTGGACACCCTGCGGACCACTGGCCCCCGGGGCGCCGGTCAGGCCCTGGGGACCCGTCGAACCTTGGAACCCCTGAGCGCCGTCGGCCCCCTGAGCCCCGGTCGAGCCCTGCGGGCCCGCGGAGCCGTCGGCGCCTTGAGGACCGTGCGCACCCGTGGCGCCCTGAGGTCCACCGGAGCCCTGTGGGCCGGCGGAACCCTGGGAACCCTGCGGGCCCTGAGCACCCGGCCCACCCTGAACACCGCCGACCCCCTGAGCCCCCGCCGAGCCCTGTGGACCTGGAGAACCCTGTGACCCCTGCGAGCCTTGCGCACCCGCCTCACCCTGCGCGCCCGTCGCACCCTGCGTGCCACCGGAGCCCTGTGGGCCGGCGGAACCCTGGGAACCCTGCGGGCCCTGAGCACCCGCCTCACCCTGAACACCGCCGGCCCCCTGAGCCCCCGCCGAGCCCTGAGAACCGGCGGAACCCTGGAAACCCTGCGCACCCTGCGCACCCGCACCGCCCTGAGCCCCCGTCGAACCCTGCGGGCCGCCGGCGCCCTGGGACCCGGTGGCTCCCTGCGTTCCCGTACTCCCCTGCACCCCCTGAGAGCCCTGCGGCCCCTGGCTCCCAGCCCCCTGCGGACCGGTCGAACCCTGGAAACCCTGCGGACCCTGGGCACCCCCGGTGCCCTGAGCCCCCGTGGAACCCTGTGGGCCGCCGGCGCCCTGGGGTCCGGTCCCTCCCTGGGCTCCGGCGGCTCCTTGGAAGCCCTGAGCGCCCTGCGCACCTTGGACGCCGGACCCCTGGGGGCCGGTCGCCCCCTGAGCGCCCTGCGGACCTCCCGCACCCTGAGCGCCCTGGGGGCCTTGAGTACCGGAACCGGTATCCCCCTGGAAACCCTGCGCGCCCTGTGAGCCGGTAGCGCCTTGTGCCCCCTGGGCCCCCTGGGCCCCTTGGGCGCCTTGTGCCCCCTGGGCTCCTTGCGGCCCTTGGGGGCCTCGTGGAGGCTTTGGCTTGTGCGGCCCGTCCGATCCATGGCCATGGTCGTCATGGTCGTTCGACCCATCAGGTCGCGGTCCCTGCCAACGGCCACGCTCGTCAGCGATGGCGGTCAGGCCCCGAGGCTTGAAGTGGGCACTCAAAGCGCCCTTCGGACCATGACCGGCGCGCGCCCTCTCGAGCGCGTCGGCCACGGCAACCGTCGTCGGAACCACGTTCGCGACCACGGCAAGGGCGCCCGCGACCGAAAGAGCACCGACGGCCTTGAGGCGAACCCTCCGAAGTGAAACCCTCATGCGCAAAGGTCTCCCATCCCATTGTTAGATAAAACGCCGAGCTGGAGTATTCATGCGCAGAACACACCCGCCAGTTCCGCCATGAAGCGCCAATATCGACTCATGGAAAGCCTCACGCGACCACCATCGAGGAGCGTCCGTCCGAATATCACCCGCCTAGCCCGCTTTCCGACGTAGACGCATAGGCGGCGCTCCTTTCACAAGATTTTAGGAAAGGGAATCCTGAGCCTACGCTCGGGCATATTCCCCTGGCAAAACACACCGAATACGGCGGCATCCGAGGTCGTGACACCGTGCACGTGCCGCACGCCGCAGCGCCGCGACGTCGACGCCACAGGATGCCGAAGCGGGCGACGCCGTCGTCGCCCCACCCCGGAACTCCATGGCCCCGATGCAAGGGAATCGCCCCTAGAACATCCCTGAATTTCGCGTCCTACCATCACGCCGGCGGGATTTTTGACCGCTCCACGGAATGCGCACCCTTCGTCACCTCTATGCGCAGCGAATGTCCCCGTCAGGTCGCTCCCCGGTCGCCAGGAACCGGGAGACGGTAGCGTCTCCGCAGGCGTTTCCATTGGCGAGGTAGGAACCGTGGCCGGTGGAGTCCACCGTCACCATGACGGCACGGGCACCGAAGGCGTCGCGCAGTTTCAGGGCGCCGCTCAGCGGGGTGGCTACATCGCGTTCGTTCTGCACGAGCAGGATGTTGGACGGTCCCTTGGCGGTGATCCGTATGGGCGCGTGCTCGGGCGGGTACGGCCAGGCGGCGCACACCGTCACGTTGCGCGGCATGCCTGCCGTCAGCGGGTGTTCCGCACGGCTCCGGGCAACCCCCTTGCGATACTCGGCCGCCGACGTGGGCCACGCCATGTCGTTGCAGAGGGTCGCGGCGGTGACCGCGACGAGGTTCTGCTGCGCCGGCTCCGGAGGAGCCGCGGGGGCGGGCGGCACCGTGCCGTGCTGCGCCGCCAGCATCAGTCTCGCCAGGGCGGGGAAGCGGCTGGGTGAGTAGAGGCTGTCCAGCATGGTCTGGCGCAGCACGTTGCCGTTCAGTTGCTCGGGGTTGGCGCCGGGCCAGGGGATCGGCGCCCGGTCGAGATGCGCGGCGAGGCGCAGGAACAGGGGCCGTACCTCGGCCGGCGACGCGGCCAACCGGTCCTGGTTGCCGGGCGCCGAGGCCCACTTGGCGAACTCGGGGAAGCTGTCCTCGGCCCCGGTCTCGTACGCGGCGAGCCAGCCGCGGGAGATCCGGGTGGGATCCGGGTCGTCGTTGCTGTCGAGCACCATGCGGTCGATGCGGTGCGGGAACAGCCGGCTGTAGACGGCGCCGACATACGTGCCGTACGAGACGCCCCAGGCGGAGAGTCTGCGCTCGCCGAGCGTCGCCCGGATGCGGTCGATGTCGCGGGCCTCGTCGATCGTGCCGATGTGCCGGATCAAATCGCCGCCGTTGCGCGCGCAGGCGCCTGCCATCCGCCGGGCGGTGACCATGTTCTGTCCGATGGATCCGTCCGGCGCGGGCCAGGGCCGCAGTGTGGACACGGCCAGGTCGCCGTGGTCGAGGCCGCAGCTGACGGAGGTGGAGGGCGCGAGGCCTCGGGGGGCGAAGCCGATCAGGTCGTAGGCGTCCCGTACCGACTGCGGCAGCTTCTGCCCCTTCCCCGAGGGGTCGTCGAGGCTGGAACCGCCGGGCCCGCCCGGGATCAGCAGCAGCGCGCCACGGCGTGCGGCCGGCTTCTCGCTGGGGATACGGGAGATGACGACGTCGATCTTCCGGCCGCCCGGGTGCGCGTAGTCCATCGGCACCTTCACCGCCGCGCACTCCTGACGCGGATCGAGCCCACTGCCCGTGCATCGGGTCCAGTGCAGGGAGGAGGCCGGGGCGGCAGCCGCCACGGACGCGGGAGGGGACGTGGCGAAGGGGGCGGCGACGCCGAGGACAGCGGCGGAGACGGCCATCCATGCGGCCCTTGTGTGCGTGGTCTTCTTCATGCACACGAGCCTCGCGGATCTCGCCCGCGCATCACATCCGGGCAACATCCCTGTTCTCACGGGGGTTTCCCCCACCGCGCACCGGTGGGGTACACGCACCCCGACCGAGACCTCAGCGCGTCAGCGTCGCGCTGCCCTGCGCATCACGAACTCGGCGGCCACGCCCACCAACGGGGCCAGACTCAGGGCCAGACTCAGACCCACCACACCGGCGTTGGCGACGGACGGCCCCACTGACCATGCCCGGCCGCAACCCACAAGAAAGGCCACACCGACTGCCAGCCGGCCGGACGTATGTGCGGGCCTGCGCCCGCCCGGGCACGCCACTTCAGCACATAACCGGCCGTCCGCTCGATCCCACTGCTGCTCGCTCTGTGGCAGGCCGGCTCGCGACGACCATCAGCAGACAACCGCGCTTCCGCCGTGCTCGCTCAGGCCGGTTCCCCCCATGGGCGTGAGCCCGAATGGCCTGCCAGGACTGGCTGCTGCCCGGACTTCATGGGCGAATTAAGGGACCTTTGCCGCCTTGGGCCGATGGGGCCGAGGAAAGGGATTGTCACGTCCGGGACCGACCGACGTCGGGTCCTCCCGATCCCGGCCCTGGCCGGCGAAGGCGCACATGTCGAGCAGGGAGGATGGAGCCCGTGAAAGAACAGGGCGGAAAAGGCTTGTCCGACGCCGAGGAATCCGCGAACCCGAGCAGACGAAGCTTTGTCGCGGGGGCGACTCTTGGAGTGGCTCTGACTTCCGCAGGCATCTATGAGGTCATCGACAAGCTGGTCACTCCACCCGAACGGGCCGCTGTACAGGCCGACAAACCCCTGCCGCCGGAACAATATGCCATCCCCACACCACGACTCGTCATGGACAACGGCACAGGCGTCGCAAGCAGTGACGGAACGATCCCCGTCCTGATCCCGCCTTTGCACAATCACGTCATCACCGCGACGTTGAAGGTCCCGGTGAACGCAAAGGCCCTGCAGGAGGCACAGCGGCATCTGGAGGCCGTTATCCAGGCCGTGGAGAAGCGCTTCCCTCCCCCCCATCGGCCTGGGCGTCGTCGTCGCCTGGGGGCTCCCGTACTTCCAGCACTACATCCCCAGTCTGGGAAGAGGTTCCGGATTCTTCAAGGCGGGGACCCGTTACCCGGACTACTGCCGGTGGATCTGATGACGTCAAAAGAGCGGGGCCGCACGGTCTATGCGCTCCAGGACGCCAGAACGTATCCCAGCGACCAACCGCCTGCCGGCTTCGGACAGGTCCGGCTGGAGCAGAACCACGTGGCCGTGCTCCTGCGCAGTGACTCGCTCGACAACATCATGGAGGGCACCAATGCCCTGTTCGGGGCGGGAAGCGGCCAGGCGGGCGATCTCTTCACGGTGACCAGCATCCGCAGGGGCTTCACGGGTGGCGGCCACACGGGGCAGCAGTCGCTCGCCAGCAGACTGGCCCTTGAGGCAGGCCTGCCCGGAGCGAAGTCCATTCCCCCGCATGCTCCCATCTTTCTTGGCTTCACCACCACGATCAAGTCTGCGGAAAGCTCCACTCCGGTGTCGAATCTGGAGACGCTTCCGGGCTGGACCGACCAATGGCCCAACGGCTACTTCAAGTACGGGACGGTCATGCCGCTCTCGCACCTGTACTCGGACCTGGCCACCTGGTACGGGGAAGGACGCGCGGGACGGGATTTCCCTCTCTACGCCGAACGACTTCGGGCGATGTACCGGCCGGGCATCCCGGTCCCCGAAGGAACGGTGACCGTGGATCCGCCCGCCGAAAGCGAAGACGACATCTTTCACCGTGTCAGAACGTCCGGCAGCTACGGGCACAACGGGAGCATGCAGCCGGTGAACCGCCTGCAGAAAGCGACCACCAGCAACTACGGCATGACCTACCCGGTCGGCACACCTGTGTCCAATCGCGGTGATTTCGCAACCCTGGACAACCCGTTCCATTACACGTCCGACCCGGCCGGCGACCATTACAGCCCCCAGAAGGCTGCCGGGTTGCACTTTCTGATCTTCGTGCCGACGGCCGAGGTGTTCAACCGTATTCGGCTGGCGATGGACGGCTACTATCCCGACGGAAGAAGAGTCGACTTTTCTCCGCGCTCACCAAAAGCCGGCCTGAACGCAGTGGTTCACACCACCCACCGCCAGAACTTTCTGATCCCACCGCGGAGTCGCCGTTCTTTCCCGCTCGCGGAGTTCCTGAGCTGACCGGCGGCTCGGCTGCGCAACGCGTGTCGGCCAGGACGCATCGCGGCGGAGATCGCTACGGTGCTCGGCCGGGATCGCGGGGCTGTCGGCCTGCTGGATGATGCTCATCGGCTTGACGTCCCACACTGTGACGCCGCCCTTCATGCTGCTCCCGGTCGCCGTGACCCAGTGGGCTGGGACCCGGACGACCGCGGACTGGGAACGGGTGAACGGGGCGGCCCTGTGGCAGGGCGTGCCCGGACTGCTGGGCGCCCGAGGCCCGGTGTCGCGTGCCCGCAGCAGGCAGGAGTCGACGAGGGCGGAGCCCTACTGTCGCCTTCCTGAGCCCTCTGCCAGTGGCGATGCCTGATGTCGGGCACCCTGCCGTCTCGTCGGCCGGCGACCGATGAGTTCCGGAGCCCGGTGGGGTCTGACTCCGCACAAGCGAAGGCCGCGCACGAGTTCTGTGAGGGGACCATGACCACCTACGCCCTGCCACCCGTCGTCGACGCCGCAACCTGGGAGCGTCGGCTCGAGGCACTGCGCGCCCGGGAGAAGGCCGCGACGCGGGAGCTTGACGCCATCGCCGCCGAGCGCCGCCGCCTGCCGATGGTCGAGATGCCCGACTACAGCCTCGAGGGTGAGGACGGCCCCGTTCGGCTGGCGGACGTCTTCGAAGGCAGGAGGCAACTGATCGTCTACAACCACATGTGGTTCGCCGGCCAGGAATGGCAGTGCCCGGGCTGCACGGGGTTCACCTCGCAGTACACCCGCCTGGAGTTCCTGGACAACTACGATGCCCGATTCGTCGTCGTCACCCAGGGCCCGATCGAAGAGGCACTCGCCTACAAGCAGCGGGTCGGCAACCGGATGCCGTGGTACTCGACCGCCAACAGCTCGTTCGGGGCCGACGTCGGCGCACCGCCCGACGGAGGATTCGCGGTCAACGTGTTCCTGCGCGACGGCGACATCGTCTATCGCACCTGGCACACCAACGGTCGGGGTACCGAGCAGCTCGCTCACACCTTCGCGCTGATCGACCTCCTGCCGTACGGACGGCAGGAGGAATGGCAGGACTCGCCCGAGGGCTGGCCACAGTCGCCCACCTACAGCCGATGGGCGACGTCCAAAGACATCGCCGCGCTCTATGGCTCGGGCACTGACGGCGGCCGTTAGACGGCTGCTGAGGGGCAAGCCCCTCGTGATCAACGAGGGGCTCTCCTGCCCTCACCGCAGCGCCCTGCCACCGGCAGGAACGGAGACTACGAGGTGGAAACTGCTGCCTCGTGTCCTGAGGTGCTCGCGTCTTTCTTCAGGAGCCCCTCTGCCGCGTAGGCGCCGGGACCGAGGCAGGCGATCAGCAGGAACGCCCAGCAGAACATGACGGCAGGCTCGCCCCCGTTGTCGATCGGGAACAGCGCGCTCGGCTGATGGACGCTGAAGTAGGCGTAGGCCATGGACCCGGAGCAGATGAGGGCCGCCGTCCGCGTGAACAGGCCCAGGGCGACCAGGACTCCGCCCGTCAGTTCGATGACCGCGGCCCACCATCCGGGCCACTGCAGGGTGGGCACCGTACCGCCGCCGTGGGCGCCGCCCAGGACTCCGAAAAGGGAGGCCGCGCCGTGACAGGCGAAGAGGAAACCGGTCACCAGGCGGAATACGGCCTGCACGACCGGACGCACGGTGCCTAACGTCGATGCCGGTGAAGAGTTCATGGGGGTCACTCCTCAGTTCTCGGGGAATCCGACGGCCGCCTTTCGGCCATGGACATGTCAGAACGGTGTAGCGCGGCACGCGGGTGCACACCAGTGGCCGGAAGCTCTGGGTTTCCTCTGAGTCGCCGGTCGCAGGAGTCGCGCCTGATCCACCGGACAGCGGCGAGCCCCTTCCCACCGGGGAAGGGGCTCAGCCGGCCCCACAACAGGGACCCGGTCACCTCGCAGCCGACAGGACCCTCAGCAAGTCCTATCGTTGCGGGTCAGGAACGGGTCAGGAGCACTTCTCGCGTTTGCGATCAAGCCTCGGACACCCACCTCGTGAAAGCGCGAGTTCGATGACTTAGTCGGCGGCTCGCGTGTCGCAAGGGGCAGATGCACGGGCGAGCCGAGTCACCCCTGCTCCGCCGGCGCATTCTCACTCCAGTGATCACCGCACAGCACTACCACCGATTTCGAGAGCCGTTGGCCTGGACGCACCCTCCGATCTCAGCGCGGAGATCGCTCACACCGCTTCCAGGCCAGGTGGTACACGGTTTTGATCGAGCCGTCCGTCGAGTCCATCTCCATGAAGCTGGTGGCGCTCGGGCTTGAGGTGCCCGGCTCGACCTGCAGTTCAGTGTTGATGGTGAGCTTGCGCTCCTCCCCGCAGGGGGCGAAGGCCCGGGCGGCGACATGCACGGTATCGGTCGTCTGCCAGTCGCCGGTGAACCCGCCCTGGAAGTGATGGGTGAAGTTGGTGGTGTGGGAATTGCCCTGGAAGTGGTAGCCGGCCCGTTGAGTCCCAGACGCACCCGGCGCCAGTGACGCGAAGCCGCGGTAGTCGGCGGACACGATCGCGTAGGTGCGGCCGCGGGGGACATGCACAAGCAGGTTGAGCTGACAGTTCTTCTCCCGGTCGGTCGGCGCCGAGCCGGGCCCCACCTGGGCGAGGTAGCTGCTGTAGGTGACGGTGAAGGCGGTGTTGTCAGGGGACACGGCCACGGCGGCCGTCCCCGCCGGGCAGCCGGAACCATTGGCCGTCACGCTGTCGATGACGATCGGGGCCGGCGGCTGGGGCGGGTTGCCGCCGAAGGCCGACGAGCCGAACAATGATGTGGCGACACCAGTCGCGGCCAGCACGCGGAGCACCATGGGCTTCCCTTCAATCGTCCATGGATCCAGGGCGGGCGTCGTTTCCGAGCCCGACCCGCGGATTTCACGTGGGCATCGCACCACACGTTACGTGCCCGCGTACGGAAGGTGACGCTCCAGTCACTCAATCGGCCTTCAGGGTCGAGACCTCCCAGTCATGTGGAAACGACTCCCGCAGTCACGCACATAACCACCAGGTGCACGGGGAGGCGGCTTTTCGTCTCAGTCGAACCACGACGCCGGGTCGAACGGCTCTTCCGTGCCCTCATCGGCGACGAGCAGGATCTCGCTCTCGATCACACTCACGGCCGTCTCGTCATCAGTCCGAGGCAACGACGAGCGCCGAGATTTCCGATGTTCTCGTTCGGTCGGAGCGGTCATCGGTACCGCTCCCCCTCTCGCCTCCTTTCCAGGCCGAGCCGTCGAGACTCGGCAAGATCCTCGACAATGCCGGCCGCGATGAGGGCAGCGCCGGGGGTGTGGCCGGAGCCGACGTAGCGCCAGTTCCGGTCGGTGATTGCATCGGGTATGTCGGTGTGGCGCTGGTGGTGAGCACGTTGACAGGCCCGGAGAAGAGATCTTGGGGCTGCCGCAGCCTTTGATGAGCAGCCTGCGCAACAGAAGACTTCCGCCCCGCACCGCCAGACGGACAAGATGCCGCGAGTCCCCCTCCATTTTTGGGAGGGGGACTCGGAAGCCTTCGCTGTCCCGCGGAAGCCCTACAGCGAGTCAGACCCACTCCACCTCTGAGTGGATGTCCGAAGCGCCTCCAGGCCCCGGCAAGGGCGTCTCAGGCCCGCGCCGCGCCGTCGACGGCCGCCACACTGAGGCGCCGGCAGCAGCCAGGGCGGCGCCTACATCGTCCTCGCTCGCCCCCGCCAGGGCATCGGCAATCCGCGCCCGGGACTCACCCATGTCAGTGCTCGTGACCACTCGAAGCCGGCACCGGACCCGCGTTCTTGACCGTCAGAGGAAGCAGCTTCTTGCCGGTCGGGCCGATTTGGATGGCCGTGTCCATCTGGGGGCACACGCCGCACGCCGATCGGGTTGCGAGCCGCTGATCCCCGCTGCTCTTCGCACCAGCTCGTTGTTCGTCGCGCGGATCCCCCGCGTGTAGATCAAGTCCGCGGCGTGCTCGAGGATGCGACCTCGCGTCGCCAGCCCGCTGCCCGTGCGCCCGCGAAGATCACGCGATCCATCCTTCATATGCATGTCACCACGCAGATTGGGCTCTGCGGCCCAACATGGACACGGATTGGGCTTGACAGCCCAATCCGCGTCGCGTTGACTGCGAGTGGGCCAGACAGCCCAGACTGATACCGACCCGAGGACCGCCACCATGTCTCGTCTCAGCACGCCCGAACTCACCGACATCGACGCCAAGACTCAGGGCACGCTCGACGCCATCGCCAAGCAGTTCGGCTTCGCTCCGAGCATGTTCACCACGCTCGCCGCCAACCCGACCGTCCTCGAGATCGTGATGGGCCTGCAGGGCGGCATCGCCAAGCTCCTCGACGCGAAGACCCGCCACACGATCGCGCTGGCCACGTCCCACTCCAACAACTGCGACTACTGCTCGGCGCTGCACGGATACATCTCCGCGAACCTCGGAGGCATGTCCACCGAGGAGATCGAGCTGGCCCGCAGCGGCGGCTTTACCGATCCCAAGCGCGCCGCCGTCGCCCGCTTCTCCCAGCAGGTGATCGAGACCCGCGGTCAGGTGGGCGACGAGGACATCGCCGCGGTCCGCGAGGCCGGGTACACGGACCCCGAGATCCAGGCGATCGTCACCGTCGTGGTCGTCACGCTGCTCACGAACTACCTCAACAACGTCAACGACACCGTCGTCGACATCTCCGGTGCGGGCGCCTAACCAGCGACGTCGAAACCGCATCGACCGGCACGGAGGTCGCCCCGATGAAAGCGACGTTCACCACGTACTGACGTGGCTCCAACGCCCAGAAACCACCTCTGACCTGATCTCTCCGAACACGAAACGAAAACCGAGCATGGATCTCAACAATCTGATCACCAAGCACCTCACTCGCTACTTCGACCCGAACAAGAAGATCCCAGAGGAGACCTTCCAGCTCCTGCTGCGCTACCTACGCACCTCGCCGACGACGATCAACATCCAGCCGAACCACTTCCATGTGCTGGAGTCGCAGGCCGGCAAGGACAAACTGGCGGACGCTCTCGTCGGCCGCTTCGCCGACAACCAGGAGAAGGTGCGGAACGCGTCGCACGCGATCGTGTTCACGACCCGCAAGACGATTCCCGACGAGCACTTGCAGGAGATCTTCGCCAAGGAACGCGCGGACGGTCGCTTCGCGGACCCGGAGATCCAGAAGGGATGGGAGGCCGGAGCGTCCAACTTCGTGGAGATCCAGTCGAAGAACTATGGCGGCGACGTACTCCACTGGCTGGAGAAGAACACCTACCTCGTGGTCGGCGCGACCATGATGGCCGCCGCTTCTCTCGGAGTCGACGCCACCCCGATGGAAGGGTTCGACCGCGCGGCAATCGACGAAGCGTTCGGCCTCACCGACACCGACTTCACCACAACGCTGATCATGGCGCTCGGGTACCCGGACGAGACGCGCGTCTCTCGCCAGCCGGTCTCGCGCCTCGACGCCGAGAAGATCTTCACCCACATATGACGAACTGAGCGGGTGCGCGACCGGCGCGCCCGCTCGCTTCTGCGCAACTCGACTGACCGGCGCCCGCACCTCTCCTCGACGGACGCCGGACAGTCGACCTCCACCGACCTCGAGGAGGCCAAAATGCACGCAGACAGGACAGTCCAGAACCGCGCGGCCGCGCGCGCCGCAGAGCTCCCGGGTTCTGAGCACACGCACCAGTTCACCGGCGACTGGGAGGTGTGGAAAGTCGGCGGCAAGGTGTTCATGCTGCAGACATCGATGCCTGGGGAGCCGGTCGTGATCCTCAAGGCCGATCCCTCGGATGCGGAGACGCTCCGCGCGTCGCACACGAGCATCTCTCCCGGCTACCACATGAACAAGAAGCACTGGATCACCGTCAGACCTGGTGCGGATATCGAGCAGGCGTTGGTGGACGACCTCGTGACCGAGTCGTACCTGCTCGTCGTCGCGGGCCTTCCCAGACAGAGCCGCCCGGTCGACCCCGACACTTTCAGCTTCCTGCCGTCCGCCGACTGACCGACGCGGCGCCAGGCAAAAACAAAACCGGCTCTTCGCCGATCCGGTGGGGATCATGGCGTGAGTCCGCTGGCGGCTGGAGCTTGACGTGCCGCCTGTGGAGTTCCCGCGCGGCCCGGGGGATCGTCCAGTCGGCACGGGCGGTGAAAACAGGGCTGCTCATGAGCGCGCCCGCGGTCCGGGCCCGAGCCTTGCCCCACGCGCGCTCGTCATTCCCGTCCTGCCCCTGCGGATCGGGCATGCCGGTCTCGTGCCGCAGCACGTCGGACGACGCCGATGGGGACGCCCTCGTCATCGATGACCGGGGCCGCCGCGATGTCGTTCGCGTCCAGCAGGGAGGCGATCTCGTGGAACGGTGTGTCGGTGCGGAGGGTGATGACTTCTTCGGTCATCACGTCGCCGACCGTGCGGCGGTGCAGCATGGCATCCAGCCTCCTCCGCTTCGCGACGGCGCGGCGCCCCAGCCTTCGCGGCCGCTCGTCCAGGCCCGTCTCCCTGCCCATGACAACACCGCGCCGCTCCGGTGACCAGTGACGTTCGACCTGGCGGGGAGGGCCAGCGATCCCCCCGCGTACGCCACTACGGGGCCGCAGTCGAGAACGGCGCCCCCGCCATCCCTGTGCCGGCCGATCCCCCCCCAGAGGCATCGCCTCGACCGCGAGGCCGCGCTATGCGGTGCTCGACTCATGGCCACTGGCCCTATCCGCATGTGGGCGCGCGTCGGCGCAGCGCGGGCGGAGCGGGCCGAAGGCAGGAGCGTAGCCGGGTGTCTTGAAACCAGCGAAGAATGTCGTAACTCAGCCGTAGCGAGCTCAGACCCATTCCACCTCTGAGCAGACATTCGAGGAACCCGCAGGCTCCGGCAAGGGCGTGCGAAGACTGCGCTTCGGGGCCAAGCGTCGACGACCAGAAGAGCCGGCAGCAGTCAGCGCAGCCGCTACCTCCTCCACGCTTGCCCCCGCCAGCGCCTCCATCACCCGATCGAGTGCCTCGCTCACGTCAGTGCGTGTGACCACTCGAAGCGGGTGCCTGACCTGCGTTCTTGACCGTCAGAGGAAGCAGCTTCTTGCCGGTCGGGCCGATTTGGATGGCCGTGTCCATCTGCGGGCACACGCCGCAGTCGAAGCACGGCGTCCAGCGGCAGTCCTCGACCTCCGTCTCGTCGAGGGCGTCCTGCCAGTCTTCCCAGAGCCAGTCCTTGTCGAGGCCCGAGTCGAGGTGGTCCCAGGGGAGGACCTCCTCGTAGGTGCGCTCGCGGGTGGTGTACCAGTCGACGTCCACGCCGTAGGGGGCCAGCGCCTTGTCCGCGCAGGCCATCCAGCGGTCGTACGAGAAGTGCTCGCGCCAGCCGTCGAAGCGGCCGCCGTCGTCGTAGACCGCGCGGATCACCGCGCCGATGCGGCGGTCGCCGCGCGAGAGGAGACCCTCGACGATGCCCGGCTTGCCGTCGTGGTAGCGGAAGCCGATCGAGCGACCGTACTTCTTGTCACCGCGGATCTTGTCGCGGAGCTTCTCCAGGCGGGCGTCCGTCTCCTCGGCGGAGAGCTGGGGCGCCCACTGGAAGGGGGTGTGCGGCTTGGGGACGAAGCCGCCGATCGAGACCGTGCAGCGGATGTCGCCCGAGCCGGAGACCTCGCGGCCCTTCTGGATGACGTGCGTCGCCATGTCGGCGATCTGGAGGACGTCCTCGTCGGTCTCCGTCGGCAGGCCGCACATGAAGTACAGCTTCACCTGGCGCCAGCCGTTGCCGTACGCCGTCGCGACCGTCCTGATCAGGTCCTCTTCCGAGACCATCTTGTTGATGATCTTGCGGATGCGCTCGGAGCCGCCCTCGGGGGCGAAGGTGAGGCCCGAGCGGCGGCCGTTGCGGGTCAGCTCGTTCGCCAGGTCGATGTTGAACGCGTCCACGCGGGTGGACGGGAGGGACAGGCCGATCTTGTCGTCCTGGTAGCGGTCCGCGAGACCCTTGGCGATGTCGCCGATCTCGGAGTGGTCCGCGGAGGACAGGGAGAGGAGGCCGACCTCCTCGAAGCCCGTCGCCTTCAGGCCCTTGTCGACCATCTCGCCGATGCCCGTGATGGAGCGCTCGCGCACGGGACGGGTGATCATGCCGGCCTGGCAGAAGCGGCAGCCGCGCGTACAGCCGCGGAAGATCTCGACGGACATTCGCTCGTGGACCGTCTCCGCGAGGGGGACCAGGGGCTGCTTGGGGTACGGCCACTCGTCGAGGTCCATGACCGTGTGCTTGGACACGCGCCACGGGACACCCGACTTGTTGGGGACGACACGGCCGATACGGCCGTCGGGGAGGTACTCGACGTCGTAGAAGCCGGGGACGTAGACCCCGCCGGTCTTCGCCAGGCGGAAGAGGAGTTCCTCGCGGCCGCCCGGGCGGCCCTCCTCCTTCCAGGCACGGATGATCTTCGTGACCTCCAGGACGGCCTGCTCGCCGTCGCCGATCACCGCGCAGTCGATGAAATCGGCGATCGGCTCGGGGTTGAAGGCGGCGTGGCCGCCGGCCATCACGATCGGGTCGTCGAGGGTGCGGTCCTTGGCCTCCAGCGGGATGCCCGCCAGATCCAGGGCCGTCAGCATGTTCGTGTAGCCCAGCTCCGTGGAGAAGGACAGGCCGAGGACGTCGAACGCCTTCACCGGGCGGTGGCTGTCCACCGTGAACTGGGGGACGCCGTGCTCCCGCATCAGGGCCTCCAGGTCCGGCCACACGCTGTAGGTGCGCTCGGCGAGGACGCCGTCCTGCTCGTTCAGGACCTCGTAGAGGATCATGACGCCCTGGTTGGGCAGGCCGACCTCGTACGCGTCGGGGTACATGAGCGCCCAGCGGACGTCACAGGAGTCCCACGGCTTGACGGTGGAGTTCAGCTCACCGCCGACGTACTGGATCGGCTTCTGCACGTGCGGGAGCAGAGCCTCGAGCTGCGGGAAGACCGATTCGGCAGACATCTCGCGACTTTCGTGGGCTGGAGGGAACTGACGGGGGTGACCACCAAAGCGGATGGGGTGACCATCACGACTGATGGGGGTGACCATCAAGCCTAACGCGCCCGGGGCCCCTTCCCGACGGGCGGAGGACCGGGACAGGGCGCACGGCCGGGACGGGCCGACCACCGGGACGGCCGCACAGCCGGGACGGGCCGACAACCCGGAGGCCGCACAGCCAGGACGGGCCGACAACCCGGAGGCCGCACAGCCAGGACGGGCCGACAACCCGGAGGCCGCACAGCCAGGACGGGCCGACAACCCGGACGGCCGCACAGCCGGGACGGGCCGACAACCCGGACGGCCGCACAGCCGGGACGGGCGTCCGCCCCGGGAGCCCCGACCGCCGGCCCTACGACCCCCGGCCACCGTACCCACGGGCCCCGACCGCCGGCCCACGACCCCCGGCCGCCGTACCCACGACCCCCGGTCGGCGGCCACAGGGACCCCGGCCACCGTACCCACGGGCCCCGGCCCGTCCGCCCCGCTCAGATGTCGGTCGCGGACCGCACCGTGCGCCACATCTCCGGCAGTGCCGCCTCCGTGGCCGCCGCCCGCTGTTCCTCCCGCCCGTACAGAACGCCGTAGGTGAAGGTGCTCTCCCGTGCCGTGTCCGCCTGGGCCGCGAGGTTCAGCAGGGCCTCGCGGGCCATCACGCTGTCCTGGTGGTCGCCCAGCAGGGTCTGCAACGACTTCATCGACTTGACCAGGGCTTCGGCGGGCCTGCCCAGCGCGGGTGCGGCGGCCTCGGCCGCGTACCGGGTGCGCTTGGTCTTCTTGCGCGCCTCGTGCACCGCGACGTCCCGGTCATGGCCCGGGCGCAGGTCGAGGGCCTCGCCGACCAGGGCGGCGACCTTGCGGAAGTCCTTGCGTACAGCCTTGGCGAGCACCTTCTCCGGGTCCTGGGCGGCCGCCTTCAGCAGGGGCGGCCCGGCGATCAGGGTGTCGAGCGTGTTCAGCAGGTCCAGGTAGCGCTCGCCGTCGAGGACGGAGATCAGAGCGCGCCGGGAGCCGCCGCGCCGGGCGTCGGACCAGGAGCGCAGGCGGTTGCGCACGGGCCCGGTGACCAGGGCCGCGGGCAGTTCGGACACGGCGGTCCTCAGGTGCTCGGTGAGGACCTCCAGGTCGCGGTCGACGCCCAGCTCGCCGGCCAGCCATTTCAGCTCGTCGGCGATCGGGTCGGTGACCCGGCGGTCCAGGACCGTGCCGAAGGAGCGGAACGTGCTGCGCAGCCGGCGGGTGGCCACGCGCATGGAGTGCACCGAGTCGAAGACGTCCCGGCGCACCGCGGGATCGAGTTCGACGATGGCGTCACGCTGGGCGCGGACGTAGGCGAGGACATGGTCGCCCGCGGTGGTGGGGGGCTTTGGCCTACCGGCCGGAGCGGGGGGCGGCAGCCGCATGCCCGTCTCGGCGGGCTCGGGGCGGCCGCCCGTCTCCTCCAGTGCCCTGGCCAGTTTGGAGGCGGCCGAGGAGCGGTTCACGCCCGCCTTGCGGAGCTTCTTGTCGACCTTGTCGAGGAAGGCGGGGTCGCCGTCGTCCGCGAGTTCCACCTCGATCTCGGTCCAGTCGGCGGTGCCCGTGCCGCCGCTGAGCCGCTCGGCGTGCACGCGGTCGAGGCTGACCTCGGCCAGCAGGGCGCCGTCGGCGCCGACGAGACGGCGGAGGGCGCGGGAGGAGCGCAGCCGGACCAGGGGGATGAGTTCGGCGCCCCGGACACGGGAGCGGACGAGGCTGTGGAGGTACGGCGGGACGGTGTCGGAGAGCGGGGCGTGGACCTCGTCGCGCACGCCGTCGGCGACCGGCAGCTTGAGGTGCCAGCCGGCGTCGTCGCCACCGGTGCGGCGGCGCAGGGTCAGGGAGGCGTCGGCCAGCCGCGCGTCGGCAGTGTCGTAGTAGGTGGCGTCGAGTTCGGCGATGCCCTGATCGACGACGGCCGAGACGCCGCCGACGACGGTGAGGTCGGGCAGCTCGTCTCCGATCGCGGCCTCGTACTTGCGCTCGATTTCGCGTTTCGTGTCCGCCATGGACTGAATCTAGTGGCAATCGGGCAGGGAGGGCAGGGTTCCTCGGTGTTCGTCCGGAATGCGCTCCTCCGGCCGCCGTGCGGCCGACGGGCCGGACCCCTCACGCGGTCCGGTCCCGCTCACGCCCACGTCACCCGCCCACGCCGCACTACCCGCTCACGCCCACGTCACCCGCTCACGCCCGCACTACCCGCTGACGCCCGCGCGACCCGCTCACGCCCGCACTACCCGCTGACGCCCGCACTACCCGCCCACGCCGCACTACCCGCTGACGCCCGCACAGCCCGCTCACGCCGACAACGGCCGCTGCACCCGGATCGACTGCAAGAGTCCCACCGCTATCCAGACGGCGAACATGGAGGAGCCGCCGTACGACACGAACGGCAGGGGCAGGCCCGCGACCGGCATGATGCCGAGGGTCATTCCGATGTTCTCGAAGGCCTGGAAGATGAACCAGGCGATGATGCCGGCGGCGACGATCGTGCCGTACAGCTCGGTCGTCTCACGGGCGATGCGGCAGGCCCGCCACAGGACGACCCCGAGCAGCACGATGATCAGGCCCGCGCCGACGAAGCCCAGTTCCTCGCCCGCGACCGTGAAGACGAAGTCGGTCTGCTGTTCGGGCACGAACTGGCCGGTGGTCTGCGAGCCGTGGAAGAGGCCCGCGCCCATGAGCCCGCCGGAGCCGATCGCGATGCGCGCCTGGTTGGTGTTGTAGCCGACGCCCGCCGGGTCGAGGCTGGGGTTGGCGAAGGCGGCGAAGCGGTTGATCTGGTACTGATCCAGGATGTGCAGCTGCCATATGGCGACCGCGCCCAGGACGCCCGCGCCGAGCAGGCCGAACACCCAGCGGTTGGAGGCGCCGGAGGCGAGCAGCACGCCCAGCACGGTGACCGCCATGACCATCGTCGAGCCGAGGTCGGGCATCAGCATGACGATCATCATCGGGACGGCGGCCAGCCCCAGGGCCTGTGCCACGGTCCGGTGGTCGGGGTGGGGCTTGTCGCCCGCGTCGACCCGGGCCGCGAGCAGCATGGCCATGCCCAGGATGATCGTGATCTTCACGAACTCGGAGGGCTGCAGGGAGAAACCGCCGCCGAAGACGATCCAGTTGCGGTTGCCGTTGATGGTGGCGCCGAGCGGGGTGAGCACCAGCAGGATCAGCAGGAGCGAGAGGCCGTAAAGGATCGGCACGGCCGTGCGCAGGGTGCGGTGGCCGAGCCAGATCGTCCCGATCATCAGGGCGAATCCGATGCCCATGTTCATCAGATGCCGGATCAGGAAGTAGTACGGGTCGCCCTGGTTGATCTCGGTGCGGTTGCGGGTCGCCGAGTAGACGAGGACGGCGCCGATCAGGGACAGGGCCGTGGCCGACAGCAGTATCGGCCAGTCGAGCCGCCGGGCCAGTCCGTCGCGGGCGAAGACGCGTGTCCAGGCCGCCCGGTCGGGGCCGTACCCGGAGACGGAGAAGTTGTTCGCCCCGGTCATGTGAGGATCCTCCGCCTCTTCTTCGGGCGGGCCGAGCGCCGGGCGGTGCGGCGGTTGCTCGCGGTGGGCGAGGGCACGGTGGCCGACGGGTTGTCCGTGGGGGCGTTCCCCTGCTGGTCCTGCCCGGTCGCCTGGTCGGCGCTGGGGTCGTACTTGCCGACCTTCTGGGCCTCGATCGAGCCGTCGGCGTGGATCTTGGGCAGGCCCTGCTGCGGGGTGGGCAGCAGCGCCTTGCTCTTGTCGATCGAGCCGTCCTTCTGGACGCCGTACAGGGCGTTGTAGATGTTGTGCACGGCCTCACCGGAGGCGCCGGAGCCCGTACCGGCCTGGGCGATCGTCATGACGACCGCGTAGTCCTTGGAGTAGGTGGCCAGCCACGACGTGGTCTGTTTGCCGTAGACCTCGGCGGTACCGGTCTTGGCGTGCAGCGGGATCTTGTCCTGCGGCCAGCCGCCGAACTTCCAGGCGGCGGTACCGCGGGTGACGACGCCCGCGAGGGCCTGCTCCATGACGTCCCGTGTCTTCTGGCTGATCGGCAGCCTGCCGTGCGACTTGGGCTTGATCTCCGTGACCTTCTTGCCGTCGGGGCTGACGATCGCCTTGCCGATGGTCGGGTTCCACAGGGTGCCGCCGTTGGAGATCGCCGAGTAGATGACCGCCTCCTGTATCGGCGTCAGGAGGGTGTCCCCCTGGCCGATCGAGTAGTTGATCTCGTCACCCTCGCGCATCTTGTTGCCCTCGAGGCAGTTCTCGTACGCGATCTTCTGGACGTAATCGCCGTCCTTCTTGCCGGTCTTGCACCAGACGTCCTTGTTGGCCTGCCAGTACTTCTGCTTCCACTGGCGGTCGGGCACGCGGCCGGAGACCTCGTTGGGCAGGTCGATGCCGGTCGGCTTGCCGAGGCCGAACTGGTGAGCGGTCTTGAAGAACCAGTCCTTGGGCTGCCCCTTCTTGGGGTTGATGCCGCCGTCCTTCTTCCACTCGTTGTCGGCGAGACCGTAGAAGACGGTGTCACAGGAGACCTCGAGGGCGCGGCCGAGCGAGATCGGGCCGAAGTTCTCTCCCTCGAAGTTCTTGAAGACCTGTCCGCCGACCGAGTACGAGCTGGTGCACGGGTAGTGGCCGTCGAAGTCGTAGCCGGCCTGGATCGCGGCGGCCGTGGAGACCACCTTGAAGGTCGAGCCGGGTGCCGACTGCCCCTGGATGGCCCGGTTGAGGAGCGGGTAGTCGGAGTCCTTGCCGGTGAGCTGCTGGTAGTCCTTGGCGGAGATGCCGCCGACCCAGACGTTCGGATCGTAGGTCGGGGCGGACGCCATGGCGACTATCCGGCCGGTCTTGGCCTCCATCACGATGACGGCACCGGAGTCCGCCTTGTAGTTCTCGCCGGTGATCTTGTCGAACTGGGTGCGGGCGATCTTCATCGCGTTGTCCAGCTCGTACTCGGCGACCCGCTGAACGCGGGCGTCGATGCTGGTGATCAGGTTGGAGCCGGGCTCTGCGGCGTCGCTCTTCGCCTTGCCGATGACACGGCCGAGGTTGTCGACCTCGTAGCGGGTGACGCCCGCCTTGCCGCGCAAGGCCTTGTCGTACTGGCGCTCGAGGCCGGAGCGGCCGACCATGTCGGAGCGCAGATAGGGCGAGTCGGTGTCCTTGGCCTGCTGGATCTCGTCGTCGGTGACGGGCGAGAGATAGCCGAGGACCTGGGCGGTGTTGGCCTCACCGGGGCTCGGGTAGCGGCGCACGGCCTCGGGCTCGGCTGTGATGCCGGGGAAGTCCTCGGAGCGCTCGCGGATCTGGAGGGCCTGGCGGGGCGTGGCCTTGTCGGTGATGGGGATCGGCTGGTACGGGGAACCGTTCCAGCAGGGCTGCGGCGTCTTCGCGTCGCACAGGCGGACCTTGCCCTCGACGTCCTGCGGCTTCATGCCGAGGACGCCGGCCAGCTTGGTGAGGACCGCCTTGCCGTCGTCCTTCATCTTCAGCAGGTCGGTGCGGGAGGCCGAGACCACCAGCCGGGTCTCGTTGTCGGCGATGGGCACGCCGCGCGCGTCCAGGATCTCGCCGCGTACGGCGGGCTGGACGACCTGCTGGACATGGTTGCCGGAGGCCTCCTTGGCGTACTCGGCGCCGTTGCGGATCTGGAGGTACCAGAGGCGGCCGCCGAGGGTGCCGAGGAGGGAGAGGACGAGGATCTGGATGACGACCAGCCGGATCTGGACGCGGGGCGTCCGTCCGGTCTCGGGGATGTTAGTCATCGGCGAAGCCCACTGAGGTCGAGGGTGGTTGCGGAGGACGGGCGGGTGTCGGTCACTGCTGTCGCACCCGCTCCGTGCGCGTACGCGTCATAGGTGTACACGGTGGACCTGTGGACCAGGCGGCCGGCTCCGGCGGGGTCACAGCCGTTTGACCCCCTTGATGCGTCCGGCCCGGGCCACCCGGGCCTTGGCGGCCTTGACCCGCAGGACCCCGCGCTGGCTGCCGATGCGCAGTCCGGTGCCCGAGGAGAGCCAGCCGGAGGAGACGTCGGCGGCCTTGGCGGAACTGGTCTCGGCGAGCGGGTCGTTGTCGATGCGGCGGGCCAGCGCCATGATCCCGGGGACCACGAAGGGCGCGAGCAGCAGGTCGTACACGGCGGCCGTGGCCAGCAGGCTGGTGAGGCCGACATGACGGGCGGCGGTGTCGCCGACGAGGGCGCCCACGCCCGCGTACAGCAGGGTGGAGCCGATCGCGGCGGCGACCACCACGAACATCGGGCCGCTGGCGGACTTCAGCCGGCCGTTCTCGGGCCGGGCGAGTCCGGCGAGGTAGCCGATGACGCACAGCACGAGGGCGTAGCGCCCGGCGGCGTGGTCGGCGGGCGGGGCCAGGTCGGAGAGCAGGCCGGCGCCGAAGCCGATGAGGCACCCGCCGACGTGGCCGTAGACCAGGGCGAGGGCGACGACCGTCAGGAGCACCAGGTCCGGGACGGCACCGGGCAGATGGAGGCGGGCGAGGACGCTCACCTGGATCACCAGGGCGACGATCACCAGGGCGGTGGAGAGCAGCATCCGGTTGAGGCGCATCTGGTTCGGCTCCTTGGGCGTCCGCTACTCGACGTCGGACGACTGACCGTCGCCGGACGCCTGGTTGTCGGCGGACGCCGAGGGCGTGACGGTGACGGTCACGGTCGGGGTGGGTGTCGGCTGGGGCTTCGGGGGCAGCACGGTGTCACGCGGGTCCTTCTTCGGTGCCTGGACGACGACGCCGACGACATCGAGGCTGCTGAAGGAGACGAACGGCTTCACATAGATCGTGCGGGTCAGACCGCCCCCGGACGGGTCGATCCGGGAGACCACGCCGACCGGGACACCGGGCACGAACGGCTTGTCGGCCTCGGAGCCGAAGGTGACGAGGCGGTCGCCCTTCTTCACGTCGGCCTTGCCGTTGAGGAGCTGGACGCGCAGCGGGCGGTCGCCCTGCCCGGCGGCGAACCCGAGTTCGTCACTGCCTTCCATACGGGTGCCCACGGTGAAGTCGGGGTCGTTGGCCAGCAGCACGGTGGAGGTGTCGGGGCCGACGGTGGTGACGCGACCGACCAGTCCGTCGCCGTTCAGAACGGTCATGTCGCGCTTGATGCCGTCCTTGGCGCCCACGTCGATGGTGACCGTCCAGGAGAAGCCCTGGGCCGCTCCTATGGCGATGACCTCGGCGCCCTTGATCCCGTACTGTCCCTCGCCCGCCACCCGGATCATCTTGTCGAGCTGGTTGAGGCGGCTGCGGTTGCGGTCGTCGCTGCCGAGCTTCGCCTTCAACGCGGCGTTGGAACGCTCGAGTTGCGCGATGCGGTCGTGCCGCCTGGCGGAGTCGCGCACGGCCGCTACCGCGTTGCCGACGGGGTCGACGGCGGACGCCACCCCGTTCTCGATCGGGCCGAACGCCGTGGCGGCGGCCTGGCGGGCACCTTCGACCGGTGAGTCCTGGCCGCCGCGGATGTCCACCGTGATCAACGCGAACGCGATGGCGATCAGCAGAACCAGGAGCAGCCGGCTCTCTCGTGTGTCCCTCACGTGCGGCGGCCGTGCCTTCCTCGTCGGAATGTGTAGGGGAAACCGGGAATGTCGGGGGATATGGCGGGGAGCTTATGCCTCTATATCAACGATCCGCCGCACGAGAGGCGATCGTCTCGTACGGCGGAATCGGCGCGTCGCCTCATCTGCGGGGTTGGGCGTCCAGCACCTGCTGGAGCGCCTCGAACTCCTCGACGCACTTGCCCGAGCCGAGCGCCACGCTGTCCAGCGGGTCCTCGGCGATGTGGATGGGCATGCCGGTCTCCCGGCGCAGCCGCTCGTCGAGGCCGCGCAGCAGGGCGCCGCCGCCGGTGAGGACGATGCCGCGGTCCATGACGTCACCGGACAGCTCCGGCGGGCACTTGTCGAGGGTCGTCTTGACCGCGTCCACGATGGCGTTGACCGGTTCCTCGATGGCCTTGCGGACCTCGGCCGCGGAGATGACCACGGTCTTGGGCAGCCCGGAGACCAGGTCCCGGCCGCGGATCTCGGTGTGCTCGTCGGCGTCGAGGTCGTACGCGGAACCGATCGTGATCTTGATCTGCTCGGCCGTCCGCTCACCGAGGAGGAGGGAGTACTCCTTCTTGACGTACTGGATGATCGCGTTGTCCAGTTCGTCGCCCGCGACGCGGATGGACTGGGCGGTGACGATGCCGCCGAGTGAGATGACCGCGACCTCCGTGGTGCCGCCGCCGATGTCGACCACCATGTTGCCCGTGGCCTCGTGGACCGGCAGGCCCGAGCCGATGGCGGCCGCCATGGGCTCCTCGATGATGTGCACCTGGCGGGCGCCGGCCTGGGAGGACGCCTCGATGACCGCGCGGCGCTCGACGCCCGTGATGCCCGACGGCACACAGACCACGACTCGCGGGCGCGCCAGATACCGCCGCTTGTGGATCTTCAGGATGAAGTAGCGGAGCATCCGCTCGGTGATCTCGAAGTCGGCGATGACGCCGTCCTTGAGCGGGCGCACGGCGACGATGTTGCCCGGGGTCCGGCCGATCATCTTCTTGGCTTCCGCACCGACCGCGAGGATGCCTCCGGTGTTGGTGTTGATCGCGACGACCGACGGCTCGTTGAGCACGATCCCACGACCCCTGACGTACACCAGCGTGTTGGCGGTCCCGAGGTCGACAGCCATGTCACGGCCGATGAACGACATTGAGTTCCCCATCAGGATTCGTCTGGCCTTCCCAAGTTGAGCGTGACAGCTTTAGTTGGGGCGGCGAAGTGGGTGCTGTGACGTGAAGGCTTACATCGTAGTCTCGCCCGCACGAAACACTGCGCGAGGGTCTTCGCCATTGTCAGCAGATGACGCGTCGCCTCGCTTCTGGAGACGGGCGTTCGGGGGTAGCCGTTCCCCCGAACGGCACGCATATGCCAGGGAGCGACCGGGTTTGTTCGAAGGTTTCCGCGGCCGCCCTTGGTCATGCGTCCGAGTGACGTGAAAAACCCTCAGGATTTGTTCACATGGCGAGATCGAAAGTTCATCATCCGGACGCCGGAAAGCGTCCCGGCGCTCAGAACCGGCCCGGGAAAAAGATCTTGAGTTCCCGCTCGGCGGACTCCTCCGAGTCGGAGGCGTGCACCAGGTTCTCCCGGACGATCACACCGTAGTCGCCGCGGATGGAGCCGGGCGCGGCGGCGATCGGGTCGGTCGGTCCGGCGAGCGCGCGCAGGCCCTCGATGACCCGCTCACCCTCCACGACGAGCGCGACGACCGGACCGGAGGCCATGAACTCCACCAGCGGCTCGTAGAAGGGCTTGCCCTTGTGCTCGCCGTAGTGCTGCTCCAGCGTGTCCTGCTCCAGGGTGCGCATCTCCAGCGCGCTGATGGTCCAGCCGGCCTTGCGCTCTATGCGGCTGATGATCTCGCCGATCAGCCCGCGACGGACGGCGTCGGGCTTGAGGAGGACGAGGGTGCGCGAGGTCACGAGAGGGCTCCTTCATCAAGGTGGTGCGGTGCGTAGAGGGTACAGGGCGGGTCCGGGTGACCGTCACACAGCGTCAGGTCGGCCCCCGCCCTGAACGCTACGGGGCCGCGGGGCTGCTCTCGTTGTCCTGGAGCGCCGCGAAGCGGGCCTTGGCCTCGTCGATCTTCCTTCCGTAGTGCACCGACGCCCACCACAGCGCCGCGAAGACCGCGCCCATGAAGAACATCGTCGGCACGAAGAACCCGGAGGCGATCAGCGCGATCTGGAGGGCCCAGCCGAGCTGGACCCCGCCCGGGCGGGTGATCAGACCGCACAGCAGGATGCTCAGCGCCATCGCGATGCCGCTGACGGTCCAGACCGTGGTCGTGGACAGGTTCGGGTCCTTCATGGCGACCAGACCCGCGAAGCCGATGACGAAGAACTCGCCGATCAGGGTCGAAGCACAGAGCGTACGCACGACAGAGTCAGCCCTTCCCCAGGAGCAGTCGGGCCTCGCCGACCGTGATGACGGAGCCGGTGACGAGCACGCCGGCGCCCGCGTACTCCCCCTCCTCCTCGGCGAGCGTGATCGCGGCCTCCAGCGCGTCGGGCAGCCGCGGCTCCACCTGGACGCGCTCCTCGCCGAAGACCTCGACGGCGATCGCGGCCAGCTCGTCGGCGTCCATCGCCCGGTGGCTGGAGTTCTGGGTGACCACGACCTCGGCGAAGACCGGCTCGAACGCCTCCAGCAGGCCCCGGACGTTCTTGTCGGCGCTCGCGCCGACGACACCGATCAGCCGGCTGAAGTCGAACGCCTCGCTGACCGCCTCGGCGGTGGCGCGGGCCCCCGCCGGGTTGTGCGCGGCGTCCAGGACGACGGTCGGGGAGCGGCGCACGACCTCCAGACGGCCCGGGGAGGACACCGACGCGAACGCCTTGCGGACGGTCTCGGCGTCCAGCGGCTCGGGGCGCTGGGAGCCCACGCCGAAGAACGCCTCGACGGCGGCGAGCGCCACCGCGGCGTTGTGGGCCTGGTAGGGGCCGTGCAGCGGCAGATACACGTTGTCGTACTCGCCGCCGAGGCCGCGCAGGGTGAGCAGCTGGCCGCCGACCGCGATCTGCCGGGAGACGACCCCGAACTCCAGGCCCTCGCGGGCCACGGTCGCGTCGACCTCCACGGCCTTCTTCAGCAGCACCTGGGCCGCGTCGACCGGCTGCTGGGCCAGGATGACGGTGGCGTCCTGCTTGATGATGCCGGCCTTCTCCTCGGCGATCTCGCCGGGCGTACCGCCGAGCCGGTCGGTGTGGTCGAGGTCGATGGGGGTGACGACGGCGACGTCGCCGTCGATGACGTTGGTGGCGTCCCAGCTGCCGCCCATGCCGACCTCGACGACCGCGACATCGACGGGTGCGTCCGCGAACGCCGCGTACGCCATGCCCGTGAGGACCTCGAAGAAGGAGAGCCGGTACTCCTGCGAGGCGTCGACCATCTCCAGGTACGGCTTGATGTCCTGGTACGTCTCGATGAACCGCTCGGCGGAGACGGGGGCGCCGTCGAGGCTGACCCGCTCGGTGATCGACTGGACGTGCGGGCTCGTGTACCGGCCGGTGCGCAGTTCGAAGGCGCCGAGGAGGGCCTCGACCATGCGGGCGGTGGAGGTCTTGCCGTTGGTGCCCGTGATGTGGATGGACGGGTACGACCGCTGCGGCTCGCCCAGCACGTCCATCAGTGCCGCGATACGGCTGACGGACGGCTCCAGCTTGGTCTCGCCCCAGCGGGTGGCCAGCTCGGCCTCGACCTCGCGCAGCGCCTGGTCGACCTGGGGGTCGGCCGGGCGCGCGGGTACGTCGGCCTGCGGCGGGCCGCCCTGGGTGCGCAGGGTGCGGCTGCCGGCCTCGATCACCGCGAGGTCGGGGTCACTGGTGGTCTCGGCCTCGACGATCTCCTCGAAGGGATCGCTCTCGTTGGGGTCGCGCGGCGGCAGGTCACTCACGGGGCCAGTCTACGGAGCGCCGGTGACGAACGCGGCGAAGGCCCCCGGACCGCTGGGTGCCGGGGGCCGTGGGGGCGCCGTCGGGCGGCGGCCGGGGCCTGCTCAGGCGGAGGGAAGCCGGTCCAGCTGGGCCTGGATCCGCGCGATGTCCTCCTGCGCCTTGGCGAGCCGGGTGCGGATCTTGTCGACGACGTGGTCCGGCGCCTTGGCGAGGAAGGCCTCGTTGCCGAGCTTGGCCTCGGCCTGCTGCTGCTCCTTCTCCGCGGCGGCCAGGTCCTTCGCGAGCCGCTTGCGCTCCGCCGCCACGTCGATCGTGCCGGACAGATCCAGCGCGACCGTGGCGCCGGCGACCGGCAGGGTCGCCGTGGCCGTGAAGCTCTCGCCCTCCGGCTGGAGGCGCAGGAGCTGGCGGATGGCGGCCTCGTGCGGGGCGAGCGCCGTGCCGTCGAGGGTCAGCCGGGCCGGGACGCGCTGGCCGGGCTGGAGGCCCTGGTCGGCGCGGAAGCGGCGGACCTCGGTGATGACGGACTGGAGGGTGGCGATCTCCCGCTCGGCGGCCGTGTCACGGAAGCCGCTGTCGGCGGGCCACTCGGCGATGACGACGGACTCGCCACCGGTGAGGGTGGTCCACAGCGTCTCCGTGACGAACGGCACGATCGGGTGCAGCAGCTTCAGCGTGACGTCGAGGACCTCACCGAGGACGCGCTTGCTGACCTCGGCCGGCTCGCCGCCCGCCTGGAACGTCGTCTTGGACAGCTCGACGTACCAGTCGAAGACCTCGTCCCACGCGAAGTGGAAGAGGGTGTCGGACAGCTTGGCGAACTGGAAGTCGTCGTAGAGCGCGTCGACCTCGGCGACCACGGAGTTCAGCCGGGACAGAATCCAGCGGTCGGTGGCCGACATGCGCGCGGCCTCGGGCAGCGGGCCCTGGACCGTCGCGCCGTTCATCAGCGCGAACCGCGTCGCGTTCCAGATCTTGTTGGCGAAGTTGCGGGAGCCCTGGACCCAGTCCTCGCCGATCGGGACGTCGACACCGGGGTTGGCGCCGCGGGCCAGGGTGAAGCGCAGCGCGTCGGAGCCGTACTTGTCCATCCAGTCCAGCGGGTTGACCGCGTTGCCGAAGGACTTCGACATCTTCTTGCCGAACTGGTCGCGGACCATGCCGTGCAGGGCGATGGTGTGGAAGGGCGGGGTGCCGTCCATCGCGTAGAGGCCGAACATCATCATCCGGGCGACCCAGAAGAAGAGGATGTCGTAGCCGGTGACCAGGACGGAGTTCGGGTAGAACTTCGCGAGGCTCTGGGTCTGCTCGGGCCAGCCCAGCGTGGAGAACGGCCACAGGCCGGAGGAGAACCAGGTGTCGAGGACGTCGGTGTCCTGGTGCCAGCCCTCGCCGCTCGGAGGCTCCTCGTCCGGGCCGACACAGACGACCTCGCCGCTGGGCCCGTACCAGACCGGGATGCGGTGGCCCCACCACAACTGACGCGAGATGCACCAGTCGTGGAGGTTGTCGACCCAGTCGAAGTACCGCTTCTCCATCTCCTGCGGGTGGATCTTGACCTTGCCCTCGCGGACGGCGTCACCGGCGGCCTTGGCGAGGGGGCCGACCTTGACCCACCACTGCATGGACAGGCGCGGCTCGATCGTGGTCTTGCAGCGCGAGCAGTGGCCGACCGAGTGGATGTAGGGCCGCTTCTCGGCGACGATCCGGCCCTCGGCGCGCAGGGCGGCGACGATGGCGGAGCGGGCCTCGAAGCGGTCCAGGCCCTGGAAGGGGCCGTGGACCGTGATGACCGCGTGCTCGTCCATCACGGTGATGGCGGGCAGATTGTGGCGCTGGCCGATCTCGAAGTCGTTCGGGTCGTGGGCCGGGGTGACCTTGACGGCACCGGTGCCGAACTCGGGGTCGACGTGCTCGTCCGCGACGACGGGGATGGAGCGGTCGGTCAGCGGCAGCTTGATGAGCTTGCCGACCAGGTGCTTGTACCGCTCGTCCTCCGGGTGGACGGCGACCGCGGTGTCGCCGAGCATGGTCTCGGCACGGGTCGTGGCGACGACGATGGTGTCGTCCCCCTCGCCGTACTTCATGGAGACCAGCTCGCCGTCGTCGTCCTGGTACTCGACCTCGATGTCCGAGATGGCGGTCAGACAGCGCGGGCACCAGTTGATGATGCGCTCGGCGCGGTAGATCAGCTCGTCGTCGTAGAGCCGCTTGAAGATGGTCTGGACGGCCTGGGAGAGCCCCTCGTCCATGGTGAAGCGCTCGCGGGACCAGGCGACACCGTCGCCGAGGCGCCGCATCTGCCCGGAGATCTGTCCGCCTGACTCGGCCTTCCACTGCCAGACGCGCTCGACGAAGGCCTCGCGGCCGAGGTCGTGGCGGGACTTGCCCTCCTTGCCGAGCTCCCGCTCCACGACGTTCTGTGTGGCGATGCCGGCGTGGTCCATGCCGGGCTGCCACAGCGTCTCGTAGCCCTGCATGCGCTTGCGGCGGGTCAGGGCGTCGATGAGCGTGTGTTCGAACGCGTGCCCGAGGTGCAGGCTGCCGGTGACGTTCGGCGGGGGGATGACGATGGTGTACGGCGGCTTGTCGCTCTTCTCGTCCGCCTCGAAGTAACCCCGCTCCACCCAGCGTTCGTACAGCGGCCCCTCTACGTCGGCCGGCGCGTACTGGGTCGGCAGTTCGGTGGCGGGCGCTGATGGCTGCTGCTGAGCGTTCTCGGTCACGGAGTCAGTTTAGGGGTGTCACGGCCTCGTCCCGAAACGCGATTCTTCGGTAACGGTGAACCCCCCGGACACCCCCGGGCCCCTCCGCTTACGCCAGGATGTCGGGTACGCACAAGCATCTGGAGGGGAACCCAGACGATGAGCAGCAACCAGCCGGGCCCGTACGGTGACCGGCCCCAGCAGCCCGGACCGTACGGTCAGGCGGGCCCCTACGGCCAGCCACCGCAGGCACCCCAGCCCGGCTACGGCTATCCCCAGCAGGCCCCGGCGGGTGTCCCGCCCCAGCAGAACCCCTACGCCCAGCAGCAGCCGGCCGCCCAGCCGTACGCCGGCCAGCAGCCGCCGGCGCCGCAGCCCTACGGCCAGCCCCCGTACGGCCAGCCCCCGTACGGCCAGCAGCCCTACGGGGCGCCGCAGCCGCCGGCGCCGGGCGGCGGCACGAAGAAGACGGTGCTGATCATCGGCGCGGTGGCGGTCGTGGCGGCGATCGGCGTGGGCGCTTACCTGGTGCTCGGCGGCAGCGGTGGCGGTGCGGTGGCCGACGACGGCCCGCACAAGCTGACGGCGCCGGCGGCGGTCGTCGACGGCACGTACAAGAAGGTGGGCAGCAGCGATGCCCCGGACACCATGAGCGACAAGGACCTCGCGGAGTTCGAGAAGTGGGGGGTGAAGAACCCCAAGGACGTCAGCGCCGGATACCAGAAGGGCACGGGCCTCTCGGTCAGGAACCTCACCTTCGGTGGCGTCTACGGCACCATCGACGACCCCGAGGCCGTCGTGGACGCCATGTTCACCAAGATCAAGGCGGAGTCCCAGAAGGACAAGACGAGCAAGGGCAAGCTGCTCGGCAGCCCGGAGACGGTGCACCCGTCCGGCTTCGCCGGCGCCATCATGAAGTGCCAGGTGGCCCAGTTCCAGAATGACGAGGCGTCGGGCACCGGTACCGCGAAGAGCTTCACCATGCCCATCTGCATCTGGGGCGACCACAGCACCGTGGCCGACGTCACGGCGTTCAGCTTCGCCTCCCTGGCCGCAGGGCACGGAGGCACCGTCGACGAGACGGCGGGCCTCGCCGCGAAGCTCCGCGACGACGTGCGAGTCAAGGCCTGACGCGAAGGAACCAGTCTCACCGACGGGGCGCCCCGCCGCCTGTGTGGCGGGGCGCCCCGTCATTGCGTCGGCAGCTCGGCTTCAGGCCATCCCAGGCGGCAAGCGCATGGTCCAGCCGGCTCTTCGCAGCCCCGGTGCGCCAAAAGGTGATGCAGTCGCTCCGGCCGGCACTCGCCGGGGCAGCCTCACCGACGGCACAACTCCCGCCACGGCAATCACCGCTCCCGCCGTCGGCCACCGCAGGGCAGGCCCCGAAAGGAAAAGGTGCCCGGCGATATCGCCGGGCACCTCACCTGCATCAGTACCGCCTACGCCGTCTTCTGCTCCCCCGGCCCCCGGCCGCGGGCGTCCCTCGGGATCAGGGTCGGGTTCACGTTCGACAGGACCACGTCCGCGGTGATGACCACGCGGGCCACGTCCTTGCGGGACGGCACCTCGTACATCACCGCCTGGAGGACCTCCTCCATGATGGCGCGCAGGCCGCGGGCGCCCGTCTGGCGCAGGATGGCCTGGTCCGCGATGGCCTCCAGGGCCTCGCGCTCGAAGTCCAGTTCCACACCGTCGAGTTCGAACAGCCTCTGGTACTGCTTCACCAGGGCGTTGCGCGGCTCGACGAGGATCTGCAGAAGCGCCTTGCGGTCGAGGTTGTGGACCGAGGTGATGACGGGAAGACGGCCGATGAACTCCGGGATCATCCCGAACTTCACCAGGTCCTCGGGCATGACGTCCTCGAACTGGTCCTTGGACTCCAGCTCGCGCTTGGAGCGGATCGTCGCGCCGAAGCCGATGCCCTTCGCGCCCGCCCGGGCCTCGATGATCTTCTCCAGACCCGCGAACGCGCCGCCCACGATGAACAGCACGTTCGTCGTGTCGATCTGGATGAACTCCTGGTGCGGGTGCTTGCGGCCGCCCTGCGGGGGCACCGAGGCCGTCGTGCCCTCCAGGATCTTCAACAGGGCCTGCTGGACGCCCTCGCCGGAGACGTCACGCGTGATCGAGGGGTTCTCGCTCTTGCGGGCCACCTTGTCGATCTCATCGATGTAGATGATGCCCGTCTCGGCCTTCTTGACGTCGTAGTCGGCGGCCTGGATCAGCTTCAGGAGGATGTTCTCGACGTCCTCGCCCACATAGCCGGCCTCCGTCAGCGCCGTCGCGTCGGCGATGGCGAAGGGCACGTTCAGCATGCGGGCCAGGGTCTGGGCGAGCAGCGTCTTTCCGGAGCCCGTGGGGCCGAGCAGCAGGATGTTCGACTTGGCCAACTCGATGGCGTCGTCGCGGCCTTGGGCACCGCCGTTCTCACCGGCCTGGACCCGCTTGTAGTGGTTGTACACCGCGACGGACAGGGCCTTCTTGGCCGCCTCCTGCCCGACCACGTACCCCTCGAGGAACTCATAGATCTCGCGGGGCTTGGGGAGTTCCTCCCAGCGCACCTCGCTCGTCTCGGCGAGCTCTTCCTCGATGATCTCGTTACAGAGATCGATGCACTCGTCGCAGATGTACACACCGGGGCCTGCGATGAGCTTCTTGACCTGCTTCTGGCTCTTGCCGCAGAACGAGCACTTGAGCAGATCGCCGCCGTCACCGATGCGTGCCACGGTGTGCTTCCCCTTCGCCTGGGAGACGCCTTGGGTCCAGCGACTCCTGGTGCTGCCTTATGTCCGACGGTACCTTGCCGGGCCCCCCGTTCGGGCCCCCCTTGGCACGGTTCACTTTGACGTGCACCGTTTCAATCCGTGCCAAGGGGCGGCAGACGATACGGGTCCGGCGGCGATGCGCCTCAGCGGACCGCGGTGTTGTTCATCTTCCGGGTGGAGATGATCTGGTCGATCAGGCCGTACGACAGGGCGTCCTCGGCCGTGAGGATCTTGTCGCGCTCGATGTCCTCGCGGATCTTCTCGATCGGCGTGTTCGAGTGCTTCGCCAGCATCTCCTCCAGCTGCGAGCGCATCCGGAGGATCTCGTTGGCGGCGATCTCCAGGTCGGAGACCTGGCCGCGGCCCGTCTCGCTGTAGGGCTGGTGGATCAGCACACGGGCGTTCGGGAGCGCCATGCGCTTGCCGGGGGTGCCCGCGGCCAGCAGCACCGCCGCGGCGGAGGCCGCCTGGCCCATGCAGACCGTCTGGATGTCCGGCTTCACGAACTGCATCGTGTCGTAGATGGCCGTGAGCGCGGTGAAGGAACCGCCGGGGCTGTTGATGTAGACCGAGATGTCCCGGTCGGGGTCCATCGACTCCAGGCACAGCAGCTGCGCCATGACGTCGTTGGCCGAGGCGTCGTCGATCTGGACGCCCAGGAAGATCACGCGCTCCTCGAAGAGCTTCGCGTACGGGTCGTACTCGCGGATGCCCTGCGAGGTGCGCTCCACGAAGCGCGGGATGACGTAACGGGACTCGGCCGAGGGGCCGGTGTACTCGGCGCGCGTGCGGTCGTAGAGGCCGCTGCCGGGGAAGTCGTTCACGATGTCTCCTGAGAAGGGCTGAGGCGGTGGCTGGGGGCTAAGGGGCGCTGGGGGCCGTTGCGGGGCCCGGTGGGGCCGTCACGGGCCTACCGGGCCGCCTGGGGACCCCGGGCGGCCCGGGGGTCTCCACCGGCCGTATGAGGCCCGGTGAGCCCTTTACGAGCCCGCCCCGGTGCCTCCGCCGCCCGGCATGCCGACAGCGGTGGTGATGACCTCGTCGATCAGGCCGTACTCCTTGGCCTCCTCGGCGTCGAACCAGCGGTCGCGGTCCGAGTCGCGGGTGATCTGCTCGACCGACTGGCCGGTGTGGAAGGAGGTGAGCTCGGCCATGCGCTTCTTGGTGTGCAGCAGCCGCTCGGCGTGGATCTTGATGTCCGACGCGGAACCGGCGAGGCCGGCCGAGGGCTGGTGGATCAGGATCTCGGCGTTGGGCAGGGCGAAGCGCTTGCCCGGGGTGCCCGCGCTGAGCAGGAACTGACCCATGGAGGCCGCCATGCCCATGGCGATCGTCACCACGTCGTTCTTGATGTACTGCATGGTGTCGTAGATCGCCATGCCCGCCGTGATGGAACCACCAGGGCTGTTGATGTACAGGTAAATGTCCTTGTCCGGATCGGCGGCGAGGAGCAGCAGCTGCGCCGTGATCCGGTTGGCGATGTCGTCGTCGACCGGCTGGCCGAGGAAGATGATCCGCTCGTTGAGCAGCCGGCTGTAGACCTGGTCACCGAGGCCGCCACCGATGGAAGGCTCGCCGGCGGCGGAGGGCATCAGATTCGTCACGTATCCACCTGCTCGTCTTACGACGGCGCGGGGCCGTCTCACGTGTTCTGCTGGGGCGTGGGACCCCGCGCGGCGCCCCTGCGGGGCGGCTTCGGGGACTCCCCTGCCCTCGTATTCATGGACCCTAACGCGCAGGCAGTCGGGTGCCATCCCGCTTCTGCGGGTGTTCGCTGTCAGCGCATGGAGGTTGGCTGTGCGGTGACCGGGGCCGGGGGCCGTCGGCAACCGCGCCCCGGGCCCTTGTGAGATCACGGTAGCCCCGACGGGCGCGGGCCGCCTCCGATCCGCCGTGACCGACGGCCGCGCGGTGCCGGCGGCCCCGGGGCGCGGTCCCCCGTGCGGCGGCTCATGACGACGGGCCCCGGGACGCGTGGTGCGTCCCGGGGCCCGTCGGTGGCCGGTGGTCCCGGAGGGTGGGGCCGGTGGTCCCGGAGGGTTACGCCTCCGGCTTCTCCTCGGCGGACTCGGCGGCCTCGGTGGCCTCCGTGGCCTCAGCGGCCTCCGTGGAGCCCTCCGCCTCGTTCTCGTCCTCGTCGTCCAGGTCGACGACCTCGCCGTTGGTGTCCTTCACCGTGGCGGCCTCGACGACGACCGCCAGGGCCTTGCCGCGGGCGACCTCGCCGACCAGCATCGGAACCTGGCCGCCCTCGACGACCGCCTGGGCGAACTGGTCGGGGGCCATGCCGGAGGAGGCCGCACGCCGCATGAGGTGCTCGGTCAGCTCCTCCTGGTTGACGTTCAGCTTCTCCTTGTTGACCAGCTCGTCGAGCACGAACTGCGTCTTGATGCCCTTGATCGCGGCCTCGCGCGTCTCGGTCTCGAACTCCTCGGCCGTCTTGCCCTGGATCTCCAGGTAGCGCTCGAGGGTCAGACCCATCTGGGCGAGCTGGTGGTGCTCGAGGTTGTGCTTGCGGGTGTTGATCTCGTCCTCGAGGAGCTTCTCGGGGATCGGGACCTCGACCAGCTCCAGCAGCTTGTCAAGGACACGCTCCTGGGCCTGGGTGGCCTGGTCGTACTGCTTCATGTTCGCGAGGCGCTTGCGGCTGTCCGCCTTCAGCTCCTCCAGCGTGTCGAACTCGGACGCGAGCTGCGCGAACTCGTCGTCCAGCTCCGGCAGTTCCCGGGAGGCGACCTGGGTGACCTTGACCGTCACCTCGGCCTCCTTGCCGGCCGCCGAGCCGCCCTTCAGCTCGGAGGTGAAGGTGCCCTCCTCGCCGGCCGACAGGCCCTTCACGGCGTCGTCGATGCCGTCCAGCAGCTCACCGGAGCCGATGGTGTAGGAGACGTCGCTGGCGACGCCGTCCTCGAGGACCTCGCCGTCGACCTTGGCCTCCAGGTCGATGGTGACGACGTCGCCGTCCTCGGCGGCGCGCTCGACCGGGGTGGTCGACGCGAAGCGCTCCCGCAGCTGCTCGACGGACTTCTCGACGTCCTCGTCGGTCACCTCGATCGCGTCGACCTCGACCTCGATGCCGGAGTAGTCCGGGACCTCGATCGTCGGGCGGACGTCCACCTCGGCGGTGAAGGACAGCAGCTCGTTGTCCTTCAGCTCCTTGATGTCGACCTCGGGCTGGCCGAGCGGGTTCAGCTCGGCCTCGTTGACCGCCTCGGTGTAGAACTTGGGGAGCGCGTCGTTGACGGCCTCCTCCAGGACCGCACCGCGGCCGAACCGCTGGTCGATGACGCGGGCCGGGATCTTGCCCTTGCGGAAGCCCTTCACCGTGACCTGCTGGTTGATCTTCTTGTACGCCGCGTCGAGGCTGTCCTTGAGCTCCTCGAAGGGCACCTCAACAGTGAGCCGAACCCGGGTCGGGTTCAGGGTCTCCACGGCGCTCTTCACGGTTCGGTCTCCTTGTGGCTGACTTCTTGGGGTTCTGCCGAGCTGCTCCGCCCTGACGGGCGCGCTTACGGCGGATTCGCGGGCCCCTGCCTGAGAGACGTGGCAGTGCAGACACACGGGCGCGCAGCTTGCATAGTAACCGCAGCCACGGGGCGCCCCAAAAGGCGATCATGCGGTACGGCGCCGGAGGCCGCCTGCCGGTTGGTCGGGGTGGCGGGATTTGAACCCACGGCCTTCCGCTCCCAAAGCGGACGCGCTACCAAGCTGCGCCACACCCCGTCTGGTGCGACACGTAGGCTACATGCCCGAACAGCTCGCGTCGGCCGCTTTGCCGACGGGCGGGGGCACGGACCAACGCGTTGGCCTACGGGGCGGACGACCCGCTACGATGCGTCCTGTGCCGCGGTCACCGACCTGCGGCGCATCCGTTGCGGGCGTAGCTCAATGGTAGAGCCCTAGTCTTCCAAACTAGCTACGCGGGTTCGATTCCCGTCGCCCGCTCTGTACGGCTCAGGGCCAGGTCAGAGGGTTGATCCTCTGCGCCTGGCCCTGATGCGTTTCCGATTTTCACCCTCCCGCGCCCGTCGCGTGCTTGTTCGGGTCCCGATCCTGTTTGCGGGCCTGCTCGACGACCGCGCTCACTGTCCGGCCGACACAGACCGGCCGATCAGACACTCTCGCTCGGCCGTGGCGCGTCAGGACCGGTTCACGGTGATCAGGACCCGTTCACAGTGAATGCACCGCCGGGCCGGTGGAGCGGGCCGTCGTCCGGCCGGAAGGTGCGGGTGCACCGCATCCCGGGCTTCACCCGGCCGGCCTCCGCACAGGAGGCGACGGTGAGCGCGCCGACCTCGCCCAGCAGGCAGAGTCGAGGCCCACCTGAAAGGTCCCGAAGGCCGCCGGCATCGTCCCGATCGGCACGAAGAGGACGAGGTACGCCGACGCCGGGGCCGGGCGCACCGGACGCGACGGCCCATGCCGCGGATCATCGGTGCCACGCGTCGCCCCGGACGTCCCATGAAGGCGCCACAGGACGGAACAGGGCGGGTCCGGGCCGGGGCCGACCGGCTGGGGGCGGCTGCGATCGGCTCCGCGCGGTGGACGGCGCGGAGCGTGTGCGGCGGGACCGCGCCCACCGTGTCCGGTCAGAAGCTGATCGAGTTGATCGTCTCCGCTATCGAGTTCAGGAACCGGTTGATGGACGGAGCCATACCGGTCGAGGCGAGGAAGAAGCCGAACAGGATCGCCACGATCGCCGGACCGGCCTTGATCGAGCCCCCTCGGATCAACACCACCAGGATGATCGCCAACAGCAGCACCACTGACAGCGAAATGGCCACAACTGATCACACCCTCGGTCGGTCCGCTCTCCCGGCCCGGGGGCGCAACCCCTCGCACCCCCGCCAGAACCATCGTGCCACCAACGGGCCCGCCCTATGCGGCCCGTGAGGCATCGTCGGTCACCTCAGCCGCTTGGGCCGCGCCAGCACACCGGCGGGCGATCGTCAACCTCGCGTTCCCGCACGGTAATTCGGGGGAGGTCCGACAGGAATTACCTCCGATCGTTTCCATGTCCACACATCGTGTTCGCAGGTAATCCGAATACCGCCCGCACATCCCCCTCACGATCCCCTCGCGAACCTTCTCTTCAGACATTCCGCCAGAGTCACCCGCGAGCGATATGCCCTCTTCAGTCGGGATGAATACGGACACAACACCCGTGGAGTGCGGGGAAATCGATGTGTGGCAGAACACTCCGCCGTAATGTCCACCCCGCTGAATCCTGGATACCCGCCGGGGATTACCGCTCTACGCGTCAAGGGTTTTACGCGAGCCCATGGACAACGCTAGGGTGCCTCAGATGTTCCACGCCGCCTCGTCCTCCTCAAGAGCAACAGGCCCATCCTCGGCACCCGCACGCACGCCCCTCTCCCCGGTGCGGTCACCGGCGGACGGAGTCCCGAGTCCGCGCTCCGCCGAGCCCACGGGGCCGTCCGCCAAACAGCGTGACGCCTTCTTCGACAACGCCAAGTACCTGGCGATCGTGCTGGTGGCCATGGGCCACTCCTGGGAGCCGCTGAAGGGCGACAGCCGCGTGCTGCAGGCGGCGTACATGTGCGTCTACGCCTTCCACATGCCGGCGTTCATCGTCATCTCCGGCTACTTCTCCCGCAGTTTCGACATGCGCCCCGACCGGCTGAAGCGCCTGGTGACGGGTGTTCTGGTGCCTTACGTCGTATTCGAGACGGCGTACGTCCTCTTCAAACGCACCGTCGGCGGGGACCCGAGCCTGCCGATCAGCCTGCTCGACCCCTGGTACCTGACATGGTTCCTGGCCGCGCTCTTCATCTGGCGGATGACCACCCCGCTCTGGAAACTGGTCCGGCACCCGGTCCCGCCGGCGATCGTGGTCGCCATGCTGGCGTCCGTCTCCCCCGACATCGGTGACGACCTCGACCTCCAGCGGGTGCTTCAGTTCCTGCCGTTCTTCGTCATCGGCCTGTCCCTGAAGCAGGAGCACTTCCAGCTGGTGCGGCGCCGCTCGGTGCGGATCCTGTCCCTGCCGGTCTTCGCCGGCGCGCTCGCCGTGGCGTGGTGGGCGGTGCCGCGGATGAACCCGGCCTGGTTCTACCACCGCGACAGCGCACAGGAGTTGGGCGCGCCGTGGTGGTGCGGCCCGGTGATGGTGCTCGCGCTGCTGGGCTGCTCGCTGCTCCTCGCCGCCTGCTTCTTCTCCTGGGTGCCGCGCCGGAAGATGTGGTTCACGGCGCTGGGCGCGGGCACGCTCTACGGCTATCTGCTGCACGGATTCTTCGTGAAGGGCGCCGACTACCTGGGGTGGTACGACGCGGCATGGCTGCACCGGCCCCTGGGTGAGGTGTTCGTGACGCTGCTCGCGGGCGCGGTGGTGACGCTGCTGTGCACGTTCCCGGTGCGCCGGGTGTTCCGGTTCGCGATGGAGCCGGAGATGAAGTGGGCGTTCAAGAGGGATGCGGCGGCGCCGGCGCGCGAACGGGCGAGGGCGTGAGCGCGGATCCCGCCGTGCGCCCGGCATCGTACGGGCCGCCGCCCCGCCGAGGGCAGGACCGCCTCCGCGCCAGGGACACGGGCGGCGGAGGCGGAGGCGGTGGCGGTGGCGGTGTTCAGCGGGTCGTGGACGGGGCCGTCGGGCCCTCGCGGCAGATCAGCAGCAGCGCACGGTCGTCGTTGACGTCCTTCGCCACCGCCTCGATCAGGTGCCAGGCGGCGCCGCGGAAGCCGCCCGCCACATAGCGGTCGGCCTCTCCGGTGAGGCGGTCCATGCCTTCGACGATGTCGCGATCGGCCGTCTCCACCAGGCCGTCCGTGAACAGCATCAGCACATCGCCGGAGCGCAGGGTGCCCTTCACGGAGTCGAACTGGGCGCCGTCGTAGACCCCGAGGAGCGGGCCCTCCGCCGCCTTCTCCTCCCAGCGGCCGCTGCCCGCGCTGAGCTGGAGGCCCGGCGGGTGACCGGCCGAGTACAGCTCGTAGTCGCCCGACTCCAGGTCCAGGACCAGATGGATGGAGGTCGCAAAGCCCTCGTCCCAGTCCTGGCGCAGGAGATAGCCGTTCGCGGCGGGCAGGAAGGCGTGCGGCGGGAGCGAGCCCAGCAGTCCGCCGAACGCCCCGGACAGCAGCAGGGCGCGCGAGCCGGCGTCCATGCCCTTGCCCGAGACATCGGTCAGGACGACCTCCAGGGTGCGGCCCCCGTTCGTGCGCGCCGCCACCACGAAGTCACCCGAGAACGACTGTCCGCCCGCGGGCCTGAGCGCCATCTCGCGGTGCCAGCCCAGCGGCAGCTTCGGCAGCTTGCTCTGGACCCGGATGCGTTCGCGCAGGTCGAAGAGCATGGTCCCGCCGCGCCGCCAGGGCACGCCGACCCGGCTGCGGAACTGCGCGATGAGCAGCCCGAAGAACCCGCAGGCCGCGACCACGAGGACGATGCCGGGGCTGACCCGGGACGGGCCATCCGTGTACGGGCCGAGCTTGACCGACTCGACGATCAGCGCGGTGGCCGCCGTGGCGTACAGGGCGAGCAGGCTGGAGGGACGCAGCAGCACGCCGCCGGCGACGATCGGCAGGACGAGGACGGCCGGCGAGCACCACACGGGATCGACCAGGGTGGTGGCCGCGATCAGCGGAACCGTCAGCAGCAGACCGGCCAGCGCCACCCAGTCCGAGCCGTCCCCGCGGAAGTAGTCCACGGCGGATCTGCGCACGCCGGTGCGGGCCCGGTGCCACTGCTTCTTCAACCGGGCCGCGAACGTCTCGGCCTCTGCGCGCCGCTCTCGTCCTGCTGCCATTGATTCGCGACCCTACCCATCGGACCAGGTGCTTGGCACGGGAGGTCCCACTTGTCCCCCGTCCGAGCGCGCAACTTCACAGGAAGCGCGCCCCCCTGACCCGGGGGAAATCCCCTCGCTCGTCCCGCATTGCCCTGGTAGGCATGGCCCATGACGACGGACGTGCGGGTCCTGCGGCGGGACGAGTGGGACGAGTGGTACGGCAACCTCATGAGGGCCTTCGCCGGCATGGAGGAATCCCCCGAGGAGCAGGCGCTCTGGGATGAACTCACGCATCTGGACCGTTCCTTGGGCGCATGGGACGAAGAGGTGTGCGTGGGCACGGCGGGCGCGTTCCGTTTCCGCCTCACGGTCCCCGGCGGTGCCTCGGTCCCGACGGCGGGCGTCACGATGGTGAGCGTCGCGGCGACGCATCGCCGGCGCGGGGTGCTGACGTCGATGATGCGCCGGCAACTCGATGACATCCGTGGCTGGGGCGAACCGCTCGCGGTGCTCACCGCTTCCGAGCCGGCGATCTACGGCCGGTTCGGGTACGGCGTCGGGACCTTCCAGCTCGGCGCGGAGATCGACACAAGCCGTGTGCACCTGTCCGTTCCGCCCGGTACCGATGACGTACGGCTGCGGTACGCGGCGCCTGCCGATGTCCTCGACGCGTGCGAGGCGGTGTACGCACGGCTGGTGCCCGGCCGTCCCGGCATGCCGGCCCGGGAGCCCGGCTGGGAGCGGGTGGCCCTGCTCGATAGGCCGGGCGAGCGGGACGGAGCGTCGGCGCTGCAGTGTGTGGTTGCCGAGCGGGACGGCGAGATCACGGGGTACGCGCGCTTCCGCACCAAACTCGGCTGGGAGGTCACCGGCCACAACGGCACGGTGGCCCTGAAGGATCTGGCCGCGCTGGATCCGGCGACGGACGCGGCGCTGTGGCGTTTCCTGTTCGGCATCGATCTGACGACGACGCTGACCGTGCGCGGCCGACCGCTGGACGAGGCGTGGCAGCATCTGGTGTCCGACATCCGGCGGTGCGCGCCGCGAGTGCGGGACGCGCTCCACGTACGACTCGTCGATGTCGGAGCGGCGCTTCAGGCGCGGACGTACCAGGCGCCGGTGGACGTGGTGTTCGAGGTGGAGGACGCCTTCTGCCCCTGGGACGAGGGGCGTTGGCGGCTCACCGGGGACGCGAAGGGCGCCTCCTGCGCACGGACGACGGACGCGGCCGATCTCTCCCTTTCCGTGCGGGAGCTGGGGTCGGCGTATCTGGGCGGGGTGTCGCTCACGGCCCTGGCGGCGGCCGGGCGGGTGCGGGAGCTGCGGCAGGGGGCGCTGGCGGAGGCGTCGCTCGCGTTCGGCTCGGCGGTGGCGCCCTGGCTGCCGCACGGCTTCTGACAGGAGCCACAGCGGGCCGGTCCCGGCACCGGCGGCGCCGGTCCGGGCCGCGGTCGGGCGGCTATCGCTTCTGGCAGCCCGGGCACCAGAAGAGATTGCGGGCGGCAAGACCGGCGGTGCGGATCTCGCCGCCGCAGACATGGCAGCGCAGGTTCGCTCTGCGGTACACGTACACCTCGCCGCCGTGGTCGTCCACGCGCGGGGGGCGGCCCATGGCCTCGGGGGTGTGTTCGGGGCGGACGGTGTCGATGCGGTTGTTGCGGACACCCTCGCGCATCAGGCCGACGAGGTCGGCCCAGATCGTGTCCCACTCGGCCGGGGAGATGTCCCTGCCGGGGCGGTACGGGTCGATGCCGTTCCGGAAGAGGACCTCGGCACGGTAGACGTTGCCCACACCGGCGATGACCTTCTGGTCCATGAGCAGGGCGGCGATGGAGGTACGGCTGCGGGAGACGCGCCGGTAGGCGTCCGCGGGGTCGGCGTCGGCGCGGAGCGGGTCGGGTCCGAGGCGGGCGTGCAGCGCGCCCTTCTCCTCGTCCGTGATCAGCGCGCAGGTGGTGGGGCCGCGCAGGTCGACGTACGAGGTGGGGTTCGCGAGGCGCAGGCGGACCGTGTCGGTGGGCGGGGGTACAGGGGCGTCGCCGAAGGTGACCTTGCCGAACAGGCCGAGGTGGATGTGCACCCAGTCGCCGCCGCGGAAGCCGAGGAAGAGGTGCTTGCCGTGGGCGTCGGCGGTGTGCAGCGCGGCGCCGTCGAGGAGGGCCGCGGCGTCGGCGAACTTGCCCTGGGGGCTGGAGACGGTGACGGGGCCGCCGGTGAACCGCGCGGCGTAGTCCTCGGCCAGCCGGTGAATCGTGTGCCCCTCCGGCACGCCTGCCCCCTCTCAGATCATCGGTACGCCCCCGCGCCCCCGCGCCCCCGCGCCCGGGCGCCGGGGCGCTGCGGGGGCACCCCGGCTCACGCACCCCGGACGCCGCCGGGCAGGGGGACGATCAGCCCTGCGGGTGGTGGGCGGGGATCGGCGGCAGGTCGCCCGTGGCCTCGTAGTCCGAGAGCATGTCGATGCGCCGCACATGCCGCTCGTCACCCGAGAACGGCGTGGCGAGGAACGTCTCGACGAACTTCGTCGCCTCGTCCTGCGTGTGCATGCGCGCACCCACCGCGACGACGTTCGCGTCGTTGTGCTGACGGCCGAGGGACGCCGTCTCCTCGCTCCAGGCGAGGGCCGCACGGACACCCTTCACCTTGTTCGCGGCGATCTGCTCGCCGTTGCCCGAGCCGCCGATCACGATGCCGAGGGAGCCGGGGTCCGCCGCGGTGCGCTCCGCCGCGCGGAGGCAGAACGGCGGATAGTCGTCCTGGGCGTCGTAGATGTGGGGCCCGCAGTCGACGGGCTCGTGGCCGGCGGACTTGAGCCACTCGACGAGGTGGTTCTTCAGTTCGAAGCCGGCATGGTCGGAGCCGAGATACACGCGCATGGTCCGAGTGTGTCACGGCCGCCGTCGATCGACCTCGCGGGGTTCCGAGCCGAATGGGTGTGAGCTACACCATTGATGCTCAAGAAAAACTCAAGTAACAATCCGGATTCAAAGGTTTCCGATTTTCTTCGCCTCCGATTCACTGGACCGGCTCGTACACCGCTCGTATGAGCCCCCGTACTCCAGCGGGCTCCGCCCGTACGGGGCCCGTATTCGTACGGGCGTGTGTCCCCCGCATCCCCGTACACCCGGCTCAAAGGAAATACCCTTCATGACCTCGCAGCCGACCCCCACCAAGGCCGGAAATGCCCCCGGCCGCGCCGGAGAACCCGGCGGCGGCCTCCAGGCCGGACTCAAGAACCGTCATCTGTCGATGATCGCCATCGGCGGCGTCATCGGCGCCGGGCTGTTCGTCGGATCCAGCAGCGGAATCGCCACCGCCGGCCCCGGCATCCTGCTCTCGTACGCCCTCGTCGGCACGCTCGTGGTGCTGGTGATGCGCATGCTGGGCGAGATGTCCGCCGCGAACCCCACCTCCGGCTCCTTCTCCGCGCACGCGGACCGCGCCCTCGGCCGCTGGGCCGGCTTCTCGATCGGCTGGCTCTACTGGTTCTTCTGGGTGGTCGTGCTCGCCGTGGAGGCCACCGCGGGTGCCAAGATCCTCCAGAGCTGGATCCCCGCCGTGCCCCAGTGGGGCTGGGCCCTCATCGTGATGATCGTGCTGACCGCGACCAACCTGGTCTCCGTCGGCTCCTACGGTGAGTTCGAGTTCTGGTTCGCCGGGATCAAGGTCGTGGCGATCGGTGCCTTCATCGTGGTCGGCGCCCTCGCCATCTTCGGTGTGCTGCCCGGCGTGCACAGCGACAAGGCGGGGCTGAGCAATCTGACCGCGCACGGCGGCTTCCTGCCGCACGGTCCCGGGGCGATCCTCACCGGTGTGCTGCTCGTCGTCTTCTCCTTCATGGGCAGCGAGATCGCCACCCTGGCGGCCGGCGAGTCCGAGGACCCGCAGCGTGCGGTGACCAAGTCGACCAACAGCATCATCTGGCGTATCGGCGTCTTCTACCTGGGCTCGATCCTCGTGGTCGTCTCCCTGCTGCCGTGGAACGACCCGTCGATCAAGAGCAAGGGCTCGTACGTCGCCGCCCTGGACTCCCTCGGGATCGCGCACGCCGGCCAGATCATGAACTTCATCGTGCTGACGTCGGTGCTGTCCTGCCTGAACTCCGGGCTGTACACGGCCTCTCGCATGGCCTTCTCGCTGGGCCGGCGCGGCGACGCGCCGAAGGCCTTCGCCCGCACCACCCGCCGTGGCGTTCCGATGGCGGCGATCGTCGTCTCCGTCCTCTTCGGCTTCCTGGCGGTGTTCTTCAACTACAAGTTCCCGGACTCCGTCTTCCTCTTCCTGGTGAACTCCAGCGGCGCGGTCGCCCTGTTCGTCTGGCTGGTGATCTGCTTCTCGCAGCTGCGGATGCGGAAGATCATCCAGCGGGAGGCGCCGGAGAAGCTGATCGTGAAGATGTGGCTGTACCCGTACCTGACCTGGGCCGCCGCCGCACTGATCGTGTTCGTCCTCGGCTACATGCTGACCGACACCGAGCACGACGGACGCGAGACGGTGCTGCTGTCGCTGCTCGTGGCGGCGGTCGTGCTGGTGATCGCCGTGGCGAAGGAGAAGCTGGGCGGGGGCCGGACCGCAGACCCGGCCGTGGACGCGGAGCAGGCGCGGGCCGAGGTCGGAGCCTGACCAGCGCGTGAGCATCGGGAGGGGCCCCGTGGCGTGCAGCCGCGGGGCCCTTCGGCGTTTCCGGGTGCGGACCGGTCGTACCGGGTGCGGGCGGGTCGTAGCGAGTACGGGGTCGTACCGGGTGTGGACGGGTCGTACCGGGGGCGGGGCCGCACCGGTGAGGACCGGCCGTACCGGGTGCGGATCGGCCGGCCGGTGTCAGGCGCCGGCGGCGGCCGCGTAGGACCCCGTGCGCAGCTCGTCCAGGAGGCCGGGCTCGACCGGCTTCCAGCCGAGCACCCGCTCGGCGAGGGAGGGGGCCATCGCCGAGGAGCGGGCGAGCACTCCGGCGAAGGGGCCCATCACCGTACGGAAAAACCGCGGGGGCCGGGCACGATGCCCGGCCCCCGCGGTGTGGGAGATCAGAGGGTGCTGCTATGTCACTTCCTGACGAGCTTCCAGGCGGTGGGCAGCAGGCCCATCGCCAGGGCCGCCTTCAGGGCGTCGCCGATCAGGAACGGGGTGAGCCCCGCCGCGATCGCGGCGGTCGCGGACATCCCGGTGGCCAGGGCCAGGTACGGCACGCCGATGGCGTAGATGATCGCCTCGCCCAGCAGCATCGCGCCGGCCGTGCGCAGCACCGAGCGGTCGGCGCCGCGGCGGGCCAGGGCGCCCACGACGGTGGAGGCGAGCAGCATGCCGAGGATGTAGCCGAAGGACGGGGCGGCGGCGCCGGAGCCACCGCCGGCGAACCACGGCACACCGGCGACACCGGCCAGCGCGTACAGGGCGAGCGACAGGAAGCCGCGGCGGGCGCCGAGCGCCGTGCCCACGAGCAGCGCGGCGAAGGTCTGTCCGGTCACCGGCACCGGGGAGCCCGGAACGGGCACCGAGAGCTGCGCGGCGAGCCCGGTGAGCGCGGCACCGCCGACCACGAGGGCGACGTCGCGCACCCGGGTGGGGACACCTCCCCGCTCGAGCGAAGCCCAGAGCCTGGGGGAGGGCAGCAGATCGGCGAGGACCTCGCCGGGGCGGGCAACTGTGGCGGTGGCGGTGCTCATGGGAACTCACTCCGGCGGTGGGGACGGTTCGGGACACCGCGACGCTATCCCAGGGCCGGTGAGCCGATCACCGTCAGCGCTCGACAAAGGCCGGATCCGCCCATTGGTGGGCTGTGCACAAAAGCCGGGGCTTACACGCGACGCGGCGTGATTCCGGTCACTGAGGTGACGGCGATGACCCCAGGGAGGTCCCCACCAGGCCAACTGTAGGAACTCACCAACGGGGTGGCGTCTCCTCATCACCCCCGTCTCGCCCGTCGGTCGCCGTCTGGGCAGTGGTGAGCCGCTTTGCTAGCTTCGAGCCCATGGTTGCCCAGGCCCGGAATCTCACGTCGCGTCGCTATGTCGACCTGCGACGCCAGGGCACGGCCACCTGTCGCCCCCTCGCGTGAGGCGGGCGGAGCGGCTCCGGCACGCCTCCACGAATGCGGCGCAGTGTCGGACCCGTTCCCGAGGAAGCCCCCATGCCCCGAACCGCAGCACTCCCTGCCCCCTTCCCCCTGCCCCGTGCCGCCGACGGCGACCGGCGCCGGACGAGCGCGAGCGTCATCCTGCGGTCGGTTCTGGAGCACGGACCGGTGGCGCGCAGCACCATCGCCCGGCTCACCGGGCTGTCACCGGCGTCGGTGACGGACTACTGCGCCCGGTTCACCGACATCGGGCTGATCCGTGAGGCGGCGGCACCCCGGCGCTCGGGCGGGGTGGGCCGCCCCCATGTGCCGGTCGACCTGGACGACTCCCGGTTCGTGGTGGCCGGGGTGCATGTGGCGGTGCCGTACACCACCGTCGCCCTGCTCGACCTGCGCGGGCGGGTGCTGACCGAACGGCGGCTCGCGCACGAGCACACCGCCCCGGGCCGGGTGCTGGCCCGGGCCGCGGACGGGCTGCGGGCGCTGCTCGCCGGAAGCGGGACGGGCACCCCCCTGGGGGTGGGGGTGGCGGCCGGCGGCTGGGTGGACCGGGACTCGGGGACCATCGTCGAACACGCGCTGCTGGGCTGGCGGGAGGTGCCCGTGCGGGAGTTGCTCGGCGCGGCCATCGGGCTGCCGGTGCACGTCGACGGGCACGCCCGGGCGCTGGTCAACGGGGAGCGGCTGTTCGGGCGGGCACGCGGCAGCCGCAGTGTGCTGCATCTGTTCGTGGGCAATGTGGTCGACGCGGCCTTCGCCACCCACGACCAGGTGCACTACGGGCCGCGCTCCCAGGCCGGGGCGATCTCCCATCTGCCGGTGCCGGGCGGCACCGAGCCGTGCGACTGCGGGCGCACCGGCTGTCTCCAGGCCGAGCTGAGCGAGCGGACGCTGTGCCGGCGGGCCCGGGAGGCGGGTGTCATCGACGGGACGAACCCGATGCATGTGGTCGCCGCGGCGGCCGCCGGTGACCGGGCGGCCGTGAAGCTGCTGGTGGACCGGGCCCGGGCGGCCGGACGGGTGGCGGGGCTGCTGGTCGATGTGCTCAATCCGGAGACGGTCGTGGTCACCGAGGTCGGCGTGGTGCACCGGGAGGACTGCCTGTCGGCGCTGCGGGAGGCGGTCGGAGCGGACCGGGCGGCGGCCGTCCTGCCCACCAGTTTCCCGGATTCCGTGCTGGCCGTGGCGGGCGGCTCGGTGGCCCTGGACGTGCTCTACCGCGATCCGCTGGGCGCCTCCACCTGAGCGGAATTAATTCAGAAACTCGGAATGTTGACAGGCCTCTCCAGGACCGTGGAGCATCGTGTTCATGAGCCCGCGCATGATCTGTCGCACCCTTTGTTGCTGACACGTTGACACCCTGACGTCTGGTCAGGCGATGCTCCGCGGCGCCTTCCTCTTCCTTCGTTTTCCCTCCTCTTCACTCCCCCACATTTTCCTTTCCTGGCTCTGCCGAGCCCGGAATTCCCACGCACGCCTGCCATGTGAACCAGGGAGTCCTCCCATGCCATCTCTGCCTGCGTCCGGTGTCGACCGGCGGCTGTTCCTCACCTCCCTGCTCGGCGCCGCCGCCGGCGCCGCCGGGCTGACCGGCTGCGCGGGAAGCAGCGTCGCGGCCGGGGCCTCGGGGACCGGGGCATCCTCCGCCCCGCTCGCGGACCGGGTCCCGGCCGGTACGAGCCTGAAGATCGCCTCGTACCAGAACGTCCAGCAGTTGCAGTTCAAGCTGGCGAGCCTGCCGGCGTTGCCGTTCAGTGTGTCGAGCTGGGTCAACATCGGGGCGGGACCGGACGTGATCAACGCCTTCCGCGCCAAGTCGCTGGATCTCGCCAACAATGCGGGAATCCCGCCGATCCAGGCGCACTATCAGGGTTTCGACGCGAAAATCGTCGCGATCGACATCACCCGCAAGCCCAACTATCTCTTCGCCACGAAGCCCGGCAGCGACATCCGCACGGTCGCGGATTTCAAGGGCAGAAAGCTCGCCTTCTCCCAGGGGCAGGCGCAGGGAGTCGTGCTGCTGCGCGCGCTGAAGAGGGCCGGTCTGAGGTACGACGAGGTCCGTCTGGTGCCGCTCACCAGCAACCAGTTCCTCACCGCCCTCCAGTCCGGCCAGGTGGACATCGCCCCGCTCCCCAACAGCCAGGTGCCGGCGTATCTGAAGCTGTACGCGTCCAAGGGTGCCCGGACCGTCCGCACCGACGTGGTCGACCTGCTCAATCTGCTGTGGGCGCCCGCCTCGGTGCTGAACGACCGCGCGAAGGCCGCCGCGATCGCCGCGTACATCCCGCGGTGGGCGAGGGGCCAGGTGTGGCAGTGGGAGCACCCGGACGTCTGGAACCGGGAGTTCTACGTCGGGACGCAGAACCTGACCCTGGCGCAGGCCGAGTCCATCACGAGGCTCGCCAACAAGCCGTTGTTCCCGCCGCACTGGGACGAGGCGATCGCCTGGGAGCAGGAGACCGCCGATCTGCTGGCAGAGGGCGGCTTCGTGAAGAAATTCGACGTCGGCTCGCTGTTCGACCGGCGCTTCGAGGACCTCGCGGCGAAGGCCGTACCCGCGGAGTACCGGAGGTGAGCGCCGTGACCACGACGACCACGGCCGCGGCGCCCACGGCCCCCTCCGCTCCGCCCGCGCGGCGGCGGCGCCGCGGTCTCGCCCCCGGCAGGCCGCTGCCGGCCGCCCGCCTCATCGGCCCGCTGCTCCTGCTCGCCCTGTGGGCCGCCGCCTCCGCCGCCGGACGACTGGATCCGGCGGCGATCCCGGCCCCCTGGACGGTCCTGCGGGCCGGAGTCCGTCTGTGGACCGACGGCACGCTGTCCACGGATGTGCTGACCTCGCTGCGGCGGGCCGCCTACGGCTTCGCCCTCGGACTGACCGCCGGAGTACTGCTCGCGCTCGCCTCCGGACTGAGCCGGACCGGTGAGGCACTGATCGACGGGACCGTGCAGCTCAACCGGGCGATCCCGACCCTCGGCCTGATCCCGCTGTTCATCCTCTGGCTGGGCATCGGCGAGACCTTCAAGATCGCGATCATCGCCATCGTCGTCTACGTCCCGGTCTATCTGAACACGCATGCCGCGCTGTCCGGCATCGACAGCCGCTTCGTCGAACTCGCCGAGGTGCAGGGCCTGACGAGGTACCGGTTCATCCGCCAGATCGTGATTCCCGGGGCGCTGCCCGGCTTCTTCGTCGGGCTGCGGCTCGGCGTGACCGGCTCCTGGCTGGGACTGGTGGTGCTGGAGCAGATCAACGCCACCAGCGGCCTCGGCTATCTGATGTTCCAGGCCCAGAACTACGGCCAGACGGACGTCATCCTCGTCGGCCTGGCGGTCTACGGAATCTTCGGCCTGGTCTCCGACAGCGCGGTCCGCATCGTCGAACGGAGGGCGCTGTCATGGCGACGCACACTGAACAGCTGACCCGGCCCGCCGTCCGGATCCGGGGCCTGACCCGGTCCTACGACGGCCGTACGGTCCTCGACGGCATCGATCTGGACCTGCCCGCCGGCCAGTTCACCGCCCTGCTCGGGCACAGCGGCTCGGGCAAGAGCACCCTGCTGCGGGCGATCGCCGGCCTCGACCACAAGGTGGACGGCAGTGGCCGGCTCACCGCGCCGGAGCGGGTCTCCGTGGCCTTCCAGGATGCACGGCTGCTGCCCTGGCGGCGGGTGCTGGACAACGTCCTGCTGGGCACGGACGGCGGGGAGGCCGCCGAACGCGGCCGGGCCGCCCTCGCCGAAGTGGGCCTGGGAGGCCGGGAGAGGGCCTGGCCGGGCGAGCTGTCCGGCGGCGAGGCCCAGCGCGCGGCCCTGGCCCGCTCCCTCGTCCGGGAGCCCGAACTGCTGCTGGCCGACGAACCGTTCGGCGCCCTGGACGCCCTCACCCGGATCAGAATGCACGGCCTGCTGCGGCAGCTGTGGCAGCGCCACCGGCCGTCCGTGCTGCTCGTCACCCACGACGTGGACGAGGCGATCGTGCTCGCCGACCGCGTCCTCGTCCTCGACCGGGGCCGGATCGGCCTCGACCTGACCATCGACCGCCCGCATCCGCGCACCTACCGGGACCCGCTGCTCGGCGCGTACCGGGAGCGGCTGCTCACCGCGCTGGGCGTCACGGAGGATCCCGCATGACCCGTCAGCTGCACCTCAACGCGTTCCTGATGAACACCGGCCACCACGAGGCGTCGTGGCGGCTCCCGGAGAGCGACCCGCACGCGCACGTGGACCTGGCCCACTACATCGGGCTCGCCCGCATCGCCGAGCGCGGCACCTTCGACTCGCTGTTCCTCGCGGACAGCCCCCAGTTGTGGGGCGGTGTGGCCCAGCGCCCCTCCGGCGCCCTGGAGCCCCTCACCCTGCTCACCGCGCTGGCGACGGCCACCGAGCACATCGGTCTGATCGCCACGGCGTCCACCTCGTACAACGCGCCCTACAACCTGGCCCGCAGACTCGCCTCGCTGGACATCGTCAGCGGCGGCCGGGCCGGCTGGAACATCGTGACCACCGCCGGTGCCGAGGCCGCCCGCAACTTCGGTGTGGAGCACGAGCCCGCGCATGCCGACCGCTACGCCCGCGCCGCCGAGTTCCTCGACGTGGCGCTGAAGCTGTGGGACAGCTGGGAGGACGACCTGATCGTCGCCGACAAGGCGGCGGGCGTATGGGGCGACGACGCCAAGCTCCACCCGGCGCGGCACCGGGGCACGTACTTCAGCGTCGAGGGTGCCCTCAACGTGCCGCGCTCGCCGCAGGGTTACCCGCTGCTGGTGCAGGCGGGCTCCTCCGAGGACGGCAAGCGGTTCGCGGCCCGGTACGCGGAGGCGGTGTTCACCGCCCAGCAGACGCTCAGCGGCGCGCAGGCCTTCTACGCCGACCTCAAGTCCCTCACAGCGGCGGCGGGCCGGGACCCGGACCACATCAAGGTGCTGCCCGGCATCGTCCCGGTGCTCGGCTCCACGGAGGCCGAGGCGCGGGTGAACGAGCGGGTGCTCGAGGAGCACATCGTCCACGAGCACGGCCGCGACCGGCTGGAGAACCTGCTGCGCCTTCAGCCCGGCACCCTCGACCTGGACGCCGAACTTCCCGCCGACCTCCCGCCCGAGGCCGCGATCGAGGGCGCCAAGAGCCGTTACACGCTCGTGGTGGAGCTGGCCCGGCGGGAGCGGCTGACCGTGCGGCAACTGATCGGGCGGCTCGGCGGCGGACGCGGGCATCTCACCTTCGCCGGCACGCCCGAGCAGGTCGCGGACGCCATCGGGACATGGTTCACGCAGGGCGCGGCCGACGGCTTCAACATCATGCCCGCGCTGCTGCCCTCCGGTCTGGAGGCCTTCGTCGAGCAGGTCGTCCCGTTGCTGCGCGCCCGCGGCCTGCTCCGCGAGACGTACGGCCCCCGCCGGACCCTGCGGGAGCGCTACGGCCTCCCGCGGCCCGCCAACCAGTACGTCACGGACCACGCCTGCGCACTCGCCACGGCCTGATCCGCACTCGCCACCGCCTGACCCGCACTCGCCACCGCCTGACCCACATGCGCCACCGCCTGAAAGGACCCGTCATGCCGGCCATCGAGATCCACAAGGTCACCGCGAACATCGGCGCACGCATCGTCGGCGCCGACATCTCCAAGCCCCTCGACGAGGAGACGGTCGCCGCTCTCCGGGAGGCCCTCAACGTCCACAAGGCGCTCGTCTTCGACGATGTGAACCTCGACGACGACGGCCAGCAGGCCTTCGCCCGTCACTTCGGGGACCTCACGACCGCCCACCCGACGGTGCCCGCCGTCGAGGGCGCCCCGCATGTGCTGCCCGTCGACAGCGAGCGGGGCCGTGCCAACCACTGGCACACCGACGTGACCTTCGTCCTCAACCCGCCGCAGGCCAGCACCCTGCGCTCCCTCACGATCCCGCCGTACGGCGGCGAGACCCTGATCGCCGACACCGCGGCCGCCTACCGCGATCTGCCGGAGCCCCTGCGGGGCCTCGCCGACACCCTGTGGGCGGAGCACACCAACGACTACGACTACGCGGTGCCGGACGAGGCGATCGACGAGGAGAAGGCCGCCCAGCGCGCCCAGTTCACGTCGATCACCTACCGCACCGCCCACCCGGTGGTGCGCGTCCACCCGCTGACCGGCGAGCGCGGGCTGTTCATCGGCGGCTTCGCCCAGCGGATCGTCGGCCTGTCGGTGCCCGAGTCCCGCCGGATCCTGGACCTGCTCCAGGCGTATGTCACACGGCCGGAGAACATCCTGCGCTGGCGCTGGTCGGAGAACCAGCTCGTACTGTTCGACAACCGCATCACCCAGCACTACGCCATCGACAACTACGACGGCCTGCCGCGCCGCCTGAACCGGGTGACCGTCGCGGGCGACATCCCGGTCGGCGTCGAGGGCAAGGAGAGTTACGCCATCGAGGGCGACGCCTCGCACTACACGGCAGTCGCCGCGTAACCGGGGTTTCACCTTCCGTACAGCCGACGTCCGGATAGTGGGCAGCTTCCTCGCCGGAGCGGAGAGGCTGTCCACACTGTGGGGGTTTTTGCCCGACTCTTGCCATTGGACGAGGCGCCCATGCCCACCACCACCGTCGAGACACCACCCGGGACCGGCGTCGCCCTGTCCCACGGACTGAAGCAGCGCCATCTGTCGATGATCGCCCTCGGCGGTGTGATCGGCGCCGGGCTGTTCGTGGGCTCCGGCGCGGGCATCGCCGCCGCCGGTCCGTCGATCGTGATCGCCTACGCCGTCTCCGGTCTGCTCGTCATGCTGGTGATGCGGATGCTCGGCGAGATGTCGGCCGCCTACCCCTCCTCGGGCTCCTTCTCCGCACACGCCGAGCGGGCGATCGGCCCCTGGGCGGGCTTCACCGCCGGCTGGTCGTTCTGGGTGCTGCTGTGCACGGCCGTCGGCCTGGAGGGCATCGGCGCCGCGAAGATCGTCACCGGCTGGCTGCCGGGGACGCCCGAGTGGGCGTGGGTGGCGCTGTTCATGGTGGTCTTCTGCGGTGCGAACCTGGCCGCGGTGAAGAACTTCGGCGAGTTCGAGTTCTGGTTCGCGGCACTCAAGGTCGGCGCGATCACGCTGTTCCTGGTGCTCGGGGTGCTGGCGGTCGCCGGGGTACTGCCCGGGACCGACTCCCCGGGCGCCTCGAACCTCACCGACTTCCTGCCCCACGGCAGCGAGGGCCTGGTCATCGGACTGCTCGCGTCGGTGTTCGCGTACGGCGGCCTGGAGACCGTCACCATCGCCGCGGCGGAGTCCCCGGACCCGGTCCGGGGCGTGGCGGGCGCGGTGCGTACGGCCATGTGGCGCATCGCGCTCTTCTACATCGGGTCGATGGCGGTCATCGTCACCCTGGTCCCGTGGAACGCGAAGGAGGTCGTCGAGAAGGGCCCGTATGTGGCGGCCCTCGACCACCTGGGCATCCCGGGCGCCGGGCGGCTGATGAGCGTGGTGGTGCTGGTCGCGCTGCTGTCCGCGATGAACGCCAACATCTACGGCTCCTCGCGCATCGCGTATTCCCTGGTGGAGCGCGGCCAGGGCCCGAAGGCGCTGGGCCGGGTCTCCGGCGGTGTGCCCCGGGTCGCCGTCCTGGTCTCGTCGCTGTTCGGCTTCGGGTGTGTCGTCCTCAGCTACTGGCGGCCGAACGACGTCTTCCCCTGGCTGCTGAACATGATCGGTGCGGTGATCCTGGTCGTCTGGTTCTTCATCGCGGTCTCGCAGCTTCGGCTGCGCCGCCGTCTGGAGCGGGAGGCGCCCGGCCGGCTGGCCGTGCGGATGTGGGCGTTCCCGGTGCTGACGTGGGTGGCGCTGGCGGGCATGGCGGCGATCTTCGTCCTGATGGCCCGGCAGCCGGACACCCGTGTGCAGCTGTACTCCACGGGCGGTATGACGCTGGTCCTGGCCGCCGTGGGCTACGCCTGGCAGCGGGCCCGCGCCCGGGACTGACGCCGTCCGCTCCTCCGGCCGGGCAGGCCCCCACGTCGACACGTGGGGGCCTTCCTGTTGCCCGCACCGGCCCCCCGACTTCCCTTTTTGTTGCTAGCGTGTACTTGCAAGCTATTCGCAATAAGAGGTACGGAGAGGACCCCCATGCCCGTCTACACGCTGCCCGACCTGCCGTACGACTACTCCGCGCTCGCCCCCGTGATCAGCCCCGAGATCCTCGAGCTGCACCACGACAAGCACCACGCGGCGTATGTGAAGGGCGCCAACGACACGCTGGAGCGGCTCGCCGAGGCACGGGACAAGGAAGCGTGGGGCTCGATCAACGGTCTGGAGAGGAACCTGGCCTTCCATCTCTCCGGCCACATCCTTCACTCGATCTACTGGCAGAACATGAGCGGCGACGGCGGCGGCGAGCCGCTGGACCGGGACGGCGTGGGCGAGCTGGCCGACGCCATCGCCGAGTCCTTCGGTTCGTATCGGCAGTTCAAGGCCCAGCTCTCCAAGGCCGCCGCGACCACGCAGGGCTCGGGCTGGGGCGTTCTCGCCTATGAGCCGCTCAGCGGCCGGCTGATCGTCGAGCAGGTCTACGACCACCAGGGCAACGTCGGCCAGGCGGCCACCCCGATCCTGGTCTTCGACGCCTGGGAACACGCCTTCTACCTGCAGTACCGCAACCAGAAGGTGGACTTCATCGAGGCCATGTGGCAGGTCGTGAACTGGCAGGACGTGGCCCGGCGCCACGCGGCGGCCAGGTCCCGGACCGACGTGCTGCTGCTCGCCCCCTGAGGGCGGCGTGAGGCGTCCTGCCGTGATCGTCTTCTCACCGTTTCACCGGCAGGCGGACGAAGGGAAGACCCCCGCGAGTGGGGGCACCCCTCTGGGGGACCGACTCGCGGGGGTCTTCCGGTAGCGGGGGCTCCGGTGCATGGTGATCGGATGCCGATGTACTGCTTCACCTGCGACACCGATCAGCCCCATCGCGAGCTCAACCGTGCCGAGCAGGCCTGGCTCGAGGAGCGCCTGGGCCGCGCGGCCGTGCGCGAGTTCCGGATGTGCGAGGCCGTGCTGGACGCGGAGACCGGCAAACAGTGCCGCAACCTCCGCACGGGCACGAACAAGAAACCCTTCGCCCGGCCCATCCGGGTGCCCCTGCCGGAGTGAACACGGCGGTGCGGGCCGCCGGGGCCGTACACCCCGGCGGCCCGCTCCGGGCGTCCTACAGGTTGCTGAAGTCCGGCCCCTTGGTCCGGGTGCGCTTGATCTCGTAGAAGCCAGGGACCGAGGCGACCGCCAGGGTGCCGTCCCACAGCTTCGCGGCGTCCTCGCCCTTGGGGGCCGGGGTGACCACCGGGCCGAAGAAGGCCAGCTGCTCGCCGTCGGCACCCGGGACCGCGATCACCGGGGTGCCCACCTCCTGGCCGACCTTCTCGATGCCCTCCTTGTGCGAGGCGCGCAGCTCGGCGTCGAACTCGAAGTCCTCCTGCTCGGCGTAGTCGATCAGGTCCGCGGGCAGGCCGACCTCGTCGAGCGCCGCGGCGATCGCCTCGAGGGTCGGGCCCTCGCCCTGGTTGTGGAAGCGGGTACCGAGAGCCGTGTACAGCGGGCCGAGGACGTCGTCACCGTGCTTCTGCCAGGCGGCGGTCACCACGCGCACCGGCTTCCACGCCTGGGTCGCCAGCATCTCCCGGTACTCCTCGGGCAGCTGGTCCAGCTTGTCCTCGTTGAGCACCGCGAGGCTCATGATGTGCCAGCGGACCTCGATGTCCCGGACCTTCTCCACTTCCAGGACCCAGCGGGAGGTCATCCAGGCCCAGGGGCACAGCGGGTCGAACCAGAAATCGACGGGGGTCTTGCCGGAAGCGGTCACGGTCTCGGACATGACTCTCCTAGAAGCGCGGGCGTTTACCGGGCAACGTCCGAGGTCGCCCCGCCATTCCCGAAAACGCTCATGAGGTGCGCCCCCATACCCGGTGTCAGGGGCCCATGGCAGGATCGGTCCTTGTCCGCCGATCCAGCCGACCCAGGGAGTGCCCCCGTGCCCGGTGAGAACCTTTCCCGCGACGAGGCCCGGGAGCGGGCCGCCCTGCTGTCCGTCGACGGGTACGACGTATCGCTCGACCTGCGCTCCGCCGTGGGCGAGGCACCTGCCACCGGCGGGCCCCGCACCTTCCGTTCGGTCACCACGATCCGCTTCCGCTGCGCCGAGCCGGGCGCCGCGAGCTTCGCGGATCTGATCGCCCCGAGCGTCACCGCCGTCTCGCTCAACGGCAAGGACCTCGACCCCGGCGAGGTCTTCGACGGCACCCGCATCCTCCTGGAGGACCTGGCCGCCGAGAACGAGCTGGTGGTCGACGCCCAGTGCGCCTACTCCCGCACCGGTGAGGGCATGCACCGCTTCGTCGACCCGGAGGACGGCGAGGTCTACCTCTACACCCAGTACGAGCCCGCCGACTCGCGCCGCGTCTTCGCCAACTTCGAGCAGCCCGACCTCAAGGCCCCCTTCCGCTTCGAGGTCCGCGCCCCCGAGGGTTGGACGGTGTGGAGCAACGGCGCCGGCGAACGGCACGACGGGGTGTGGCGGTTCGCGGAGACGAAGCCCATCTCCACGTACATCACCTGTGTCGTGGCGGGCCCGTACCACTACGTCACGGACACCTACACCCGCGCCCTCGACGACGGCACGACGCTGGAGATCCCCCTCGGCGCGATGTGCCGCAAGGGCCTGGCCCGGCACTTCGACGCGGACGACGTCTTCCTGGTCACCAAGCAGGGCCTGGACTTCTTCCACGACCACTTCGACTACCCGTACCCCTTCGGGAAGTACGACCAGGCGTTCGTGCCCGAGTACAACCTCGGCGCGATGGAGAACCCGGGCCTGGTCACCTTCCGCGAGGAGTACATCTTCCGCGGCAAGGTCACACAGGCGTCGTACGAGCGCCGGGCCAATGTGATCCTGCACGAGATGGCCCATATGTGGTTCGGCGACCTGGTGACCATGGTCTGGTGGGACGACCTGTGGCTGAAGGAGTCCTTCGCGGACTTCATGGGCTCCTTCTCGCTGGTGGAGGCGACCCGCTTCACCGACGGCTGGATCACCTTCGCCAACAACCGCAAGGCATGGGCGTACCGCGCCGACCAGCTCCCGTCCACGCATCCGATCACGGCGGACATCCACGACCTGGAGGACGCCAAGCTCAACTTCGACGGCATCACCTACGCCAAGGGCGCCTCCGTGCTGAAGCAGCTGGTGGCGTATGTGGGGCGGGAGGCGTTCCTGGAGGGCGCGCGGCGCTACTTCAAGCGGAACGCCTATGGCAACACGCGCCTCGGCGACCTGCTGTCGGTCCTGCAGGAGACGAGCGGCCGGGACATGACGGCCTGGGCGCGCTCCTGGCTCCAGACGGCGGGCGTCAACTCGCTGACCCCGCAGGTGCTGCTGGGCGCGGACGGCCGGATCGCCGAGCTGTCCGTGCTCCAGGAGGCGGCGGAGTCACATCCCGAACTGCGGCCGCACCGGGTCGCGGTGGGCCTGTACCGCACCGAGGGGGACGCGCTCGTGCGGTATGCGCGCGCCGAGGTGGACGTCCACAGTGCGCGGACGGTGCTCGGCGAACTGGCGGGCGCCGAGGCGCCGGAGCTGGTCCTCGTCAACGACGACGACCTGACGTACTGCAAGGTCCGCTTCGACGAGGCCTCGCTCGCGACCCTGAAGGACCGCCTCGGCTCGCTCACCGACCCCCTCGCGCGGGCGTTGTGCTGGTCGGCGCTGTGGAACCTGACCCGGGACGCGCTGCTGCCGGCCCGGGACTTCGTCGACCTGGTACTCCGGTTCGCCGGCCGGGAGTCCGACATCGGTGTGCTCCAGATGCTGCACAACTGGGCACAGTCGGCGCTGACGTACTACGCGGCACCCGAGTGGCGGGAGACCGGCGGCCGGCTGCTGGCCCAGGGCGCGCTGCAGGAGCTGCGGCAGGCGGAGCCGGGCGGCCAGCACCAGCTGACGTGGGCGCGGTTCTTCGCGGCCGTGGCCGGCGACGAGGCCGAACTGGGGCTCCTGCGGGCACTGCTGGACGGCACGACGGAGATCGACGGCCTGGAGGTGGACCAGGAGCTGCGCTGGGCCTTCCTTCAGCCGCTGGCCGCGCACGGGGCGGCGGACGAGTCGGTGCTCGCGGCGGAGCTGGCCCGCGACGACACGGCCTCCGGGAAGCGGCACCAGGTGCGCTGCCTGGCCGCGCGCCCCTCGGCGGCGGTCAAGGCCCAGGCGTGGGCGCAGGTCGTCGAGTCGGACGCCCTGTCGAACGCACTCGTGGAGGCGACCATCGCGGGCTTCGTCCAGCCGTCGCAGCGGGAGCTGCTCGCGCCGTACACGGCGAAGTACTTCGCGGCGATCGACCGAGTGTGGGCCGAGCGGTCCATCCAGATCGGGATGAACGTGGTCAGGGGCCTGTTCCCCGCGCTCCAGGACTCGCCAAAGACGCTCGCCGCGACGGACGCGTGGCTCTCGGCGCACCAGGACGCGCCGCCGGCGCTGCGCAGACTGGTGCTGGAGGCGCGTGACGACCTGGCGCGCACCCTGCGCGGTCAGGCGTGCGACGCGGAGGCGGGCCGCTAGGCACCCGGCGGGACAGGGGCCCGGGAAGGGCCCGGGAAACGACAGTTACGAAATACGAGTATCGGAACCCGTAACCCGTCGTCCCCCCGGCCCGCACCTGCGTCTTTCGGCAGTCGAACGCACGTACTTTAGCTGTAGATTGTCCGGATTTGTCGACGAGCATGTAACAGCGGTTATCGGACGGATCGGGCGCGGGAACGCCGGGGTCATGAACCACAACACCCCGCTTTCCCCCCGCCCCCTCCGTCATCTGTCGGAGGCACAGCGCCGGGTGCTGACCACCGCCCAGCTCCGCGCCCACGGTGTGACGGCCGCCGAGATCGTCGAGCACACCCGGCCAGGCGGCCCCTGGCAGCAGTACCTACCGGGCGTGTACCTCCTGCACCAGGGACCACCGACCGTCGAGGAACAACTGCACGCGGTGCTGCTCTACGCGAGCCGCGCGCCGCTCGCCACCCCCGCCGGCGTCCCCGCGCAGCCGGGCGCGAACGGCCCCCATGCCCCGGTGCGCTACCCCGACGCGATGATCACGGGCCTGGCCGCGCTGACCCTCCAGGGCTTCTGCTGCACACCCACCCTGCCGGCCCTGAGGCAGATCGACGTCCTCGTCCCGCGGTCGCGGCGGCTGCGCAGCACCGGCTGCGCGCGGGTGATCCGCACCCCGCTGCTGCCCACCCCCCGGCTGCTGGCCGGCCTGTCCGTCGCGCCGGTCCCGCGCGCCCTGGCCGACGCGGTGGCCCAGTTGCCGGAGGCGGACGCGGTGCGCCGGCTGCTGACCGAGGCGGTGAGCGGCGGCCACTGCGAACCGGCCGCGGTGGTACGGGAGCTGAACCAGGAGCGTCTGCTGAGCCGGCCGCATGTGGTGGACGCGGTGGACTCGCTGCTGGCGGAGGGCCGGGCGATCGCGGAGGACCGTCTGTACCGGATGGTGCGCCACCACGGCCTTCCCGACCCCGTGTGGAACGTGGACCTCCGGCTCCCCGGCGGCCCCCATCTCGGCGGCCTGGACGCGTACTGGCCCGAGCAGGCCGTGGCGGTGGAGCTGGACACCCGGGCCCCGCGCCAGGGCGACCGGCAGGACGACGACGCGCTGTGGTCGGAGTACGCCCGCAAGCGCGAGCACCTGGAGCGGCTCGGGATCACGGTCGTCCACATCACGCCGAAAAAGCTGCGGGACGCGCCGGAGCAGCAGGCGACGGTGGTCCGCACGGCCCTGATGGCGGCGGCGGACCGTGAGCCCGCCGCGTACGTCGTCGTGCTGCCCCGGTAGAGCGCCGGGAGCAGACGTTCAGGAGGGGAGAGGAGGGGCCGCCCGTGGGCGGCCCCTCCTCGTGCGCCGGTTCCGTCAGAGCGGCTCGTGCAGCGGAGGCTCCGGGAGGGGCGGCCGTACGGACTCCGTGTGGACCTGGTCGATCAGCGCCGCGTATGAGGCGATCATGCGGGTGCGGCTGAAGCGCTCCCGGCTGCGCTCGAGGACCGGGGCGAGATCGGCGCGGGCGACGACGGCGTCGCCCCAGGCCGTAGCGATCGCCTCGGGGTCCGGCGGGGTGAGGAAACCGTGCCCGGCGACGATCGCCGCGCTGTCGCCGACATCGGTGGCGACCGGGACGGCCCCGCACATCATGCCCTCGATCAGGCACAGCGGCGCCGCCTCGCCCCAGGCCGAGGTGAGCGCCACCACGTCGGCGGCCGCGTAGACGGTCTCCATGTCGCGCCGGACACCCAGCAGGTGCAGCCGGTCGGCGAGCGCCAGGTCGTCCCCGAACGCCACGTCGATGTCGGCGTGCAGGCCGGGCTGGCCGGCCGACATGCCCGCGCCGCACACCAGCACATGCCCCTCGGGCTGCTGCCGCAGCCAGGCCCGGGCGGCGCGCAGGAACAGCGGGACGTTCTTCATGGCGTCGTAGCGGGCCGCGAAGACGACGACCGGCGCGGAGTCCGGGATGCCGAGCGCGTCGCGCAGCCGGAGCCGCCGCGCGGGGTCGGGCCGGAAGCGCAGCAGATCGACACCGTTCGGGATGACATGCAGCACCTCGGGCGGGATCCCGGCGGCCGCGTAGGCGGCCCGGGTCGACTCGGCGCAGCAGACGCAGGCCACGACCGTGCCGTCGGCGATGGCGGCCTTCAGCTCGTCGAGCGCCCCGCCCTGGTTCTCCGGGTCCGAGCGGTGCAGGGAGACGATCACCGGGCGGCGCGGCAGGCCCGCCTGGTTGAGCAGGCCCAGCGGCTGCTCCTTGAGCGACAGGATGACATCGGCGCCCGCCATCGCCCGGGCCGTCGTGGCCAGCTCCGGCCCGGTGAACACCGCCGGGTCGGCGCCGAGGCCCCCGGGCAGCCCGGAGACGCGGCCCAGCGAGGTGACCTCCACCCCGGCCGCGGTCAGCGACCGGTAGCAGGCGTCGTCCTCCATCGCCTGACGGGTGGCCTCGCGAAGCACCTCTCCGTGGACGCTCAGCACACGATGGCGCTGACCGCCCTCCTGGAGCCCCAGGACGACATCGCTGTGGAGAATCCGGGCGCCCCCGGAGAAGAAGCCGTCGTACACCGACAGCACGCGCAGTTGGTGCCTCAGCAGCACGCGACCACCCGCCTTGCACACATCTCGAACCATCCCCGTGAACTGCGGGTTGTCCGATATGAGGCGGCACAGATGTTTCATCCGGATGAACGGCGTGTCTCATCTCCGGGGCAGATGGGTTTACACCGTAATTCGGTGATCCCGACCATGCGCACCGTGACCACCCGAGGGCGCCGGCCCCGGAATTCGATGGTCCGGGCGCGGCCCCGGTGCGACCATGACCGGATGACCGAGCCGCTCACCCTGGCGATCACCACGGACGACGGACGACGCTACACCCTGCGGGAGGCCGTGCCCGCCGACGAACCGGGCGTCCTTTCGCTCTTCGCGTCCGGCGGCGCGTATGTCGAGGCCGCCACCGGCCTGCCCTCGGGCCCCGCCGACCTCCAGAGCCTGTACTACAGCCTGCCGCCGGGCGCGGACCCGCAGGACAAGCTGGTTCTGGTGGTGACGGAGGACGGCGGCCGGGTGGTCGGGATCATCGACGCGGTGCGGCGCCACCCGGCACCGGACGCCTGCGCGGTGGGCCTGTTCCTGCTGCATCCGTCGCTGTGGGGCACGGGGACGGGCCGGGCCGTGGCCGGGGCCCTCCTGGACCGCGCGGCCGCGTCCGGCGTCATCCGGGTGACGGCGACGGTCCCGGTGGACTGGCCCCGGGGCCGCCGCTTCCTCGCCTCGCTCTCCTTCCGCTTCACCGGGCCGGCCCCGCGGGGCCCGGTCGCCGCCAACCGGTCGGCGGGGCCTCGCGAACCGGTCGTGGAGCGGGCGGAGCTGGTGCCGGTCCGGCGGGGATGAGACCCCGGCCGGCCCGGCGGCCCGAGCCCTGGACGTGGGTCGGCCGCGGGGTCAGCCCTTCTTCAGGACCAGTTCCGTGTTGCGGTCGGACGGGTTGCCCGCGAGCGTCTTGTCGGCGCCGGGGGCGTTGAAGGACAGCTCGCGGTACAGGGCGGCCAGGCCCGTCTGGGTCAGGTCGGCGACATCGGTGTGGTGCGGGGCCGCGGACTCGATGAGCGTGGTGAGGACCGAGAGCGTGCCGTCCTTGTTGTCCACCAGCTCGATGACGTTGGCGAGCTGGGGGTAGTCGACGTGCGAGGCGGTGGAGATCTCCCAGAAGGAGCGGCCGCCGGAGGCTGCGTGCGGGGTGATGCGGTTCTTGTGGATGTGCCCGTTCACCCAGGCCAGCACGTTGGGGTGGCGGCCGAGCAGCGCGATGACCTCCTGGCCGTCGTGCCGCCGCTCGCCGGGGCGGGCGGGGTCCGGGCGCGTGTTGGACATCGTCGTGCTGGTGTGGTGGCTGAAGACGACGGCGTAGGAGTCCTTGTTGTCGCGCAGCGTCTTGTCCAGCCACGTCAGCTGGGCCGTGCCGATGGAGCCGTTGTAGTGGCCGCCCGGGTCGGTGGTGTCGAGGCTGATGCCGACGACGTCGTCGGCGATGCGGAAGGAGTAGTACTGGGTGCCGGCGTCCACGTTCGCCGAGGAGTAGCCGTGGCCGACGGGACCGTGGCCCGCGTACGCCGGGTCGAGATGGGCCTTGAGGTAGTCCGCCGGGGTGTAGGGGGCGCGCTTCTCGTCGGGGGTGACCGAGCGTGTGGCGCGGGCGTGGGCCTTGAGCAGATCACGGAACTGGACGCCCTTGGGGTCCTTGGCGTACTTGATGGAGTCCTGAAGCTTCCTCGCCTCGGCCGCGGACAGCTCCATCAGCTTCTTTCCGCCGATCGCGAACTCGGCGAGGTACGGGTCGCCGTGTCCGTAGCAGCCGAGCGGGAGGGCGTCGTGGTTGCCGACGGTGGAGTACCAGGGCAGGTTGAGGCCGGGGCTGCGCACCTCGCGGATCGCGGCGGCCAGGAAGCCGTGGATGTGCGGGAAGCCGAGCTGCTTGTCGGCGTCGCGGACGGTGGAGTCGGGCTGCCAGTAGAGCTTCAGACCGCTGTTCTGGACGCCCTCGTAGTGCCGCGGGTCACCGGAGTTGGGGGTGATGCGACCGCCGCTCATGATCTTCATGAACCATTCCAGCTCGGACTTGGCGTTGTTGTCCGTGTTGTCGCCGGTGGTCATGACGAAGTGGAGGGGGGAGCCGGTGACGGGGGCGCCCCGCAGCGAGTTGACCCGCTCGACCAGAGCGATCGCGCCGGGCACGGTCAGAGCCTCGTGGGGCCGCCAGGCGTGCCGGTCGGTGGAGCGCAGGAACTCCAGCCGCAGGGGGTGCTGACTGTCCATCAGGTGCAGATCGGTGAACTGCACGAAGGCGGCGAGCGTGGTGCGGCGGCCGGCGCGGCCGGCCTTGGGCGTGGCCAGCTCGCTGCGCACGACGCGCTTCCAGCCGGGGCCGTCACCGAGCCGGCGGTACCCGGAGCCGCCCCGCGGGGCGGCGACCGTGGCGAGCGTGGTGCCCTTGGTGTAGGGGGCGAGGGGGGCGGCGGCCGGGGCCTGCCGGGAGACGGCGACGGGCGCCTCGCCCTGCGCGGTGTGCCCGGCGGAGTGGTCGGCGGCCCGGCTCTCCTCGGGCCGCAGCGCGGATCCGACCCCCGCGGTGAGGGACATGGCCCCGGCGGTGGCGAGCAGAGCGCGACGATTCATGGCAGCCGCCGTGGCGACAGAGCGTATGCGCGACATGGCGCGATCTCCCCGAGTACGAACGCGTCAGCAGTGGTCGCGGGACGGTCGCCGAAGCGAACGTCCCGCTCGCCCTGGATCGTTGGCACCGGGGATGGCCTGCGCGTGAACGCGACGGCAACACGCAGCGCCGATCACCCTACGTCGGTCTCGGGCTACCCCGCGCGTTCGCGACCGCTCGCCCAACGGCCGGGGGGCGGTCACTCCGCGTTCATGTTCCGGGGTATCGAGGCAGGTTCCGGAGGTGTCAGTGCCCTCCTCCGGTGAGCGGTGACCGGCCGGCCGCGGGGCGCTCGCGCCACAGGGAGAGCCCTGTGTCGACAAGCCCGACCCGCCTCAGCTCCGGCACGGCGGCCAGATCATGCCAGGCAGCGAGGTCCGTGGAGCCACCGACCTCGTTGCGGAGCGCGCCTCCCGTGATCCGCCCCTCGTAGACGAGCCGCAGGCCATGGTGGTCGACGGCCCGGCCGAGGCGGTCGCCAAGGTCGTGGCGGACGGAGTCCACGCCGAGCAGAGCGGTGGGTTCGATGAGATAGCCGGTCTCCTCCTCCACCTCCCGCAGGACGGTGTCGTAGGGGTCCTCGCCGTGTTCCATGCCGCCGCCGGGCAGGGTCCACTCGGGGGTGCCGTCGCGATCCCACCCCCGGGCGAGTAGAAGCTTGCCGTCGCGAACGCAGATGGCGTAGGCCGCCACCCTCAACTTCTGGCGCACACGGGGACGTTAACCCGGCCGGGCCGGGACCGGGGGGCGAACGGGCGGGCGGAGGGGACCGCGACCCCGTCACTGCGCGCGCACGGATGGGGGCGGAGAGCCGCCACTACGCGCGTGGACGCACAGCCGGCTCACAGAAATGTCCCGGCCTGCTCCACTAAGTCCTCGATGACGTATGGCGGGATTGCGCCATGACTCCATCCCGTCTCGGTCAACTCTCCCCAAACATATGCCCCTTGGGTAAAGCTGAGCGGTCACCCGGACCCGACATCCGGACGACCGCGGTCAGAACCGGTCCATCTCCGGTTTCCGGCCGCGTCACCCACGTTCCTTTACCAACAAGGGATGCCGATGACCCCCGACCCTCACCGCGCCCCGATATCGGGCGCCAGACGCGTGGCCCGCATAGCCGTCGCCGCGGGTCTCGTGGCCGCGCTCTCCGCCGCCGGGCCGATACCTCTGGCCCTCGCCGCGGGCCACACCCCCGCGGGGACCGACCCCACCGTCAAGTCCGCGACCGCCAAGCTCGGTTCGGACGACGCGGACCTCCTGGCGCAGGCCAAGGCGGACGGCGCCAAGAACGTCACCATGATGATCGCGACGGCCCCCGGGCAGACCGGGCAGGTCGCCAAGGAGCTGGACGCGGTGCGCGGCGGCTCCGTCGGCCGCAGCTACGACAAGCTCGGCTACGTCCGTGCCACCGTCCCGACCGCCAAGGCCGACTCGGCCATCGCCGCCGCCGCGAAGCTGTCCTCGGTGCACGCCATCGACCTGCGGCGGGAGATCCCGCTCGACGACCCGACCCCGAGCGCGGACACCGCCAAGGGCGCGACGGGCAAGGGCACGGCCACCTACACCGGCCCGAGCAGGAGCACCCCCGCCGAGAACCCCTACAACCCCTCCTTCGAGACGGGCGCCGTCGACTTCGTCAAGGAGCACCCGAAGGCGGACGGCCGCGGCGTCACCATCGGCATCCTCGACTCGGGCGTGGACCTCGGCCACCCGGCGCTGCAGAAGACCACCACCGGCGAGCGCAAGATCGTCGACTGGGTGACCTCGACGGACCCGATCGTCGACAGCGACGCGACCTGGCGTCCGATGGTCACTCCGGTCTCCGGGCCCACCTTCTCCTACGGCGGCCAGACCTGGACGGCGCCGGCGGGCTCGTACGAGATCAGCACCTTCAAGGAGTCCGCGACCACCGGCGGCGACGAGAAGGGCGACCTCAACCGCGACGGCGACACCACCGACAGCTGGGGCGTCCTGTACGACCCGGCGGCCGGCACGGTCACCCTCGACCTGAACAACAACCACGACTTCAGCGACGACACGCCGATGAAGCCGTACAAGGACGGCTACCAGATCGGCTACTTCGGCACCGACGACCCGAAGACCGACGTCGTCGAGCGCGTGCCGTTCGTCGTGCAGATCCGCAAGGACGTGCCGATGGACCCCTACGGCGGGTCCTGGGTCGGCAAGAAGGCCGACTTCGTCAACATCGGCGTCATCCAGTCCGAGCACGGCACCCACGTCGCCGGCATCACCTCCGCCAACGGCCTGTTCGGCGGCAGGATGAACGGCGCCGCCCCGGGGGCGAAGATCGTCTCCTCGCGCGCCTGCACCTGGACCGGCGGCTGCACCAACGTCGCGCTCACCGAGGGCATGATCGACCTCGTCGTCAACCGCGGCGTCGACATCGTCAACATGTCCATCGGCGGTCTCCCGGCGCTCAACGACGGCAACAACGCGCGTGCCGAGCTGTACACGCGCCTCATCGACACCTACGGCGTCCAGCTCGTGATCTCCGCGGGCAACTCGGGCCCCGGCGCCAACACCATCGGCGACCCGGGCCTCGCGGACAAGGTGATCTCGGTCGGCGCGGGCATCTCCAAGGAGACCTGGGCCGCCAACTACGGCTCGCGGGTGGACAAGAAGTACCAGCTGATGCCGTTCTCCTCGCGCGGCCCCCGCGAGGACGGCGGCTTCACGCCGACCCTCGTCGCCCCCGGTGCCGCGATCAACACCACCCAGACCTGGCTGCCGGGCTCCCCGGTCGCCGAGGCGGGCTACTCGCTGCCGGCCGGCTACTCGATGCTCCAGGGCACCTCGATGGCGTCCCCGCAGGCCGCGGGCGCCTCGGCGCTGCTGCTGTCGGCCGCCAAGCAGAAGAACATCGATCTGTCGCCCGCCAAGCTGCGCATGGCCCTGACCTCGACCGCCGACCACATCAGAGGGGCGCAGGCGTACGAGGAGGGCGCGGGCAGCATCAACATCGTCGACGCCTGGGACGCGATCCGCCACGACGCGGCCGCCCACGACGCCGAGCCCATGAACTACGTGGTCAAGGCCCCCGTCGACACCGCCATCGACAACGCGCTCAAGACCCCGGGCTTCGGCACGGGCCTGTACGACCGCGAGGGCGGGCTGAAGGCCGGTGAGAGGAAGACGTACGACATCACGATCACGCGTACGTCCGGCCCGGACAAGGCGGTCCGCCACGAGCTGAACTTCGAGAACAACCACGGCGGCACCTTCCGGATCCTCGGCTCGGACGAGGTGAGACTGCCGCTGAACCAGCCGGTGACCGTGAAGGTCCAGGCGGCTCCGAGGTCCGCGGGCATCAAGAGCGCGATCCTGGAGGTCGACGACCCGAGGACCGAGGGCGTCGACAAGCAGATCCTCACCACGGTCGTGGTCTCCACGCCGGTCAAGTACACCTACTCGGCGTCGAGTTCGGTGCAGCGCAACAGCAGCACGTCGTACTTCCTGACCGTGCCCGAGGGCGCGAGGTCGCTGGAGGTCGCGATGAGCGGGCTGAAGGACAAGAGCCAGACCCGGTTCATCTCGATCCACCCGTACGGCGTTCCGGTGGACAACACCTCGACGCCCAACTGCTACAACAACTACTTCGACGGCAACGGCTGCAAGCCCGACGTCCGCTCGTACGCCGATCCGCAGGCCGGCGTCTGGGAGATCGAGGTCGAGGCCCGCCGTACGTCGCCGATGCTCGACAACCCCTACCAGCTGGACGTCACCGTCCTCGGCGCGGCCTTCGACCCGCAGACCGTGACGGTGCCCGAGGCCAAGGTCGGCGCCCCGGCCACCGCCTCCTGGAAGGTGACCAACACCTACGCGGCGCTGGACGGCAGGCTGGTCGGCGGCCCGCTCGGCTCCTCGAAGACGGCACGGCCGACCATCAAGGGCGGCGAGACCCAGACCAGCACGGTGGAGGTGCCCGCGGGCGCCACCTCGCTGGACGTCGCCATCGGCAATGTGTCCGACGCGGCCGCCGACCTGGACCTCACCGTGTACGACGCGAGCGGCAAGCAGGTCGCGCAGTCCGCGGACGGCGACTCGGAGGAGTCGGTGCACATCGCCTCGCCCGCCGCCGGCACCTACACCGTCGCGGTCGCGGGCTACTCGGTCCCGTCCGGCTCGACGGCCTACGACTACCAGGACGTGTTCTTCTCCCCCGCCCTCGGCCAGGTCACGGTCGACGACGCGACGCCGGTGAAGCTCGGCACGGGTGACTCCGCGACGGTCTCCGGGTCGGTCACCGCGGCCGCGGCGGCCCCCGAGGGCCGGGAGTTCTTCGGCCAGGTCCGGCTGGTCAACGCGCGCGGCACGGTCGCGGGCGTGGGCAGCGTGAAGATCGAGAAGCTCACGCCGTAGGTCTCCGTACGGCGGTGAGGGCGGGCGCCCGTCGCCTTGTGACGGGCGCCCGCCCTTCGTCGTCGTACGGGTCAGCCCGGCCCGCCCGAGGGGCACCCCGTGTGCCGGGAGCCCGGCAGCGCCTTGGTGATCCAGGCGCGGTTCGCGGCGACGCGCCCCTCGCCCACGGCCCACAGGGTCGGGCCGTCCCCGTCCCGCGGGACACGGATCAGCACATGCTGGCCCCGGCGCGGCTGCGGCTCGGCCCGGCCGTCGAGGAGCACGGTGACGCGGGACGGCCCGCCCTCGGGCCGGTAGTACCGCGTGACGGTCAGCTCCACCCTGGTCCTGGGGCCGCCGAGCGGTCCCACCTCGCTCACCGTCCCCTCGACGACGAGCCGGGAGCAGGCCACCTCCCGCTCGGGATCGGACGGCGGCGACCCGTCTTGGGCCGTTGCGCCGTCGGCAGCGGCGGCGCTGCCCTTGGACGCGGCGTCGTCCGCTCCCCCGCCGAGCGCGACGAGCCGGGCCAGCCCGACGACGGCCGACAGCGCCACCACGGCCGCCAGCGACCCGAGGGCGAGGCGCAGGGGCCGCCCGCGGCGCGCGAGCCTCACCGGACGCGGGGCGAACGGACGGCTCGGGGCCCCGGCCGGCGACTGCACCCCGGCCGGTGGCGCCGCCAGCGCATCCCCGAGAACGCTCAGCTGTTCCCGCAGCAGTGCCACATCGGCCAGGGCCGCCCGGTGTCCCGTCATGAACTCGACGTCGGAACGCGCCGCGTCCGGCAGCGGCTCGCCGGTGATCGCCGCCATCAGCGCGTCGACGCCGTCGTACTCGGCGGCCATGTCACACCACCTCGTCCTCGTGCAGACGGGCGCGCAGCGCGCGGACCGCCGAGTGGAGCCTGCTCTTGACGGTGCCCTCCGGGATACCGAGCTGCTCCGCGATGTCCCGCACCGGCAGATCGGCGTAGAAACGCAGCACGACGACCTGGCGCTGGGGGTCGGGCAGCTCGTCCAGGCCCTGGGCGACGGCGAGCGAGAGCACGCTGGAGTCCTCCCCGGAGGGGTGGTCCGGCTGCCGCAGGGACGCCAGCCGCTCCCCCAGGCGCACCTGGCGGCGCCTGGACCGGTGCCAGTCCATCGCCAGGTTGGAGGCGACGACCGCCGCCCACGCGGACACGTCCCGCGGTGCCTCGCGCCCGCTCGCGGTCCGCTCCAGCAACCGCAGACGGACCTGCTGCACCCCGTCCGGCAGGTCCGTCTGCGGCACCCCGCCGAGCGCGAGCACCGCCCGCACCCGCCGTTCCTGGGCCGCGTCCAGGGGATCGTCCACCGCGTGGTCCGCCCCCGGCCCGCGGCGGGCCTTTCTGCGCAGCACAGCCACCCCTCCCCTTGCGCGTTTCCCCTACGACGCCTCAGGGGGCCGAAACGTTCGCGGGAGGTCCGCGCCACACGGCAGAGGTGTACATCACACCGTCGTGTAAGCCGCTCGGGCAGGGGCAGGCACGCGGCAGCACAGCTTGCGGCGCGGAGCCCCTGTCGGATGACTTTCTCCAGCTCAGCGGGGGTGGAGGCAGGACATCCGCAACCGCCGGCGGAGAGGTGACGTCCCACTCCTCGGGCAGGCCGCGCAAAGAATTGGACAGCCGGGCCGGGGTCGGCCGCATGATGGAAAGGCCTCGGCCAGGCACTACGCACGCAGAACACACGCAGAGGGAGTCGCCGTGAGGGTCGGAATCGTCGGAGCCACCGGTCAGGTCGGCACGGTCATGCGCAGGATCCTCACGGAGCGGAACTTCCCGGTCACCGAGCTGCGCCTGTTCGCGTCGGCCCGCTCCGCGGGGACCGTCCTCGACGGCGTGACGGTGGAGGACGCGGCCACGGCCGACTACACCGGCCTGGACATCGTGCTGTTCTCCGCGGGCGGCGCCACCTCGAAGGCGCTGGCCGGGAAGGTGGCCGCGCAGGGCGCCGTCGTGATCGACAACTCCTCGGCCTGGCGCAAGGACCCGGACGTGCCGCTGGTCGTCTCCGAGGTCAACCCGCACGCCGTGGTGAACCGCCCGAAGGGCATCATCGCCAACCCGAACTGCACGACGATGGCCGCGATGCCGGTGCTGAAGCCGCTGCACGAGGAGGCGGGCCTGGAGGCGCTCGTCGTCGCCACCTACCAGGCGGTGTCCGGCTCGGGCCTCGCGGGCGTCGCGGAGCTGCACGGCCAGGCCCAGAAGGTGGTCGCCGACGCCGACAGGCTGACCCATGACGGCCAGGCGGTCGACTTCCCCGAGCCGCACGTCTACCAGCGCCCGATCGCCTTCAACGTGGTGCCCCTCGCCGGCAACCTCGTCGACGACGGCCTGAACGAGACGGACGAGGAGCAGAAGCTCCGCAACGAGTCCCGCAAGATCCTGGAGATCCCCGGGCTGAAGGTCTCCGGCACCTGTGTCCGCGTCCCGGTCTTCTCCGGCCACTCCCTCCAGGTCAACGCCCGCTTCGCGCGTCCGCTCCCGGTGGAGCGCGCCACCGAGCTGCTGGCCGGCGCGCCCGGCGTGGCCCTCTCCGACATCCCGACCCCGCTCCAGGCGGCCGGCCAGGACCCCTCGTACGTGGGCCGCATCCGCCGCGACGAGACGGTGGACAACGGCCTGGCGCTGTTCATCTCGAATGACAACCTCCGCAAGGGCGCGGCGCTGAACGCCGTGCAGATCGCGGAACTGGTGGCGGCGGAGCTGAACGAGTAGACGGCCTCCCCCCTCCCGAAGGGCGCGCGCCGCCGGCGGTGCGCGCCCTTGCTCTCCCCGGCCCCGTGATGCGCTCCTGGGTCATCGCCCAACACCGTGGTGACGTGGAAGGATGGCGCAACCCACACATAACGAGGAGATGACCGCGTGCCTGGCACAAACCTGACTCGCGAAGAGGCGCAGCAGCGGGCGAAGCTGCTCACCGTTGACTCGTACGAGATCGATCTCGACCTCTCCGGCGCGCAGGAGGGCGGCACCTACCGGTCCGTGACCACGGTGCGCTTCGACGTAGCGGACGGGGGCACCTCCCGGTCGAGCGAAGCCGAGACCGCGGGAGGCGTGGAGACCTTCATCGACCTGGTGGCCCCGACGGTCCACGAGGTGACGCTCAACGGCGACGCCCTGGACCCGGCCGAGGTCTTCAAGGACTCGCGGATCGCCCTGCCCGGCCTCCTTCGGGGCCGCAACGTCCTGCGCGTGGTCGCCGACTGCGCCTACACCAACACCGGCGAGGGCCTGCACCGTTTCGTCGACCCCGTCGACGAGCAGGCGTACCTCTACACCCAGTTCGAGGTGCCCGACGCGCGGCGTGTGTTCGCCTCGTTCGAGCAGCCCGACCTCAAGGCCACCTTCCAGTTCACCGTGAAGGCGCCCACAGGCTGGACCGTCATCTCCAACTCGCCCACTCCGGAGCCCAAGGACGACGTCTGGGTCTTCGAGCCGACGCCGCGGATCTCGACGTACGTCACCGCGCTGATCGTCGGCCCGTACCACTCCGTGCACAGCGTCTACGAGAAGGACGGGCGCACCGTCCCGCTCGGCATCTACTGCCGGCCGTCCCTCGCCGAGTTCCTGGACGCCGACGCGATCTTCGAGGTGACCCGCCAGGGCTTCGACTGGTTCCAGGAGAAGTTCGACTACGCCTACCCGTTCCAGAAGTACGACCAGCTGTTCGTGCCGGAGTTCAACGCGGGCGCGATGGAGAACGCGGGTGCGGTCACCTTCCGCGACCAGTATGTGTTCCGGTCGAAGGTGACGGACGCGGCGTACGAGTCCCGGGCCGCCACGATCCTGCACGAGCTGGCCCACATGTGGTTCGGCGACCTGGTGACCATGGAGTGGTGGAACGACCTCTGGCTGAACGAGTCGTTCGCCACCTACGCCGAGGCCGCCTGTCTGGCGCACCACCCGGAGAGCCGCTGGCCGCACTCCTGGACGACCTTCGCGAACTCCATGAAGACCTGGGCCTACCGGCAGGACCAGCTCCCGTCCACCCACCCCATCATGGCCGAGATCAACGACCTGGACGACGTCCTCGTCAACTTCGACGGCATCACGTACGCCAAGGGCGCCTCGGTCCTCAAGCAGCTCGTCGCCTACGTCGGCATGGACGCCTTCTTCAGGGGCGTGCAGGCCTACTTCAAGCAGCACGCGTTCGGCAACACGCGCCTGTCCGATCTGCTGGGCGCCCTGGAGAAGACCTCCGGGCGGGACCTGAAGACCTGGTCGGGGAAGTGGCTGGAGACGGCGGGCATCAACGTCCTGCGTCCCGAGGTGGAGACGGACGCGGACGGGGTCATCACCTCCTTCGCCATCCGCCAGGAGGCCCCGGCGCTCCCGGCGGGTGCCAAGGGCGAGCCGACCCTGCGTCCGCACCGCATCGCCATCGGCCTGTACGACCTCGACGCCGGCAGCGGCAAGCTGCGGCGCGCCGAGGACGGCCGCATCGAGCTGGACGTGGACGGCGAGCTGACCGCCGTGCCGCAGCTCGCGGGCCGGCGCCGCCCGGACGTGATCCTGCTCAACGACGACGACCTGTCGTACGCCAAGGTCCGGCTGGACGAGAAGTCGCTGGCCTTCGTCACCGAGCACCTGGGGGACTTCGACTCGTCGCTGCCGCGCGCCCTGTGCTGGGCGTCGGCCTGGGACATGACGCGGGACGCGGAGCTGGCGGCCCGCGACTACCTCTCGCTGGTGCTGTCCGGCATCTCCAAGGAGTCGGACATCGGTGTGGTGCAGTCGCTGCACCGCCAGGTGAAGCTGGCGATCGACCTGTACGCCGACCCGTCCGCGCGCGAGGCGCTGCTGACCCGGTGGACGGACGCGACCCTGGCCCATCTGCGGTCCGCCGAGCCGGGCAGCGACCACCAGCTGGCGTGGGCCCGCGCCTTCGCGGCGACCGCCCGTACGCCGGAGCAGCTCGACCTGCTGGAGGCGCTGCTGGACGGTTCGCAGACGGTCGAGGGCCTGGTCGTCGACACCGAGCTGCGCTGGGCGTTCGTGGAGCGGCTCGCGGCCGTGGGCCGCTTCGACGAGCCGGAGATCGCGGGCGAGCTGGCCCGGGACAAGACGGCGGCGGGTGAGCGGCACGCTGCCACCGCCCGGGCCGCCCGTCCCACCCCCGAGGCCAAGGCGGAGGCGTGGGCGTCGGTCGTCGAGTCCGACAAGCTGCCCAACGCCGTGCAGGAGGCGGTGATCGGGGGCTTCGTCCAGACCGACCAGCGCGAACTGCTCGCCCCGTACACGGACCGGTACTTCGAGGTGGTCAAGGACATCTGGGACTCCCGCTCGCACGAGATGGCCCAGCAGATCGTGGTGGGGCTCTACCCGGCGGTCCAGGTGTCCGAGGAGACGCTGGCGAAGACCGACGCATGGCTGGCCGCCGCCGAGCCGCCCCCGGCCCTGCGCCGTCTGATCATGGAGTCGCGCGCGGGTGTCGAGCGCGCGCTCCGGGCGCAGGCCGCGGACGCGGCCGCCGCCCGGGCGTAGCCGCTGCCGTCCCGTCGTCACCGGGTGAGGGCGTCCGGCGCATGCCGGGCGCCCTCTGTCCTGCCCGGCCGGTCCGTCGTGCCCGGCCGGTCCGTCGTGCCCGGCCGATCCGTCGTGCCCGGCCGATCCGTCGTGCCCGGCCGATCCGTCGTGCCCGGCCGATCCGTCGTGCCCGGCCGATCCGTCGTGCCCGGCCGGTCCGTCGCACTCGGCCGGTCTGTCCCGTTCAGCCGGTCCGTCACACTCGGCCGGGGTCCGTCTCGTTCAGCCGGTCCGTCACGTTCAGTCGATCCATCACGCTCGGCCGGTCTGTCATGCCCGGCCGGTCCGTCGCGCTCGGCCGCCGCCGTCGAGGGCCGAGCGGGGCGAGCTGGCCGAGGACCGTCGCCCCGAACGCCAGGGCCATCCCCGCGAGCTGGAGGGGGGTGAGCGCCTGGCCGAGTGCCGCCCAGCCCACGACGGCGGCGGTCAGCGGGGACAGCGGGCCGAGGAAGGTGACCTGAGTGGCGGTGAGGCGTCCGATGCCCCGGAACCACAGCCAGTACGCGACCGCCGTGTTCGCGAGCGCAAGGTAGAGGTAGCCGCCGAGGGCCCGCCCGTCGAGGGCTGGCGGCGCCCCCTCGGCGAGCAGCGCGATCGGCGCGATCAGCAGCCCGCCTGCGGTCAGTTGCCAGCCGGTGAGGGCGAGCGGGCCGACGCCGTCCGGGCGGCCCCAGCGCTTGGTGAGCACGGTGCCGATGGACATGGAGGCGGTGGCGGCGAGCGCGGCGAGCACCCCGACCGCATCGAGCGCGCCGGCCGCCTTGAGGACGACGAGGCTGACCCCGAGGGCCGCGGCGGCGCCCGTCAGCAGCGTCCGGACGGTCGGCCGCTGCCCGAGCAGCAGCGCCGACAGGCCGGCCACGAACAGCGGCCCGACCGATCCGACGACGGCCGCCATACCGCCGGGCAGCCGGTACGCGGACAGGAACAGCAGCGGGAAGAAGGCGCCGATGTTGAGCGCGCCCAGCACCGCCGCCCTCCACCACCAGGCGCCGCGCGGCAGCACCCGCCCGAGCGCGAGCAGCAGCAGTCCGGCGGGCAGCGCGCGCATCAGGCCGGTGAACAGTGGGCGCCCGTCCGGCAGGAACGCGGTGGTGACGGCATAGGTCGTGCCCCAGGAGACGGGCGCGAGGGCGGTGAGCAGGGCCGTGGCGTACCGCTTCATGAGTCCCCCTGTCATTCGACCCGGGCGGGTAGGCCGAGCCCCGTTTGACTCAGCACTGATTAGCTTAGCTCTAAGCAAATAGACGTCAAGCTACTTTCCGCCGACCCACTTGGTGTCGACCCGCTTTCTTGCGAGCGACCCGGACGCGGACGGATACTCTGCGCATGGACCAGACCCCCGGGGACCCCGTCGACGCGATCATCGAGCAGTGGGCCGCGGTGCGCCCGGACCTCGACACCGCCGCGATGGAGGTCTTCGGGCGGATCTTCCGGCTGTCGCGTGAGATGGGCGACCGGATGGAGAAGGCCTACGCCCCCTACGGGATCTCCCGCGGGGAGTTCGACGTCCTGGCGACCCTGCGCCGCTCCGGCGAGCCCTACACCCTCTCGCCGCGCCGGTTGTCGGCCACTTTGATGCTCACCACGGGCGGTATGACCGGCCGTCTGGACAAGCTGGAGGCGGCCGGACTGCTGCGCCGCTCCCCCGACCCCCACGACCGGCGCGGTCTGCGGGTGACGCTCACCGAGCGGGGGCTCCGGCTCATCGACGAGGCGGTCGGCGCGGGACTGGCCGTCCAGACGGAAGCCCTGAACGCTCTGGACGCGCGACAGTCCGGCCAACTGGCCGATCTGCTGCGCCAGTTGCTCACCGGTACCGTCAGCTCGGGCCCGTCCAGCTGACCAGCGCCTCCTCGATGCGCTCGGCGTCGGGCGCCTCGGCCGCCCAGGCGACGTATCCATCGGGCCGCACAAGCACCGCCGTGCGGCGTCCGCTCGCCCAGTGCTCCACCGCGAGCCGGTCCTCCCTGCCGACCGCCTCGACGCCGTCCGGGGCGATCAGCACGAACCTGCCGCCGCGCAGGGCCTCGTAGAGCCGTCCGGTGGTCAGCGCGATGTCCGGGGCGCGCCGGCCGGCCAGCGGATGGGCGCCCCGCGGGGCGGGGTAGCGGTATCCGATGCCGGTGATCTGACCGATCGCGCGCCGCCGCGCCGGGGTGACGTGGTTGAAGAGGGCGACCAGCACGGCGCGCAGGGCCAGGGTCCAGGGGCGCCGGGCCATCGCCATCCGGATGAGCCCGCCGCTGCTGCGCAGCACGGCCCTGCCCACCGGGTGACGTTCGGACTGGTAGGTGTCGAGGAGCTCGGGGCCGGCGTGGCCGCGCAGCACGGCGGCGAGCTTCCAGGAGAGGTTCGCGGCGTCCTGGAGGCCGGTGTTCAGGCCCTGGCCGCCGGCCGGGCTGTGGACGTGTGCGGCGTCCCCGGCGAGCAGGGCACGGCCGACCCGGTAGGCGGGCGCCTGGCGTTCGTCACTGTGGAACCGGGACATCCAGCGGGCGTCGCGCATGCCGTAGTCGCGGCCGAGCGCGAGGCGGACGGTCTCCCGGACCTCGCCGAGATCGATCGGCGCGGTGTCGGGGAGGTCGCGGCCGCGGTTCCAGCCGATGACCCGGTAGTAGCCGTCGCCGAAGGGGGCGAGGAAGGCGAAGGCGTCGCCGACGGCGTTGGCGGTGATCACCTGCTCGGGTTTCTCGTCGAGCAGGACGTCGGCGAGGACGAGGGAACGGATCACGGACCTGCCGGGGAAGGGCAGGCCCATCGCCCGGCGGACGGCACTGTGCAGGCCGTCGGCGCCGACGACGTACGCGGCGCTCATCTCCCCGGGCTCGCCCCCGGCCCCGCGGACCCGGACGGTCACCCCGTCGGCGTCCTGGGCCAGTCCGGTGACCTCGGTGCCGTACACGAACCGCACCCCGGCCTCCGCCGCCCGCCGCTCGAGCACCTTCTCCACCTCGTACTGCGGGAGGACGAGGATGTGGTTGAAGCGGGAGGGGATGCGGCTGAGCCGGACGGACAGACGGCTGAAGAGCCGGAACTCGGAGAGGGCGTGTCCGCGTGCCTCCAGTTCGTCGGCGAGGCCGCGGGCGTCGAGCTGCTCCAGGGTGCGGGCGTGCACGCCGAAGGCGCGGGAGAGGTTGCTGATCCGGTGGGGCCGCTTCTCGACCAGGGTGACGGGGATGCCGGCGGCCGCGAGGTCACCCGAGAGGAGCAGACCAGTGGGGCCCGCGCCGACGACGATGACACCGGTGGGGGTGCCGTCGCCGGAGGCGGGGGTGCGGGTCTTGCCTGCCATGGCGACCTCCTGGTGCCCAGGGTCGTCGGCCGACGAGCGCTTGCGGCCACATCCGCGGGGCGACGAGGGCGGGTCCGTACCTGTGGTCGATGCCGCTGGCCCACTTGTAACACGTCGAGGGAGTCCGCACACCGGCGCGCGGACTCCCTCGACAAAAAGGCCGGGACGGCCGACGGGCCCCGGGACGGACCCCGCCGCTGCCCGAACGGCCTCAGCCCTGCTTCGCCTGCTTGCGGGACTTGTCGGTGACCATGACGAGGCCCGCGATGATCAGGAACAGCACGATCGGCGCCGCGACGAAGAGCCCCAGCGTCTCGGCCACGCTCAGGCCCTTGCCGGGGTCGTCGCCGTCGTCGCGCGTCAGCGCGAGCGCGGGGGACGACATGAGCAGCATCATCAGCGTCGTACCGGCGGCCAGGGCGCCGGCGCGCAGGGCGTTCTTCTTGTCCACGGTGCAAAAGTAGCGAACGCCCGGACAGGCCGCGCGCCCGGGGGTCCGCTGGAAGCCCCGGGGTCCGCTGGAAGCCCGCGACCCGCACCGCACATCAGCGCTCCGACCGGTCACCCCGGCTTTCCGTCCCCGGCCTCCGCCCGCCCCGCCGCTCCGGGGTCGCCGTCCGCGCCGGGGCCCGGCCCGTCCTGTGCGGTGTCCCGGTCCCGCACCACGTCCATCAGCGCGTGCAGCCGCGGTGAGACCGCCAGTTCCTCCAGGGTGATCGGGCGTCCCTCGGCGTCCGCCATCGGCAGGCGCCAGTTCGGGTACTCGTCCCAGGTGCCCGGGAGATTCTGCGGCCGGCGGTCGCCCACCGCGTCCGGGAGCCAGACCCCGATCAGCCGGGCGGGTGTGCGCAGCAGGAACCGGTGGACGGCCTGGACCTCCAGCTCCTCCGAGGCCGTCGGGCCCCCGCCGCTCGTTCCCTTCAGCAGCCCGAGCCGGGTCAGCAGGGCGAGCCATTCGCGGGCGTCGGCGGCCGCCGTGGCGCGCTCCTGGTCCAGGGGGCGGGTCAGCAGGCCGAGCCGGTCGCGCAGTTCCACGTGCTCGCCGGAGAGCCGGGCGGCGGTCGGCGGCAGGTCGTGGGTGGTGGCGGTGGCCAGGCAGTCCGCCCGCCAGCGTTCGGGCGGCAGTGGCTGCCCGGTGCCCTCCCAGTCCCGTTCGAACCACAGAACGGAGGTGCCGAGCAGCCCGCGCTCGTGCAGCGCCTCCCGCACGCCCGGCTCCACCGTCCCGAGGTCCTCCCCGATGACCAGCGCCCCCGCACGCGCCGCCTCCAGGACCAGGACGGCGAGCATGGCCTCGGCGTCGTAGCGGACGTAGGTCCCCTCCGTGGGCGGCTGCCCCTGCGGCACCCACCACAGCCGGAACAGGCCCATGACATGGTCGATGCGCAGGGCGCCCGCGTGCCGGAAGAGGGCGCGCAGAAGCCGGCGGTAGGGGGCGTACCCGGAGGCGGCCAGACGGTCGGGGCGCCAGGGGGGCAGCCCCCAGTCCTGGCCGCGCGGGTTGAAGGCGTCGGGCGGGGCGCCCACCGAGATGCCGGCCGCGAGGTACTCCTGCTGCGCCCAGGCGTCGGCGCCGCCCGGGTGCACGCCGACGGCGAGGTCGTGGATCAGCCCCACGGCCATCCCGGCGTCGCGCGCGGTGCGCTGGACGGTGGCGAGCTGGGCGTCGGTCAGCCAGGCGAGCCAGGTGTGGAAGTCGACGCGGTCCATCAGCTCGGCGCGGGCGCGGGCGGTTTCGGGCGAGCGCGGATCGCGCAGCCGGGCGGGCCAGGCGTGCCGGTCGGAGCCGTACACCTCGGCGAGCGCGCACCAGGTGGCGTAGTCCTCCAGCGCCTCGCCCTCCTCGGCGAGGAAGTCGGCGTAGGCGGCCCGCCGTCCGGGTCCCAGGGGCACGGCGTGCACGAGTTCGAGCGCCTCGCGCTTGAGGTCCCACACGGCGTCGCGGTCGATCAGCGCACCCTTGTCGAGGACGGACTCCCGCAGCCGCGCGGCCCGCGCCAGCAGCGCCCGCAGCCGCACCTGGTCCTCGACGTAGGGAAACTCGGGGAGGTCCTCGACGCGCAGATGGACGGGGTCCGGGTAGCGGCGCGAGGAGGGACGGTAGGGGGAGGGATCCGTGGGCGGGCCGGGCACGGCCGCATGCAACGGGTTGACCTGCACGAATCCGGCGCCGAGCGTCCGGCCCGCCCATGCGGTCAGCTCGGTGAGGTCGCCGAGGTCGCCCATGCCCCAGGAGCGGCGGGAGAGCAGGGAGTAGAGCTGGACGAGCAGTCCGAAGGAGCGCCCGGGCGGCTCGGGCAGCCGGTCGGGCGCGGCGACGAGATGGGCCTCGGCGGTGCGTCCGTCGGGCGCGGTCACCCGCACGGTATGGACACCGGGCGGGAGTCGTCCGGCCGAATCGCGTGTCTCCCCCTGCTCGGTCTCGATCCTCAGGCGGGTGCCGTCCGGGAGCGAGGCGAGGGCGGCGGGCGGGCGCCCGCCCCAGCCGACCACGGTCGGCGGCAGCAGCCGTTCGCGCAGTTCTCTCTCGCGGGCGGCGAGGGCGTGGCGTACGGCGTCCGGGGTGCGCGCGTCGACGCCGAGCGCCGCCAGGGCGGCGACGACCGCGGTGTCCGACGCCTGGGCCGTACGGTCCGGGGAGGGCTGGTAGGAGGTGGCGACGCCGTGCAGGGCGGCGAGCCGGGCCAGCGGCGTCGCGTCACGCCCGGGGTCGGCCGGCGCCATCTACAACCCCGTGGGGTCCAGGCCGGCGGCCGTGGGCTCGCTGGTCAGCGGCGCGGCGTCGGCGAGCGGGGGTTCGCTGGTGAGGGGCTCGGCGTCGGGCAGCGGCGGTTCGCTGGTGAGCGGTGCCTCGGCGCAGGCGACCTCCGCGCTGAGGACGCACAGCAGGGCGTCGGGATCGTCGCGTTCGAAGCGGCGTTTGGACAGGGCCGGAAGCGGGGGGTGTACCGGTACGGCCACGGGGGCCTCCTTGTCGTCGTACGACGGATGCGGGTGAGAACTGGCCTACCCAGCGGGCGCGCCCGCAGACGTACGAGGACGGACATCGTGCGTTTCGTCACAGACCGTACCTGGTTGTCCGGGGCCGACGCACGCTCCCCTGCCGGAATTTCGCGGCGCCCACTATTCACTCAGTACATGTACGTGGTACATACTGATCTCATGAGCACCCGTCACATCCTGCTCGGGCTGCTCGCCGCGGGGCCGAGCCATGGCTACGACCTCAAGCGGCGGCACGACGAGCGGTTCCCGCAGGCGCGGCCGCTGGCGTACGGGCAGGTCTACACAACCCTGCAACGCCTGGTCCGCGACGGCCTGGCCGAGGTCGAGGGAACCGGTTCCGACGGCGGCCCGGAACGCACGCTCTACCGCTCCACGGACGACGGCGCGCACGAACTGGCCCGCTGGGCCGGGGAGATCACTCCCCCCGCGCCGTTCGTCACGAATGAGATCTTCGCCAAGGTCGTCGTGGCGATCCTCGCGTCGGCGGACCCGGCCGCGTACCTCACGGCACAACGCGCCGCGCACAAGGCGCGGATGCGGGAGCTGACCGCGGTGAAGACCGCGCCGGGCGCCGACCTCGCGACCGTGCTCTCGGCCGACTACGCCCTCAACCACCTCGACGCCGACCTCCGCTGGATGACCACCACGGCGGCCCGGCTCACCACCTTGACCGCGGAGGTCGACACCGCATGACCCCACCCCTCCTGACCGGCCGTCAGCTATGCAAGGCGCATGGCTCCACCCGGGCGCTGCGCGGCGCCTCAGTCGAGCTGCACGCGGGCGAGATACTCGCCGTGACCGGCCCCAGCGGCAGCGGCAAGTCCACGCTGCTGCACTGCCTCGCGGGGATCGTCCGCCCGGACTCGGGCACGGTCGAGTACGCGGGCGAACGCCTGGACGGGCTTTCGGAGACGCGGCTGAGCGAGCTGCGGCGGACGGAGTTCGGAGTGGTCTTCCAGTTCGGGCAGCTCATCCCCGAGCTGACCGCCGTCGACAATGTGGCGCTGCCGCTGCTGATCGCGGGCACGGGGCGCCGGGAAGCGCGGGAGCGGGCCGGCGACTGGCTGGAGCGGTTCGGCGTGCTCGGCCGGCAGGATCTGCGGCCCGGCGAGATGAGCGGGGGGCAGGCCCAGTGCGTGGCCCTCGCCCGGGCCCTGGTGACCAGGCCGAAGGTGGTGTTCGCGGACGAGCCCACCGGCGCCCTGGACTCGCTCGCCTCGGAGCAGGTGATGACCGCGCTCGCCCACACGGCCCGCGCGTCGGACACGGCGGTGCTGCTGATCACGCACGACGCCCAGGTGGCGGCGTACGCGGACCGCGAGGTGATCCTGCGGGACGGTGACGTGGCGGCCGGGGCCACGGAGGTGGCGCGATGAGCGGCGAACTGCGTCTGGCCTGGCTGCTGACCCGCGGTTCGGACCGGCGGGAGGGGTGGCGGGTGCTGCTGACCGCGGTGGGTGCCGGGCTCGCCACGGGTCTGGCCCTGGCCGCCACCGCGGTGGCCTCGCTGCGGGGGCAGTACCGGATAGCGTCGGCGAACGGACTGCTGAACCAGCCGGGCGAGCGCGCGGGCATCGTCCTCACCCTGCTTCTGCTGCTCGTGCCCGTGCTGGGCTTCCTCGCACAGTGCGCCCGGATCGGTGCCGTGCACCGGGACCGGCGGCTGGCCCGGCTGCGGCTGGCCGGGGCCGCGCCCGGCCAGGTGCGGCGCATCGCCGCGCTGGAGGCCGGCCTCGCCTGTCTGGGCGGCTCGGCCGTCGCCGCCCCCATCGCCGTGCCGCTGCTGCTGGGGCTGTGGCCGGCCGCGCCGGCCCTGCTGTGGCCGGCGTGTGCCCTGGTCACCGCGGCGGTGCCGGTGCTGGGCGCGCTGGTGAGCGTGGTGGCGCTGCGGCGGGTGGTCGCGGAGCCGCTGGGCCGGGTGCGCCGGGTGCGCCCGCGCGCCGGACGGGGCCCGGGGCCGCTGCTCCCGCTCGCGGCGTCGGGACTGCTGGTCGCCGGGATGCTCGTGGCGCCGTCCTCCGTCGGCGGCTTCGGCACGGCCCCGGTGCTGGTGCTGTCCGTGGTGATCGGTACGGGGGCGAGCGCCGTCTGGCTGAGCGGTGTCACCTCCCGGCTCATCGGCCGGCGGCTCGCGGAACGGACCTGCGACCCGGCGGTGCTGATCGCGGCCGAACGGCTGCGTGACGACCCCTGGACCGCCGCCCGCACCCACGCGGCCGTCCTGCTGGTGACCGTCGCCGGGACCGGATTCATGGGCGTACGGCAGGTGCTGCTGGGCACCCTGCACCAGCGCGGCCCGCAGTCGCTTGCCATGGACATCTCCTTCTACACCACCGGCATCGACCTGACCGGGGCCGCGCTGCTGCTCGCCCTGGCGATCGCGCTCTGCGGCCTGGCCGTGGGCACGGCCGAATCGCCGGCCACCCGCCGCCGGGCGCTCGCCGCGCAGGCCGCGGCCGGTGTCCCGGCCGCCGTTCTGGCCCGGGCGCTGCTCCTGGAGACCGCCCTGCCGCTCGCGCCCGCGGTGGCCCTGGCGGGCCTCGGGGGCATGGGCATCGCCACCTGGTACGCGCTTCTGGCCGACACGGGCGGCACCGCGCTGCCGCCGGCCCCGCTGCTGGTGCCGTTCGTGGTGTACGCGGCCTGCCTGCTGGCTGCGGCCACGTCCCTGCCACTCCTGCGCCGCTCCCTCAGCCCGGCCGAGCTGCGGCACGCCTGACACCGGCGCCGGGCATCGGCGGCGGGCTCGGGGACGCCTCACATCCGCGGCAGGCTCGGGCACGCCCGACAGCCGCGGCAGGCTCGGGGACGCCTCACATCGGCGGCGGGCTCGGGCACGCCCGACATCCGCGGCAGGCTCGGGCACGCCCCACATCCGCACCGGGAACAGCACGCCGGCCGCCCGCGCCGGGCCGGAGCATGCCGCAAGCCCGTCCGGCCCCGGGAGCACAGGGGACTCCCGGGGCCGGGGCGACGGCGTGGGGCGGCCGGCGCGAGGTACGGCCGGCCGCCGGTGGTCCGGGGCGACCGGCGGTGCCGCTCGCCCCGGAGAACGCAGAAGCCCGGACCTCAGGCGGAGATGCCGTCGATCCGGGCCAAGGCGTCGTCCGCGCCGTACGGCTGCAGGTAGGGCAGCCAGCGCGGGTCCCTATGCCCGGTGCCGATGATGCGCCAGGCCAGGCCGGTGGGTGGAGCCGGTTTGTGGCGGAGCCGCCAGCCGATCTCGAAGAGATGCCGGTCGGCCTTGACATGGTTGCAGCGGCGACAGGACGCCACCACGTTGTCCCAGACGTGCTGACCACCGCGGCTGCGCGGAATGACGTGGTCGACGCTGGTTGCGACGCCACCGCAGTACATGCACCGGCCGCCGTCGCGTGCGAAGAGCGCACGACGGGTAAGAGGAACGGGCCCCCGGTAGGGAACCCGCACGAATCGCTTCAGCCGGACCACGCTGGGCGCGGGGACAGTGACGGTTGCGCTGTGCATGTAGGCGCCGGACTCCTCGAGGCATACGGCCTTGTTCTCGAGGACGAGGACGAGCGCGCGGCGGAGCGGTACGACGCCGAGTGGCTCGTACGACGCGTTGAGGACCAGGACGTGCGGCACGGATGCCTCCTTGTACGCCGGCGGCGCGTGGCTCGCGCCGGGACGATCTGACAGCCAGTCTCCCCTCATGCCTGGTGGAAGCGCCACCATGTCCCGGTAACGGGCTGGGAGTGTTTTCGACCACACCGGAAGCATCCCCCATTGTGCGCCCCCTTACTTCTCCAGGTGAGCACGGTCTCTCCTCGGCACATCGGCCGGATCCCCACACGATGCACCGTTAGTGTGGTGCTCCTGCCGTCCGGTGACCTTCCCGTGACCTCGGCCACGGACGCCGGAGCAGAGGCTGTACAGCACCTGGAGGTACCTCTCGTGTCCTTGCCCGCCCTATCGGCCGCCGGCGCCACGCCGTCCCCGTCGCCCTCGTCGTCGACGGCTCCGGTGGTGCCCACGCTCCAGGACGCCCAGGAGAGCGCGACGAACGCCGCGAGCTGGGTCGAGCAGAACTGGTCCACGTGGCTCGCGATCGGTCTCAGGGTCCTGCTGATCCTGGTGATCGCGGCGGTGCTGAGAGTGGTGGTACGGCGGGCGATCACCAAGCTGATCGACCGTATGAGCCGTACCGCCGAGGCGGTGGACGGCACGGCACTCGGCGGTCTGCTGGTGAACGTGGAGCGCCGCAGGCAGCGCTCGCAGGCGATCGGCTCGGTGCTGCGGTCGGTGGCGTCGTTCCTCATCCTGGGCACGGCGGCGCTGATGGTCCTGGCGTCCTTCCAGATCAATCTGGCGCCGCTGCTCGCCTCCGCCGGTGTCGCGGGTGTGGCGATCGGTTTCGGCGCACGCAACCTGGTGACGGACTTTCTGTCCGGCGTGTTCATGATCCTGGAGGACCAGTACGGCGTCGGCGATGTCATCGACGCGGGCGTGGCCTCCGGAGAGGTGATCGAGGTCGGGCTGCGGGTGACGAAGCTGCGCGGCGACGGTGGCGAGATCTGGTACGTCCGCAACGGTGAGGTCAAGCGCATCGGCAACCTCTCGCAGGGCTGGGCGACGGCCGGGGTGGATGTGACCGTCCGCGCGAGCGAGAACCTCGACCGGGTGAAGGCGACCCTCGACCAGGTGGCCGAGCGGATGAGCAAGGACGAGCCCTGGAACGAGCTGCTGTGGGGCCCGATCGAGATGCTCGGCCTGGACAGCGTGCTCCTGGACTCGATGGTGGTCCGCCTCAGCGCGAGGACGATGCCGGGCAAGGCGCTGGCGGTGGAACGCGAGCTGCGCTGGCGCGTCAAGCGGGCCTTCGACGAGGCGGACATCCACATCGTGGGCGGCGCCACGGCCCCGGTGGAGGAGCAGCCGGCCGACCCTACGGCCACGACGGCGCCCCCGTCGGCGTACGCGAACACCGCCTCGCCCCAGGCGGAGGCGACGGCCCCGATCCCGCCGGTCCGACCCCCGGCGAAGTAGCGGCCACAGGTCAGAGGCGGCTTCCGGAGGCTCCGGGGGCCGCCTTTCGGCATCGCGGCTTCCCGAGGCTCCGCGGCTTCCCGAGGCCCCGGGGACCGCCTCCCGGCATCGCGGCTTCCCGAGACTCCGGGGGGGCCGCCTCCCGGCATCGCGGCTTCCCGAGACTCCGGGGGGCCGCCTCCCGGCATCGCGGCTTCCCGAGACTCCGGGGGGGCCGCCTCCCGGCATCGCGGGAGGAGTCGGCATTGCGGGAGGAGGGTCAGGCCGGGTGGGGCCCGGGCGGCTTTCCCGCCCCGGCCGTCCGGGTAACGACTTGGTTGACGCGCGTGACCGGTATTGACGCCCCCGTGACACCGGGCCTACCTTCCTCTCACCAATTGGAAACTTTCCTAACAGTGATCTTTCGAGGGCTCCCGGCCATGGACGGGCCCGGCGACGATCACCCGGTGGACTTCCCGGCGGCCCCGCTGAGAAGCTGGTCCGTTGAAAGGCAGGTGGCGACACACATGGCAGGATCCGCCGGTACGCCGGGCACCCCGCGCGTGCTGCGCGCCATGAACGACCGCGCCGCCCTCGACCTCCTCCTGGAGCACGGTCCGCTCAGCCGCACCCGCATCGGCAAGCTCACCGGCCTGTCGAAGCCCACCGCCTCCCAGCTCCTCGCCCGCCTCGAAGCCGCCGGGCTCGTGCTGATGACCGGCACAAGCGAGGGCCGCCCGGGCCCGAACGCCCAGCTCTACGTGGTGAATCCGGCCGCCGCCCACGTCGCCGGCCTCGACGTCACCCCCGAGCGCATCCTCGCCGCCGTCGCCGACGTCACCGGAAGGACGGTCGGCGAGTTCGAGCTGCCCACCCCGGGCCGCCGCCCCGCGCACCCCGTCGTCCGGCAGGTCACCGACGCCCTCGACGGCGCCGTGAAGGCCGCCGGGCTCGCCGTCTCGGACATCCACCGGGTCGTCATCGGCACCCCCGGCGCCTTCGACCCCACCACCGGCCGCCTCCGCTACGCCTCCCATCTGCCCGGCTGGCACTCCGCCACACTGCTCGACGAACTCGCCGCCGCCCTGCCGATGCCCGTCGAGTACGAGAACGACGTCAATCTCGTCGCCCTCGCCGAGCAGCGGCTGGGCGCGGCCCGGGGCCACGACGACTTCGTCCTGCTGTGGAACGAGGGCGGTCTCGGCGCCGCCCTCGTGCTCGGCGGACGGCTGCACCGCGGCTGGACCGGCGGCGCCGGCGAGGTCGGCTTCCTGCCGGTGCCCGGCGCCCCCCTGGTCCGCCAGGTGACCCGGGCGGGCAGCGGCGGCTACCAGGAGCTGGCCGGCTCCCAGGCGCTGCCCCGCCTGGCTCGCGAACTCGGCGTCGAGGACGTGCCCGCCGGCCCGTACACCGAGGTGGCGGCCACCCTCGTCGCCCTCGGCGCCGACCACGCCTCGGGCCCCCACCGGCTTCTGCTCCAGACGTACGCGACCCGGCTCGCCACAGGTCTCGCCGCGCTCGTCTCCGTACTCGACCCCGAACTCGTCGTCCTCAGCGGCACCTCGCTCACCGCGGGGGGCGAGGTGCTGCGGGCCCTGCTCCAGGCCGAACTGGAGGAGCTGGCCGCGTCCCGGCCGCGCCTAGTCGTCGGCGACGTACGCCACCACCCCGTGCTGCGCGGCGCGCTGGAAAGCGCGCTCGCGACGACCCGCGACGAGGTCTTCGACACCTCGCGCTGAGCAACCCTCACTCACCCCGGCCCCGACACCCGCCCCGGTCGCCTCACACCCCGCCCGCCCCAGGGAGACCCAGTCATGCCCGAAGTGATCCGAAAGACGGCTTTCGCCCTGACCGCATCCCTCGCTCTGCTCACCACCGCCTGCACCGGCCAGTCCTCCTCCGGCGCGAACGACGACGCGTCCAAGGAGACCACCATCAACTTCTGGCACGCCTGGAGCGCGCCCTCCGAGACCAAGGCCGTGACCGCGCTGGTCGCCCGCTTCGAGAAGGCCCACCCCAACATCCACGTCAACGTCGTCGCCAATATGACCGACGACAAGATCAACCAGGCGCTGCGCTCCGGCGGCGACAAGGCGCCCGACGTCATCTCCTCCTTCACCACGAACAACGTGGGCAAGTTCTGCTCGTCCGGGGCCCTGGTCGATCTGAACCCGTTCTTCAAGAAGTCGGGCATCGACCCGGAGGCGACCTTCCCGAAGGCGATGAACGAGTACACCCAGTTCGAGGGCAACCGCTGCACGGTGCCGCTGCTGGGCGACGCCTACGGGCTCTACTACAACAAGACCGCCTTCGAGAAGGCGGGCATCCCCGGCCCGCCCAAGACCTGGTCGGAGTTCGAGGCCGACGCGAAGAAGCTCACGATTCCCGACGGCGACGGCTACCGGCAGCTCGGGTTCATGCCGGACTACCACGGCTGGGAGACGACCACCGAGCACTACTTCGCGCAGTTCTCCCCGACGTACTTCGACGCGCAGGGCAAGTCGAACCTCGCCAAGGACCCGGCGTTCGCAGAGGGCTTCACCCTCCAGAAGAAGCTCGTGGGGGAACTGGGCGGATTCCAGAAGCTGGAGAGGTACCGCTCCACGCTGGGTGACGAATGGGGCCCCAAGCACCCGTTCCACACCGGTCAGGTGGCCATGCAGCTCGACGGTGAGTGGCGCCTCGGCATGGCCCTGGCCGCCAGGCCGACGTTCGAGATCGGGGTGGCGCCGCTGCCCGTGCCCGACGACCAGGCGTCCCGGTACGGCAAGGGCTACATCACCGGCACCATCGCCGGCATCGCCGCCACCAGCAAGAAGCAGAACGCGGCCTGGGAGCTGGTGAAGTACATGACGACGGACACGGACGCGGTGGTCGGCTTCGCCAACGACATCCACAACGTGCCCTCCACCCTGGCCGCGCTGAAGTCCCCCAAGCTGAAGTACGACCCGCGCTTCAGGACCTTCCTGGACATCGCGGCGAACCCGGACTCGACCACGACGCCCCCCTCCGTCAACGGCGGCCAGTACCTCGTGACCATCCAGCAGTTCGGCTACGACTACGAGAGCGGCAAGGCCGAGGACCTCAAGGCGGGCCTGGCGAGCACGGCCCGGCAGATCGACACGGACATCGCGCAGGCGAAGTGACGATGACCGCCCTCACCCTCGCGTCCAAACGCCGCCGGGCGGCCCTGCGCACAGCCGCCTTCATGTCGCCCTGGCTGATCGGCTTCGCGGTCTTCTTCGCGTATCCGCTGATCTCGACGGTCTACTTCTCCTTCATGCACTACGACGGCTTCCGGCCGCCGACGTGGAGCGGGACGAAGAACTGGGCGTACGTCTTCCGGGACTACCCCCTGTTCTGGCCGGCGCTGCGCAACACCCTGTGGCTCGTCGTCGTCACGGTCAGCCTGCGGGTCGTCTTCGGACTCGGCGTGGGCCTGCTCATCACCAAGATCAAGACGGGGACGGGCGTCTTCCGCACCCTGTTCTATCTGCCCTATCTCGCCCCGCCCGTGGCCGCCACCATGGCCTTCGCCTTCCTCCTGAACCCCGGCACCGGACCGGTCAACTCGATCCTCGACAGGATCGGCCTCCCGGCGCCGGGCTGGTTCAACGACCCGGCCTGGTCCAAGCCCGCCCTCACCCTGCTCGCCCTGTGGGGCGTCGGCGACCTGATGGTCATCTTCATGGCCGCGCTGCTGGACGTGCCGAAGGAGCAGTACGAGGCGGCCGAGCTGGACGGCGCGTCGGCGTGGCAGCGCTTCCGCTACGTCACCCTGCCGAACATCTCCCCGATCGTGATGTTCGCCGTGGTCACCGGCGTGATCCAGACCATGCAGTACTACACGCAGCCGCTGATCGCGGGGAAGGTCGCCTCGGGTGTCATCCAGGGCGCCGGCACCCAGTTCGAGCCGGGCTACCCCGACAAGTCCACGCTCACCCTGCCCCAGCTCGTCTACAACCTCGGCTTCCAGCGCTTCGACTACGGCTCCGCCTGTGTGGTCGCGCTCGTGCTCTTCGCCCTGTCGATGGTGTTCACCGCGTTGTTGATGCGGCGCCGGGGCGGTCTCAACCTGGCAGGTGACTGACCATGACACAAGTACTCGAGACGCCCGTCGAGTTGCGGCGGGCCGTCTCGCCCGCCGCGCGCACCGCCCGCCGCAGGGCGCTGCTGGAGTGGATCGCGGTCCACTCCCTCGGAGTGGCCGCCGCCCTCTTCTTCACGCTGCCCTTCGTGTTCGTGTTCCTGACCTCGCTGATGAGCGACAGCCAGGCGCTCAGCCGCGATCTGATCCCGCACACCTGGGAGTGGGGCAACTACCGGAAGGTCTTCGACACGCCCGGCTTCCTCACCTGGTGGAAGAACACCCTGATCTACGCGGGCCTGGGCACCGTCCTCACCGTCGTGTCGTCGATCCCGGTCGCCTACGCCCTCGCCAAGTTCCGCTTCCGGGGCCGCGGTCTGTCGCTGATGCTGGTGATCTCGATGATGATGCTGCCGCCGCAGGTGATCATCATCCCGATGTATCTGTTCTGGGCCAAGCAGCTGGACCTGTCCGGCACGCTGTGGCCGCTGATCATCCCGATGGCGTTCGGCGACGCGTTCTCCGTCTTCCTGCTGCGCCAGTTCCTGATGACCGTCCCGAACGAGTATCTGGACGCGGCGAAGGTCGACGGCTGCGGAGATCTGCGGACCCTGCTGAGGGTCGTCCTGCCCATGGCGCGGCCGGGCATCGCCGCCGTCGCGCTCTTCCAGTTCTTCTACGCCTGGAACGACTACTTCGGCCCGCAGATCTACGCGTCGGAGAACCCGGCCGCATGGACGCTCAGTTACGGCCTGGAGTCGTTCAAAGGCGCGCACCACACCGACTGGAACCTCACCATGGCCGCCACCGTGCTGGTCATGGCCCCTGTGATCCTCGTGTTCTTCTTCGCCCAGAAGGCGTTCGTCGAGGGTGTCACGCTCACCGGAGTGAAGGGCTAGAACAGTGAAGCTCACCGTGGTCGGCGGAGGCTCGACCTACACACCCGAACTCGTCGACGGATTCGCGCGCCTGAGGGACACCCTGCCCGTCGAGGAACTGGTCCTCGTCGACCCGGCCACCGACCGCGTGGAGCTGGTCGGCGCGCTGGCCCGGCGCATCTTCGCCAAACAGGGGCATCCCGGGCGCGTCGTCACGACGCATGACCTGGACCGGGCGGTCGAGGGCGCCGACGCCGTGCTGCTCCAGCTCCGCGTCGGCGGCCAGGCCGCGCGGGAGCAGGACGAGACCTGGCCGCTGGAGTGCGGCTGCGTCGGCCAGGAGACGACCGGCGCGGGCGGCCTCGCCAAGGCGCTGCGCACGGTGCCGGTGGTCCTCGACATCGCCGAACGCGTCCGCCGCGCCAACCCCGGTGCCTGGATCATCGACTTCACCAACCCGGTGGGCATCGTCACCCGCGCCCTCCTCCAGGAGGGCCACCGGGCGGTCGGACTGTGCAACGTGGCCATCGGCTTCCAGCGGAAGTTCGCCGCCCTGCTCGGCGTCGCGCCCGCCGATGTCCACCTCGACCACATGGGGCTCAACCACCTCACCTGGGAGACAGGTGTGCGTCTGGGCGGCCCCGAGGGCGAGAACGTGCTGCCCAAACTGCTCGCCGAGCACGGAGACGAGGTCGCCGACGGCCTGCGCCTGCCGCGCTCCCTCGTCGACCGCCTCGGCGTGGTCCCGTCGTACTACCTGCGCTACTACTACGCGCACGACGAGGTCGTACGGGAGCTGCGCGGCAAGCCGTCCCGGGCCGCGGAGGTCGCCGCCATGGAACGGGAGCTGCTGCGGATGTACGCGGACCCCGCGCTCGACGAGAAGCCGGCGCTCCTGGCCAGGCGGGGCGGCGCCTACTACTCGGAGGCGGCCGTGGACCTCGCCGCGTCCCTGCTGGCCGGCGGGGGTTCGCCGTACCAGGTGGTGAACGCCCGCAACAACGGCACGCTGCCCTTCCTGCCGGACGACGCGGTGATCGAGGTGCAGGCCGCCGTCGGACCGCCGGGACCGACGCCCCTGCCGGTGCCCGAGGTGGACCCGCTGTACGCGGGGCTGATGGCCAACGTGACCGCGTACGAGGAGCTGGCCCTGGAGGCCGCCCTGCGCGGTGGCCGCGACCGCGTCTTCCGGGCGCTGCTCGCCCACCCCCTCATCGGCCGGTACGCGTACGCCGAGACCCTCACCGACCTGCTGATCGCGCACAACCGGGAGCACCTCGCGTGGGCCTGACCGCAAGCGTCCTCGCCATCGACGCGGGCAACAGCAAGACCGACGTGGCCGTCGTGGCCGCCGACGGCGAGGTGCTGGGCACCGCGCGGGGTGGGGGGTTCCGGCCGCCGGCCGTGGGCGTGGAGACGGCCGTGAACACCCTGGCCGACGCCGTGGCACGGGCCCTCGCCGCGGCCGGGGCCGGCTCGGCGGACCATGTCTCGGCCTGTCTCGCCAACGCCGACCTCCCGGTGGAGGAGGAGCGACTGGCGGCGGCACTTCGGGCCCGGGCGTGGGGCAGGAGCGTCGAGGTGCGCAACGACACCTTCGCCATCCTGCGGGCCGGTGTCGCCGAGCCCCGGGGGGTGGCGGTCGTGTGCGGCGCGGGCATCAACTGCGTCGGCATGCGTCCCGACGGCCGCACCGCCCGCTTCCCCGCGATCGGCCGTATCTCCGGCGACTGGGGCGGCGGCTGGGGGCTGGCGGAAGAGGCCCTGTGGTGGGCGGCGCGCGCGGAGGACGGGCGGGGCGGACCCACCGCCCTGGCCCGCACCCTGCCCGCGCACTTCGGGCTCGGCTCCATGTACGCGCTCATCGAGGCGCTCCATCTGGAGCACATCCCGCACGCACGGCGGCACGAGCTGACACCGGTGCTGTTCGCCACGGCCGGGGACGGTGACGCGGTGGCCCGCGCGATCGTCGACCGGCTCGCGGAGGAGGTGGTCGCGATGGCCACGGTCGCGCTGACCCGGCTGGACCTGCTCGGCGAGGAGGCCCCGGTCCTGCTCGGCGGCAGCATCCTGGCCGCCCGCCATCCCCGGCTCGACGACCGGGTCAGGGAGCTGCTGGCCGCCCGTGCCCCCAAGGCGGTCCCCCGGGTCGTCACGGCCCGCCCGGTGCTCGGCGCCGCCCTCCTCGGCCTGGACCACGCACAGGCCCCGCCGAAGGTCCATGCGCGCGTACGGGCGTACTTCGAACACGGGGCGGACGGGGCGGGCGTCTGACCGGCCCGGGGAACCGAACGCCGGCGCATCGCGTATTCATGGGCGGGGGTGGTCCGTCCGGCCCCGGCGAGCCCGGCGTTCCGCACAAACACTGCGATCCGGAAACAAGATCGCATAAAGACCTGTTCGGATGCCGGTTCCGGCGGCGATACTTGCCGCCGTGCACCTGCGCCCGCTCACGCGCCCCGGACGGAGGTGACCGACGGATGACCATGGGGGAGGTCAAGTGACACATCCGCAGCAGGTCGGCGCGCCACCGGTGCCGCCCACGACACCGGCCCCGGTGCCGGCACCGGCACCGCGCCGCGCGGCCTTCGCCGAGGGCGTGGACCGGCTGCGGGCCGCCGCGACCACCGAGCCCGGCCGGCTGCGGGTCATCGGCGCCGTGCTCGCCGTGCTCGTCGTCGCCTTCGGCGCCGTCACCGCCTGGCAGATGACGGACCGTTCGAACGCCGCCGACGACGTCCTGCACAGCAGCCAGCCGCTGAGCGCCTCTGCCGCCGACATCTACCGCTCCCTGGCGGACGCCAACACCGCGGCCTCCAGCGGCTTCCTGACGGGCGGGCAGGAGCCCGCCGCGACCACCAGGCGGTACGAGCAGGACATCCGGACCGCCGCCTCCGGGCTCGTCACGGCGGCCGCCGGCACCGAGGCCGGCTCCCCCGCCGCGGACACCATCGCCAGGCTCAACAAGTTGCTCCCGCTGTACAAGGGCCTCATCGAGCGGGCCCGTGCCAACAACCGCCAGGGCTTCCCGGTGGGCGGCGCCTATCTGCGGGCCGCCAACGACGTGATGCAGCAGCAGATGCTGCCGGCCGCACAGGACCTGTACACCAAGGAGAACCAGCGGCTGCGCTCCGACTACGCGGACGCGACCCCGTACCCCTGGTTCGCCATCGTCCTCGGCGTACTCGCGCTGGCCGCCCTCGGCTGGGCCCAGCGGCGCCACTACCTGCGCACGAACCGGGTGCTGAACCGGGGCCTGGTCGCCGCCACCGCCGCCGCCACGATCGTCCTGCTGTGGCTGCTGGCCGGCCACAGCGTCGCCCGCGCCGATCTCGACTCCTCCTACGCCCACGGCGTCCGCTCGCTGACCGTGCTGCACGACGCGCGCATCGCCTCCCTGAACGCGCGCGGCAACGAGAATCTGACGCTGGTCAGCCGTGGCGCCGAGACGAGGAAGCTCCCGGGCGGGAAGGTCGAGGACGCCTACGACTACGCGTTCCAGCAGGACATGAAGACGCTGTCCGCCACGCTCGCCGAGGCCGGGTCCCTCGCCGACGACCGGGCGGGCCGACAGCCCGTGACAGCCGCCACCGGCAACATGAAGGTCTGGCGGCAGCGACACGCACAGGCGCGGGCCGCCGACGACGACGGCGACTACCAGGCGGCCCTGGACAAGATCATCGGTTCGAAGGCGGACCAGCCGACGGGCGAGTGCTTCGACAGCGTGGACGCGAACCTGGCGAAGGCGCTGGATCATGAGGAGAGTGAGTTCGAACAGGCGGCGGGCGGCGGCCGGGGCGCGATGACCGGACTCCCGCTGGGAGCGGCGGTGCTCGCCGTGCTGGGCGCGGCGGGCGCGGTGCTGGGCATCGGGCGCAGGCTTTCGGAGTACCGGTGAGAGGGGGAGCGGCGATGACCGCACGCCGCCTGAGGGCGAGCCTGAAGGGCTGGGGCGGGGTGGGTGCCATGGTCGTCGCCTGCGTCCTCGCCCTGGTGTTCGCGCTGTCACTGCCGCTCGCCCGCGCGAGCCGGGACGGCGCCACGGGCACCGGCGGCCCCGGCCTCGCGCAGGCCACCCAGGCGAAGGCGGACGACTGCGGCGGACACCCCGAGCGGATGAGCCTGCCGCCGTCCGGTGACGACAAGGGGCCCACGGTCCAGGACATCAAGCGGCGCGGCTATCTGTCGGTGGGCGTCGATCAGAACAGCTACCGCTGGGGCTATCGCGACCCCAGCACCCGGGGCAGCGACCTGGAGGGCTTCGACATCGATCTCGCCCGCGAGATCGCACGTCAGATCCTCGGCAGCCCGAACGCCGTCCGTTTCCACGCCATTCCCACCAACCAGCGCATTCCGGCCGTCCAGACCAGGCAGGTGGACATGGTGGTGCGCACCATGACGATCACCTGCGACCGGCTGGACGAAGTCCGCTTCTCCGACCCGTACTTCGTCACCGGCCAGCAGGTCCTGGCGCCGAAGGCCTCCGGCATCACGGGCTACGACAAGTCCCTCGCGGGCAAGAGGATCTGCTCCGCGGAGGGTTCCACGGCGAACACCCGCCTGGCCGAGGACAGGAAGTCCGGCAGGCTGCCCGCGTCCGCCGACATCTCCACCACGGTCCCCAACCAGCTCGACTGCCTGGTCGAACTCCAACTGGGCGAGGTCGACGCGGTCGTCACCGACGGTGCGCTGGCCGCGAGCCAGGCAGCCCAGGACCCGACCGTGGAACTCAAGGGGAAGCCCTTCACGACCGAGTACTACGGAGTGGCGATGAACAAGGAGGCCAAGGACCTGGTGCAGCGGGTCAACCAGGTGCTCGTGGGCTACCTCGCGAACGGCTGGCAGGTCTCGTACACCAAGTGGCTGTCCCCGACGCTGGGACCCGACTCGGCGGCCTCCCGGCCGCCGTCCTCCTGACTGACGACCCCAACCGACCTGGTACCACTGGAGAGTTGACCCGGCGCACCGGACCACGCACGGGCACGACGAGAGCGAGAGGTGATCGATGGGCGTCACGGGACCCACCGGGCCGGTGATGGACCGGGACGAGGTGGACCGTGCGCTGGCGCGGCTCGGCGCGGAGCACGAGGCCATAGAGACCTCACTCCTCGCCCTGCAGGACCACGCGGGCCGCAGACTCCTCGAAGGCGCCGAACTCACCGGCGTCACCAAGGAGCGCTGGACGTCGACGGAGGCGTCGATCACCCTGCTCTGGGCATACTTCGACGCCTACACGGCCGCCCTGCGCGGCGCGCGCGACATCCGCGCCCGCCGGCGCTGGTCCAGCCGCGAGGACCTCGTCGAACTGACCGAGCTGCTGCGCGGCGCGAGCGTCACCGTCCCCGGAAGCGCCACGGCGACACCGCACGCGCCGACCGTGGCGGGCACCGGCAGGCTGAGCGAGCGGTTCACCCTGGCCCAGCTCGTGGAACGGATGAACGAGCTGTACGCCTCCTCGCTGGACATGGTCGTCGCCGCCGACGCGGTGTGGTCGGCACTGCCCGCCCGGATCGATTTACTGGCCGCGGAGCTGCAACGCACCCGCCGGCTCGCGCACTCCGTCGGGGTGCGCCCCGGAGAGCACCCGGCGGGCGACGACCTTGAGCGGATCACGCGCACCCTGACGAGACTGCGTGAGCAGGTGGTCTCCGACCCGCTGGCGTACTGGACACCCGCGCAGGGCAGTTCGGCTCCCGGCGGCGGCCGGCCGGACACCACGACCTACGACCGCGAGGCGCGCGCCCTGGAGGAGGTGCGCCGGGAGATCGACGCGGTACTGACGGTTCGTCAGGATGCCGAGGCGCGGCTGGTCAAGCTGCGCGATCTGCTCAGCCGCGCGGACCGCACGCTCGCCGAGGCGCGCAGTGCGCGCGGTGAGGTCCTCGCCAAGATCGCCGCGTCGGAGGTGCCCGTGGTCAGCGGCCCGCCGACCGCGCTCCAGGAGCAGTTGGCGACCGCCGCCGAGTACCGCAGACACGCCCAGTGGCACCGCCTCTCCCCGCTCCTGGACTCCCTGGAGCAGCGGGCGGAGGACGAACTGCTGCGTGCCCGCGAGTCGTTGACGGCGGTCACCGCGCCGCTCGCGGTCCGCGCCGAGCTGCGCGGCCGCCTCGACGCGTACAAGGCGAAGGTCGCCCGGCACGGGCTCGCGGAGGACCCGCTGCTGATCGAGAGGTACGACGCGGCCCGCCGCATGCTGTGGAGCGCGCCCTGCGACCTCCGGGTCGCCGAGCAGGCGGTGCTGCGCTATCAGCAGGCCGCCACCGAGATGCTGGGCCAGCGCGTGCCCCGGCAGGGCGAACCGGCGGACCGGAGGGAGCAAGCATGAGCCAGGCAGGACAGACATGCCAGCGACCCGGCTGTGAAGGATCGTACGAGGACGTGGGCGGCGGCGAGCTGTACTGCGACACCTGCGGTCTGGCACCGGTCGTCTCGGCGAAGGGGACGGTCGGCTCGGTGGCCACGGGCGTCTCCGCGGGCGGCCGGGACTCCGGAAGTCCGGGCGTCGACGCCGCGCGGCCCAGCTCCCGTACGTCGTCGCGATCGTCCCGCTCGTCACAGTCCCGGCGCTCGGTGTCGGGGCGGCTGACGGGCAGGTCCACCGGCCGGTCGGTGTCGGTGCGCAGCTCCGGCTCCACAAGCGGGAGTTCCGGGCGCAGCCGCCTCGGCCTCGGCCTGGTGCAGGTGCCGGACGTGCCACGGCCCGACCCCCGGGCGATGGTGCTGGAGAACCCCGAGGTGCCCGAGCGCAAGCGGTTCTGCTCGCGCTCCGACTGCGGGGCCCCGGTGGGGCGCGCCCGCGGCGACCTCCCGGGGCGCACGGAGGGGTTCTGCACGAAGTGCGGCCACCCGTACTCGTTCGTGCCGAAGCTGCACGCCGGGGACATCGTGCACGGCCAGTACGAGGTCGTGGGCTGCCTCGCGCACGGCGGGCTCGGCTGGATCTACCTGGCGGTGGACCGCGCGGTCTCCGACCGGTGGGTCGTCCTCAAGGGCCTGCTGGACACCGGCGACCAGGACGCGATGGCAGCCGCGATCTCCGAGCGGCGGTTCCTGGCGGAGATCGAGCACTCCAACATCGTGCGCATCTACAACTTCGTGGAGCACCTCGACCAGCGCACCGGCTCGCTCGACGGCTACATCGTCATGGAGTACGTCGGCGGAAAGTCACTGAAGGAGATCGCCAACGAGCGGCGCACCCCGGACGGACGCCGCGATCCGCTGCCGGTGGAGCAGGCGTGCGCCTACGGCATCGAGGCGCTGGAGGCGCTCGGCCATCTGCACAGCCGCAACCTGCTGTACTGCGACTTCAAGGTCGACAACGCGATCCAGACCGAGGACCAGCTCAAGCTGATCGACATGGGCGCGGTGCGCAGAATGGACGACGACGAGTCGGCCATCTACGGCACGGTGGGCTACCAGGCGCCCGAGGTCGCGGAGACCGGCCCCTCGGTGGCGAGCGACCTCTTCACGGTCGCGCGCACCCTCGCGGTGCTCACCTTCGACTTCCCGGGCTACACCACCGTCCATGTGGACTCGCTGCCCGACCCCGACACCGTCGAGGTGTTCCGCCGCTACGAGTCCTTCTACCGGCTGCTCGTCCGCGCCACCGACCCCGACCCCGCCCGCCGGTTCGCCTCCGCGCAGGAGATGTCGGAGCAGCTCACCGGGGTGCTGCGGGAGGTCGTCGCCCTCCAGACGGGCCGGCCCCGGCCCGCCCTGTCGACGCTGTTCGGGCCGGAACTCAAGGTCACGGACGCGGAGTTGTTCCCGCGGCTGGACGGGGATGTCTCGCGGCTCGGCGCGCGGGTGGTGCCCGCGCGGCGCCGCGGCAGCGCGACAGCCGCGCTCGTGCACCCGGGGAGCGGCGCGCCGCAGGGTGCGGTCGCGGTCCCGGGGACGGCCGCCGTCACCTCAGGGGCCACCGCCTCCCCTGCCGCCGTCACCTCAGGGGCCATCGCCTCCCCTGCCGCCGTCACCTCAAGGGCCACCGCCTCCCCTGCCGCCGTCTCCCCTGCCGGTTCTCCGAGGAAGGACACAGGCACGGGCGCGGGCACGCCGGGCGCCCGCCGTCCCGGGGCCTCGGTCGTCGTCAAGGCCGTCGACACCGCCGCCGCGGCGCTCGCCCTGCCGGTGCCCCTGGTCGACCCCGGCGACCCCAACGCCGGTTTCCTGGCCGGTCTCATGGCCTCCGCGCCCGCGGAGCTGATCGCCGCGCTCCACGCCGCGCCCGCGCCCTCCCCGGAGCTGCGGCTGCGTGAACTGCGGGCCCGCCTGGAGATGGGCGAGACGGACAGCGCCGGGCGGGCGCTCGCGGCCCTGGAGGCGGACCACCCCGACGACTGGCGGGTGGTCTGGTACCGGGGTGTCACGGCGCTCGCCACCGGCGACCACGAGGCCGCCGCGCTCTCCTTCGAGGCGGTCTACGACGCCTTCCCCGGTGAGCCCGCCCCCAAGCTGGCGCTCGGCCTGTGCGCGGAGGTCCTCGGCCAGCTCGACAACGCGGCCGACTACTACGGGCTCGTGTGGACCACCGACCCCAGCTATGTCAGCTCGGCGTTCGGCCTGGCCCGCGTGCAGCTCGCCGCCGGTGACCGTCACGGCGCCGTACGCACCCTGGAGTCCGTACCGGAGGCGTCCATCCACTACACCGCGGCCCGGGTCGCCGCCGTACGGGCGCGGCTGCGGCAGCGGACGAACCAGGGGCCCGATCCGGCCTTCCTGGACGACCTCGTGGCCGCCGCGGGGCAGGTCCAGGCGCTGGAGGCATACGGCCTGGACGCCGTGCGCCGCGAGCAGTTGTCCACAGAGGTCCTCGGCTGCGCCCTGGACTGGGTACTCTCCGGTAGCCGGAGTTCCGCGCCGTCCGCGGCGGGCGGCCGGGCGCTGCTCGGCAGTGATCTCGACGAGCGCGGCCTCCGCTTCGGCCTGGAGCGCTCGTACCGGACGCTGGCCAGGCTCGCGCAGGGCGGCGAGGAGAGGATCGACCTGGTGGAACGTGCCAACCGTTACCGCCCCCGGACGTGGGTGTGATCGATGTCCCAGATGCCCCAGCCGACGGCCCTTTCGCGGTGCCCCAGTTGTGAGGAGCCCCTGGAGTCGGGCGACCGCTATTGCGGCGCCTGCGGGTACGACCTGTCCGTGGTGCCCGCCCCACCACCGGACACCCCCACCCTGACGATGAACGGCACGGTGCCGCGCCCGGCCCCGGAGGCCGGCGCGGTCGACTGGCCCGCCGCCCCGGCGGCGGCCGGCGCCGAGGCGCACGCCCCGGTGCATCTGCCGACGGACCTCGCGGGCACCGACTCCGGCGGCTCGCACCTGCCCGCGGCGGACCCGGCCCAGGGCGCCTCCAGGGGCGTACGGTTCGACCGCCCTTCGGAGCCGGACGACTACCCCCTCGCGGCGCCCCAGCCGGCCGACCCGCGCACGGCGCCCCCGGCGCCCCCCGCCGCCGAGCCCAAGGTCTGCGTGGCCTGCCGCACCGGGAGCGTGGACGGCGACGGATACTGCGAGCACTGCGGCCACGCCCAGCCGCGCGAACGGGACCATATGGAGCAGGAGTCGGGCCCGGGCGCCGCGGTCAGCGACCGCGGTCTGCGCCACCACCGCAACGAGGACGCCTTCGCGCTCTCCCAGACCGTGCTGCCCGACGGCTCGCCCGCCCTCGTCGCGGTCGTCTGCGACGGCGTGTCCTCGGCGACCCGCCCGGACGAGGCCTCCCTCGCCGCCGCCCGCGCCGCGAGCGAGGCGCTCCTCGCGGCCCTGCCGTGCGGCACCCATCCCCAGCAGGCCATGCACGAGGCGATCGTCGCCGCCTCACACGCCGTCAACGCGCTGGCCACGGAACCGGAGACGGCCCAGGAGCACACCCCGCACCAGAACGCCCCCGCCTGCACCCTGGTCAGCGCCGTGGTCACCGCGAGCCTGCTCATCGTCGGCTGGGTCGGCGACAGCCGCGCCTACTGGGTCCCCGTGGACCGCACCGCTCCCCCGGCCCGGCTCACCGAGGACGACTCGTGGGCCGCCCAGATGGTCGCCGCGGGACTGATGAGCGAGGCCGAGGCGTACGCCGACGAGCGCGCTCACGCGATCACGGGCTGGCTCGGCGCGGACGCGTACGAACTGGAGCCGCACACCGCCGCGTTCAAGCCGGACCGGCCGGGCGTGGTGGTGGTGTGCACGGACGGTCTGTGGAACTACGCGGAGGCCGCCGAGGAGATGGCCGAGGTGGTGCCGTCCGATGCGGAGCGCCGGCCACTGCACGCCGCCCGGGTGCTGCTGGGCCACGCCCTGGACGGCGGGGGCCACGACAACGTAACAGTGGCGGTGCTCCCGTTCCCGGCCCCGCCGCAGAGGGCAGGATCCGCCTGACGGGTGTCCCGTGTCCGGGGCACCCCCATGGCCGGCCGGAGCGGCCGCAGGACCGGAGGGGACCGGTCCGCGATCAGTCATCACCCCACGCCGGTGGGGTCTTCAAGGGGGACCAGAGTAGGCATGGCCAATTTCTCGAAGTCGAACGTGCCGCAGTTCTCGGTGGACGTCTACCAGAACGAGTACCTTCCGGTAGGCGGCCGTGAGGTCAACGCCATCGTGACGGTGTCGGCGACCGGCGGCGGCACGGTCGCGGCCCCCCACCCCTACTCGGCTGGGCAGGTCCCGGGCGCGGCCGTGGCGATCATGGTCGACTGCTCGGGGTCCATGGACTACCCGCCGACCAAGATGCGCAACGCGCGCGACGCGACCGCCGCGGCCATCGACACCCTGCGCGACGGCGTGCACTTCGCGGTGATCGGCGGCACCCATGTGGCCAAGGAGGTCTACCCGGGCGGCGGGCGGCTCGCCGTCGCCGGCGCGACCACCCGCGACCAGGCCAAGCAGGCGCTGCGCAGGCTCGGGGCGGGCGGCGGCACCGCGATCGGCACCTGGCTGCGGCTGGCCGACCGGCTGCTGTCCTCGGCGGATGTCTCCATACGCCACGGCATCCTGCTCACCGACGGCCGCAACGAGCACGAGTCTCCCGAGGACCTGAGGGCCACGCTGGACGCCTGCTCCGGCCGTTTCACCTGTGACGCGCGTGGAGTGGGCACCGACTGGGAGGTCAAGGAGGTCACCGGGATCGCCTCCGCGCTGCTCGGCACCGCCGACATCGTCGCCGATCCGGCCGGTCTGGCCGCCGACTTCACGGGGATGATGGAGACGGCCATGGGCAAGGAGGTCGCGGATGTCTCGCTGCGGCTGTGGACGCCGGTCGGCACGGAGATCCAGTTCGTCAAGCAGGTGGCGCCCACCGTCGCGGACCTGACCGAGCGGCGGACGGAGGTGGGGCCTCGCGCCGGGGACTACCCCACGGGGTCCTGGGGCGACGAGTCCCGCGACTACCACGTGTGCGTCCGGGTTCCGGCCGCGCACATCGGCCAGGAGATGCTGGCCGCCCGGGTGTCCCTGGTGATCCCGCGGAGCGACGGCAGCACGGAGAACCTCGGGGCCCAAGGGCTCGTACGGGCCGTGTGGACCGACGACATGGCGGCGTCCACGTCGATCAACCCCCAAGTCGCCCACTACACGGGGCAGGCCGAACTGGCGCAAGCCATCCAGCAGGGAATAGATCTGCGCAAAGCGGGCGATTTCGATGGCGCAACGGCCAAGCTGGGCAGGGCGGTTCAACTCGCCAGCGCGTCGGGGAACGCGGATACTGCGAAACTGCTTGCGAAGGTGGTGGACGTGGTCGACGCCGCGACAGGTACTGTGCGACTGAAGACGAAGGTCGCGGAGGCCGACGAGATGACACTCGAGACCCGGTCCACAAAGACTGTTCGTGTAAAGAAGTGACCAGTACGTCCCGACAGCGACGAGCCTGACCCCCCGGGGTCGGAGAACCACGCCGGTCCCGGTGACCGGAGAAGGAGAGGGGGAAGCGCCGACATGCCGACCTGCCCGAACGGACACCAGTCGGGTTCCGACGACTGGTGCGAGGTCTGCGGTCACCGTATGGCCGGTGCCGTACCCCCGCCGCCTCCGCCGCCGCCCGCCACCGGTTACGGCTATCCGCCGCCCCAGGGCGCGGGCGGCCGGCCCGGGGGACGCCCGCTGTCCGCCGTACCGGACCCCGAGCCGGAGCTCTGCCCGCAGTGCCGTACGCCCCGCGAGGGCGGTGCGCCCTTCTGCGAGGAGTGCCGGTGGAACTTCCTGACGAACACGGCGACCACCTACACCCCGGCCGCACCGCGCACGCCGGCGCCCAACCCGGGGCTGCGCTTCCAGCAGGGCGGGCAGACCGGGCCCGGGGCCGATCCGTTCGACTACGAGCGGTCGCGGCCGTCCCAGGTGAACCGGCCCGCGGAGCCGATACCGCCGGGCCCGCCGTTCGGCAGCGAGCCGTCCGGGCCGACGGGCTTCGGCCCGGACCCGTCGCGCCCGTCCGCCTTCGGTAACGACGCCTCCCGTCCATCCGGCTTCGGGAACGACGCCTCCCGCCCGTCCGGCTTCGGCAACGACGCCTCGCGGCCGTCCCCGTTCGGTGCGGATCCCTCGCGTCCGGTTCCGCCGCCTGCGCCGACGTCCGGTGGTCCCGGTGGTATCGGTGGCCCCGGCGGTCCGGGGGGCCCGGGTGGTCCCGGCGGTTTCGGTGGTCCGGGCGGTCCCGCTGGTCCGGGCGGTCCCGCTGGTCCAAGCGGACCCGGCGGTCCGAGCGGATCCGGTGGTCCGGGCGGTCCCGGGGAGTACCAGCAGGGCGGTGCGCCCACCGCGTTCCGGCGGCCCGGCCCGCCCGCCCCGCCGCCGACGCAGGGCGGCTTCCCGCCGCCCGCCCCGCCGCAGTCCGGGGGCCCCTCCTTCGGCGGCGGTGACGACGACTGGGTGATCTCCCCGCCGTCGCCGTCCTCGGCGCCGCGCGGTCCCGGCGGCCCCGGTCAGGGCGGCGGCTACGGCTACCCACAGCCCGGCTCCGCCCAGGCCCCGCCCCCGCCCGGCCCCTACGAGCGGCAGCAACCGGTGACCTGGACCGCCACCATCGGTCCGGACCGCGAGTACTTCCTGGCGATGATGCAGCGCTCCGGCCCCGAGGCCGCGGGCCTGAACCTGCCCGCGTACTCCCCGGAGCAGCAGCGCACCCTCACCGGCACCCAGGTCACCATCGGCCGTCGCCGCCACTCCACCGGCGACACGCCCGACATCGACCTGTCGGTGCCGCCGGAGGACCCGGGCGTCTCGCACCAGCACGCGATCCTGGTCCAGCAGCCGGACGGCTCCTGGGCGGTCGTCGACCAGAACTCCACGAACGGCACCACGGTCAACGGCGGCGAGGAGCCCATCCAGCCCTTCGTGCCGGTGCCCCTCCGGGACGGGGACCGGGTGCACGTGGGCGCGTGGACGACGATCACGGTCCGCCGGGGCTGAGCACGCGCTCCGCGTACGCGTACGAGGCGCGTCGGATGTCCTCGTACACGCACGCGGCGCGTCGGACGTCCTCGTCCGCGTACGAGGCGCGTCGGACGTCCTCGTACGCGCACGCGGCGCGTCGGACGTCTTCGAACGCGCACGCGGGCCTGTCACGCCGGTCCTCAGGGCAACGGCCAGGTGTACGGCCCCTCCGGGTCGTCCAGCCAGGCCCAGGAGCGATCGCCGCTGACCGTGATCCCGAACCGGTCCCGTTCGGGCTGCCGCTCGTGCTCCCACAGCGCGTACGCCTCGTACGGGGTGAGGCTCTGCCGCGTCAGGCCCAGGAGGAACCGGAACAGATCGTGACCGCGGGCCCGGCGGGGCAGTCCGCCCAGGTCCTGCTCCGGCTCGGACGGGGTGCCGCCGCGCAGCGGTACGAAGTAGGCCGCCGTGGGCAGAAAGCGCCCCTCGGCGTGCCCGCCCTCCCGCACCCGCAGCGCGATCAGCCCGGTCGCGAGGGGCGCCAGGATGCGCGCACCCGGACGGCACTGCCCGAGCCAGGCGTGCGGGACCGTGGGCAGCGCGCAGGTGGCGATGATCCGGTCGAAGGGGGCGCGCTCCGGTACGCCGCGCGCGCCGTCGCCCGTGACCACCGTCGGGTGGTACCCCGCGGCCGCCAGCTGCCCCCGGGCGGTCTCGGTGATCTCCGGATCGAGGTCGACGGTGGTGACCAGGCCGTCGCCGAGACGGTGGCAGAGCAGCGCCGCGTTGTACCCGGTGCCGGTGCCGATCTCCAGGACGGCGTTGCCGTCCTCGACCTCCAGCTCGGCCAGCATCTGCGCCATCAGTGAGGGCTGGCTGCTGGAGGAGAGCAGCTCCCCGTGGCGCACCCGGGTGGCCAGCGGGGCGTCCTCGTACGCGCCGCGCAACCACTGCTCCCGGAGCCCCGGGTCGGACTCGTCACACGTTCTGCGCACGTAGCCGCCGAGGATACCGATGTAGTAGTACGGCACGAAGAGATGGCGCGGCACGGCCTCGAACGCCTCCCGCCAGACAGGATCGGCGGCCCAGGCCCCGCTCGCGTCGATCTCCCGTACGAGTTCCGCCCGCGCCGAGGCGGCGAGGTCCCGCAGATCGTCATCGAGGGCGTGCCTGGCCATGCCTCCACTGTGCTGCGGAAGGCGGCCCGGAGGCGAACATCCCTCGTGCCGCCCGTTGCCCGGGGCCCGGCCGGCCGCGGGAGGCAAGCCCGGAGACCTCGGTCCCCGCGTCTGAGACCATGGAGCATGTGAGAGAGATTCGGCGCGGCACGCTTCAGGAGCAGACCTTCTACGAGCAGGTCGGCGGGGAGGAGACCTTCCGCCGCCTCGTCCACCGTTTCTACGAGGGGGTGGCCGAGGACCCGTTCCTGCGTGCCATGTACCCGGAGGAGGACCTCGGCCCGGCCGAGGAGCGCCTCACCCTGTTCCTGATCCAGTACTGGGGCGGCCCGAGCACCTACAGCCAGAACCGCGGCCACCCCCGTCTGCGGATGCGGCACGCCCCGTTCACCGTGAACCAGGCCGCCCACGACGCCTGGCTGAGGCATATGCGCGTGGCCGTCGACGAACTCGGCCTGTCCCAGGAGCACACGACCACGCTGTGGAACTACCTCACGTACGCGGCGGCGTCGATGGTGAACGCCCCGGAGTGAGGCATGGGAGTGACGGCATCGGAGTGACGGCTCCGGACCGGCGGCCCCGGTGGATGCTCGGACGTCTCCACTCTCCCCGGTCCGGGGGCGCGCCCCAGGCGCCCCCGTTGCGTCCCGTCAGCGGACGCTGAGGCCCAGGGCGCCCAGTCCGGCCCGGCGCACGGCGATCGACCCGTACGGTGTGCGCAGCCTGAGCCACGCGCCCGACGAGAACAGGACGGACGGCTCGTCGCCGCCCGGTGTCCGTGGCGAGGGCCGCAGAAAGCCGAGTGACTGCGCAGCGTGCACGGCGCGCACCGGGAGCCCCGTGTTTCCCACCGTGCGGGACCAGATCTCCCGGCCGACCCGGTCGAGCACGGCTCGTGTGCGCTGCTCGGGCGCCAACTCCTCCGTACGCGACCGGAATTCGGCCACCGAGGCGGCTACGGTCGCCCGCAGCGCGTCGGGCGCCGGCAGCCCGGACACCGGCTGCCAGCCGCCGCGCGGCGGCAGGACCCCCGCCCACGCCGGCCCGGTGACGGCGGCGGGCACGGTGACCGTGGCCGCCGACTCGTCTACGGACTCCAGGAGTTCCCCGGCCGGGACGGTCCTGTCGAGCCCGTCGTCCAGCCCGTCCTCGTACGGCTTGGCGAGCCGCACCGCACGGACCGCGAGCACCTCGAACGACGGCGGCCGCCCGAAGACGGCCAGCGTCGTCCCACTCGCCTGCAGACGCACGGCGGCGCCACGGTCGTAGTGGAGCAGCCTGCCCAGGAAGGCGGCGAGATCCGCCGCCTCCCCGTCGTCCACGAGGTGGAGGACCGTCATGCGGCGACGGCCTCCTCCTCGTCGTCCAGGTACTCCTGGAGGAACTCGCGTTCCTCCGCGGTGATCCGGCGCGGCCGCTGCCGTTCGAAGTCGAAGGGCACGACCACGGTGGAGGCCCGGACATAGATCTCGTCCGGGTCCTTCACCTCGTAGGCGATGGTGAAGGACGCGGCCTTGACCTCCGTGACCCACAGCTCGATGTCCACCGGCTCATGCCGGTGGACCAGCTGCCGCTTGTAGTCGATCTCGTGGCGCGCCACCACGGACCCCTGCTGGAACTGCTTGTCCGGGCGACGCAGGAAGTCGATACGGGCCTCCTCCAGATAGCGGAGGAACACCGCGTTGTTGACGTGGCCGTATGCGTCCATGTCCGCCCAGCGCAGCGGGCAGCGGTAGAGGTACCGCAAGATCGATCAGCCCCGGGTCAGCTTCTTGTAGGTGGCGCGGTGCGGACGGGCCGCGTCCGCACCGAGCCGCTCGATCTTGTTCTTCTCGTACGACTCGAAGTTGCCCTCGAACCAGAACCACCTGGACTCACCCTCGTAGGCGAGGATGTGCGTGGCCACGCGGTCCAGGAACCAGCGGTCGTGGGAGACGACGACGGCACAGCCGGGGAACTCCAGCAGCGCGTTCTCCAGCGAGGACAGCGTCTCGACGTCCAGGTCGTTGGTGGGCTCGTCGAGGAGCAGCAGGTTGCCGCCCTGCTTCAGGGTGAGCGCGAGGTTGAGGCGGTTGCGCTCACCGCCGGAGAGCACGCCGGCCGGCTTCTGCTGGTCCGGGCCCTTGAAGCCGAACGCGGAGACGTACGCCCGCGACGGCATCTCGACCTGTCCGACGTTGATGTAGTCGAGCCCGTCGGACACGACCTCCCACAGCGTCTTCTTCGGGTCGATGTTCTCGCGGCTCTGGTCGACGTACGAGATCTTGACGGTCTCGCCGACCTTGATCGAACCGGCGTCGGGCTCCTCCAGCCCCTGGATCATCTTGAAGAGCGTGGTCTTGCCCGCGCCGTTCGGACCGATGACACCGACGATGCCGTTGCGCGGCAGGGTGAAGCTGAGACCGTCGACGAGGACCTTCTCCCCGAAGGCCTTGTTGAGCTTGTCCACCTCGACCACGACACTGCCCAGACGCGGGCCCGGCGGGATCTGGATCTCCTCGAAGTCCAGCTTCCGCATCTTGTCGGCCTCGGCGGCCATCTCCTCGTAGCGGGCCAGACGCGCCTTGGACTTGGCCTGCCGCCCCTTGGCGTTGGAGCGGACCCACTCCAGCTCCTCCTTGAGGCGCTTCTGCCGCTTGGCGTCCTTCTGGCCCTCGACCTTGAGGCGGGTGGCCTTGGTCTCCAGGTACTTGGAGTAGTTGCCCTCGTAGCCGTGGAGACGGCCGCGGTCCACCTCGCAGATCCACCCGGCGACGTTGTCCAGGAAGTACCGGTCGTGGGTGACCGCCACGACGGTGCCCGGATACTTGGCCAGGTGCTGCTCCAGCCAGTTCACGGACTCGGCGTCGAGGTGGTTGGTGGGCTCGTCGAGCAGCAGCAGGTCGGGCTGCTCCAGCAGGAGCTTGCAGAGCGCGACGCGGCGCTTCTCACCACCGGAGAGGTTGGTGACGGGCCAGTCGCCGGGCGGGCAGCCCAGGGCGTCCATGGCCTGCTCCAGCTGGGAGTCCAGGTCCCACGCGTTGGCGTGGTCGAGGTCCTCCTGGAGCTTGCCCATCTCCTCCATCAGCTCGTCGGTGTACTCGACCGCCATCTGCTCGGCGATCTCGTTGAACCGGTCGAGCTTGCCCTTGATCTCGGCGACGCCCTCCTGGACGTTCTCCAGGACGGTCTTCTCCTCGTTCAGCGGGGGCTCCTGGAGCAGGATGCCGACGCTGTAGCCGGGCGTGAGGTAGGCGTCACCGTTGGACGGCTGCTCAAGACCCGCCATGATCTTGAGGACAGTCGACTTGCCGGCGCCGTTCGGGCCGACGACGCCGATCTTCGCACCCGGCAGGAAGCTCAGGGTGACGTCGTCGAGGATCACCTTGTCGCCGTGCGCTTTGCGCGCCTTGCGCATGGTGTAAATGAACTCAGCCAAGAGAAACCGTCCGGCAGCTTGAATCTGGCAGTGGGCAGATACACCCCATCTTGCCTGACGTCCACCCTGCGGGGGAAACCCGTCTGGCCGTACGCCGCTGACCTGGCGGTTCGCGGTCGTCAGCTGTGGCTCGACTGTCACTGTCGGTCGTCGTTGGGTGGCCTCGGGGGGCGTCGGACGGCCCAGGGACGGCCCAGGAATCAGCCGCCTTACGTCCGCCGCAAGCAGACGGCGACGGCCTCGCGATCACACAAGGGGCACGGGTGCAACGGGGAGCTGTTCGCTGTGGGGCCACGTAAAGGTGTGGTCGGGTTCGAGGTGGGCCTCTCCCCAGTGGATGACGTGGATGCCGCTCTCAACGTCGGCCGTGAAGAACACGCAGACGAGCTTCGTGGAGGCCCCGAGTTCCTCGAACGCCTCGTTCAGCTCGAGGTACTCCTCCGTCGTCAGGTCGTCGTCAAGCTCAAACAGCCCCTCTGGCGACTGCGGTCCGTGCGCCCGGAACAGGCGCTGCCGTGTAGGGGAAGCGTTGGAGGGCAGCCGGGCACGATCGAGCGCTCTGGGCCGGTCTGCGTACCTGTAGGGGAAGAGGGCGTGCTCGTTGATCACCGCGTACTCGTATCCGCGTACGTCACGCACGGACTCACCGAGCTCTCGCGCCATGTCGGCCAGGTTCTCGCGCACGGCCTCCGCGAGCGTGACGCCGTAAGGACTCCGCTTCTTCAGCCCAGCAGCGAGGTGCGTGGCACGAGCCTTCGCGTGCGCCTTGGCCAGCTGCACCGGAACGGCCACAGCAAGTTGGCCGGCCTGCTGTCCGAACCGCTGGACCGCCCAAGTTGACGGCACTGATGGATTGCCACCTGACACGGACATGCAGCGTCCCCCTCCGCCGATCACCCGCCTCTGAACTGTGTGACACGTACACGAAGGGTGCACAAGGGTGCGATCTGGCCAGGGTAGAGCGGCAGAGACCCCATTCCCTTCACACACTCGCGATTCACATCGGCACTTAGAGGAGACTTGGGACGGTTCACGCGCGCATGGCCCCTGACCTGGGGCTCCTTAGACGCTCGGGACGTTCGTAGATCTTCGACACGCAGTCAATAGACAGACATCACACACACGCTAACTGCTGTCACTCTCTCCGGCATTGGTCTCCACAGTCCTCGGCGACGCGGTCGATCCCTGAACGCTTCTGCCCCGTTGACACGGCGGCAGGTCTCCTAGCGTCAATCTCCTGATCGTCTTTCGGCGGTTTCTATGACACATCGAGAGGCACATCGGTAAGCTCTCGTCACGCAGAGTAGGAGACTGGGGGACAGTTCATGGCGGAGATCGTGACGTCGGCGCTGAGCCTGCTTGGGAAGGCGGCGGCCAATCCAGCTAAGGATGCAGCGCTTCGCCAACCATGGATCATTGCCACGTTGCAGAAGCTGCATTTGGATCCGAAGCAGCCACCGAAGGATTTTTATAGCCTCTATGCGTACACGCTAGTTGAATCCCTCTACGGCCGCCCAGCCCCCCTATTGAAGGTTTTCGAAGATCAATACGTGCAACAATCCTTTTACCGCTCATTCTCCGATAATGATTGGACGCGACTAAATAGAGAGCTGGCGGATGCTGTCGAAAGAAATCGAGAAACTAAAGAATTCGGACATCTTCCGCACAACATGGAGGAGGAGCTTCAAGCCTTCATCTGTAAATTTCAGGATCTAGTTAGCCGCAGCAGAATGGCTTACGAGGTGCGCTTGGAAAATAAGCTTGACGACATGTCTGAGATGCTCGAGCAAGTTGTAAAGGCACGATCCAACGAGGAAGAACGCCGACAGCAAGAAAATCCTGAGCGCGCCGAAGCAAGCCCAGCGGAGCGCCTCAAGGACGACGTGCGGACGTGGTTTCAAGCTGTGGGTTACCGCATTCGGCATGAATGGAGCGCAGATTTTCAGGCTGTCGCTATGCTGATTGAAGTACCCCAGCGACGTCCGGGAAGGTTCGACCTGGTTGTAGCTCTCTGCGTCGAAGGGGAATTGGCCCCCTATCACATGGATGCTCTGCACGGGCTAGTAGATGAAGCAGGCGCAGCCGAGGGGTGGGGAATTGCACAGTTGAGGGTAAGCAAAGCCGCTAAAAATCAGGCAGCGCAATCCGGAGACGTCCTATTTTGCTACTCGTTCGACGATCTTATTGATCTAGAAGCCGACTTTGAGCCATACATTGATTGGCTAGAACAGGAAGTGCGTGATCGTCACATCGACTCGCGCTTCGTTCCTCTGTCGTGCCGTAAGGAGGAAGTAGACCCTCGGACCGATAAAGCGTTTGAAACTAGCACATACGGTTGGCAAGATGGCGGTCTAGACAATTACGTCGACGCGTGGCTCGCAGACCCAGTGAAGAAGCATCTGTCCCTTCTTGGCGAATTCGGGATGGGTAAGTCATGGTTCGCGCTGCACCTTGCTGGGCGTTTGGCAGCAGGATGGAAAGACGCAAAAGAACGGGGAGTTGCGCGACCTCGTATCCCACTGGTCATTCCTTTGCGCGATTATGCCAAGCAGACGTCTGTATCGGCACTACTTTCTGAGTTCTTTTTCAACAAGCACCCCATCGGTATTCGCGATTATGAAGTATTCAGCGTTCTGAACCGCATGGGGCGCTTTCTTCTGATCTTCGACGGGTTTGACGAGATGGCCTCTCGAACTGACCGGAATACGATGGTCGCCAATTTTTGGGAATTGGCGAAAGTTGCAGAGCCCGGAGCCAAGGTCCTTCTTAGTAGCCGCACTGAATACTTCCCCGAAGCTAAAGAAGCGAGGGACCTGTTCGGCGCTCGCGTATCAACGTCGGTTGCTTCAGCACCTTCAGATGGTCCAACCTTCGAGATAGTTGAGTTGATGCCCTTTGACGATGAACAGATTCGGCAGATGCTTAGTCATCTTTTGACGCCCGAAAAGCTTGCAGTCGTCATGGATCACGAAGATGTGCGTGATCTTATGAGACGACCTGTCATGTCTGAACTAGTGATCGACGCATTGCCGGAAATCGAGCAAGGCGCTGCAATTAACCTGGCTCGGATCTATCTCTACGCCGTTAAGCGCAAGATGGATCGTGACGTCTCATCTCACCGCACCTTCACCTCCCGATCTGATAAGCTATTTTTTCTCTGTGAAGTTGCCTGGGAAATGATTCGAACCAACCAACTCACTCTGAATTATCGCGATTTTCCCGATAAGTTGCGCGCTTGCTTCGGGTCCGTAGTTGCAAACTCTAAGGACCTTGACTATTGGGAGCAAGACATGCGCAATCAGAGTATGCTAGTCAGGAACTCGAGGGGCGATTACGGCCCATCTCATAAATCCCTCCTCGAGTTCTTCGTAGCTTTCAGGTTTGCAGCCGAGTTGGGGCTTCTGCAGGGCGACTTCCTGCATCTGATTCCAGGCGCTGAGGCACCAAACGGCGGGCATTTCTCATGGTCGGACTATTTTTCCTCTCGTGGAGAGGACGGAACACTCCCTAGTCTTGCGGGATTTCACCCTGAAGTCGTTGAAAAACTTGCAGAAAACTTCGGCGCCGCAGAATATAATCCTGTCGTCTTCGAGTTCCTCGTAACTATGATCAAGGAGCGTGACTCATTCGAGAAGGTTCTGATTGAACATATTCGAGCAACTGCAGCACTTGACGATCCGCTTAATTTGGGTGGCAACTGCGCCAACTTGCTGGCACAGGCTGGGGGATCGCTCGTCGGCGCTTCTCTCGAAGGGGTGAATCTGAATGGATTCGGTCGTACTGGAGAGGCATTTTTCGACATCTCGCTGGAAGGAGCCAGCCTGGCAGGGGCCGACGTAAGTGGTGCCACCCTGGCCTACTTCAATAAGCGACAGGCTGACTTTAGGGGTGCACGGCTCTCGGGAAGTAGGTTTCTGGATAGCAGGGCAGTTGCTCGGCAACCTGTGATCCATTCAGATGGCGCGATTTCGGTAATTCGGACAACGTCGGATAGACCCGGCGCGCTTGCGCGAACGAATCAGGTAGCGCTTCATTGGGCCTCCGGAAACATTCTGGAAGAGCCTGCCGAAGTGCCGCTCGTGGGCGTGAGGCGCAATGATTGGTCACAAGCCGGCAGTGTTTTCCAATGGACTGAGGGAACATGGGGGCATGCCGACGCGAGAGGAACGGTAATCCGTCGCTCAGACACCGGAGACATCATTTCGCGTGTGGAGGGATCGGCCCGCTACTGTGTCGACTGGGGAGGGAGACGCGCTCTCATCCTCATGGACCGCGAGAAAGTTGGAATGGGCTGGAAAATCGTCGATCCAGCGTCGGGCGAGATCCTGGCAACCGTCAACGCTTCCGGGATCGATAGGGACGACGTACGCCTCCTGATGTACAGGACAAGTAATTCTGGTGTTGTCCTGTGGGCAGTAAATGACAACGACACGGTCATCTACGAGGGCACCTCCGCCACCCGAACGCTAGTGGAGGTAGCTCACCTGCCGGTAGGAATGCAAAACACACCTGATGAGCGAACCACCGCCCGGATCATGGCGAGTGAAGACAGAGTCTACCTCTGTGGACCTCAAGGTAACTGTCTGGACTACTCAAGGGATGAATTCCGAGAAGTATTCGATGATCTCGTTGAGTCCAGTCACACTGTCTTCTCCCCGGATGAGCGATGCATTGTGGTGGCTTCCGAATCGAGCGTTCAGCTATTGGAATACGGCTCGACAACTGGGTGGAAGGAAAAGTGGTCCCGCCCTATCAGCTCTGGCCTGAGCTGGACTCCAGTTCTGTCGTCGGACGGCACCCGAGCTGCAATGGGTTTCGAATCGGGTGAATTCTCAGTCTGGTCACTTAATGATGGGGCCCGGTTGACCGCTATCACGTTCAACACGTCTCTTCAAGGGGCACATTTCTCGGGAGAGGGCGATCTTGAGAATTCGCGTCGCGAGTCCATCCTCCTTTCAGGTGGCATCGTCGAGGGGTGACTTGGATCCACTGACGAGTGGTGACAAGGAGGTCGGCGGAGCGGCTTTGGGCTGGAGTTTCAATGACCGAGTCAAGGCCGTGGGGCGCGCCCTCCACCAGTGCGGGCGGCACCTCGTCTCGGAGATCGTCTGTGCCCCAGCCGACGAAAGTCAGCCACGACGGCGGGCATGCCGACTGATCAGGCGCGCGTGTGCCTTGCTGCACCCCCGCCGACCTGAGCCACGCTGCCGGCTTTGTGGCCTCGGACTGAGTCAAGCCGTCAGCGTGATGGGCGGGGTGGGAGTGAAGGCTCGGTTGTCGCGCAGGAGGGCCCACAGCACACTGGTGCGGCGTCGTGCGAGGGCGATGACGGCCTGGACGTGTTTGCAGCCCTCGCTACGTTTCTTGAGGTAGTACTCCCGGTTGGGGCCGTCGCCGATGATGCTGGTCTGCGCGGAGAGGTAGAAGACCCTGCGCAGGCGGCGACTGTAGCGCTTGGGGCGGTGCAGGTTGCCGGTGCGACGGCCGGAGTCGCGGGGGACAGGGACCAGTCCGGCGGCTGAGGCCAGGTGGCCGGCGTCGGCGTAGGCGGTCATGTCGCCCGCGGCGACGACGAACTCGGCTCCGAGGACGGGGCCCATGCCGGGCAGGGACTCGATGATTTCGGCCTGTGGGTGGGCGCGGAAGGCGTCACGGATCTGCCGGTCGATGCGCTTGAGCCGGTCGTCCAGGGCCAGGATCTGAGTAGCCAGGTCGGCGACGATCTGTGCAGCGGCGTCCTCGCCGGGCAGCGCGGTCTGCTGGGCGTGGGCCGCTTCCACGGCCGCGGCGGCCATGCTGTCCGCGTCGCGGACACCTCGATTCACCAGCCAGGCTGTCAGGCGGGCCAAGCCGCGTCGGCGGAGGGCGGCTGGGGTCTGGTAGCCGGTCAGCAGCACCAATGCGCCCTTGCGGGCCGAGTAGTCGAAGGCGCGCTCCAGGGCGGGGAACATGCCGGCGAGCACGTCGCGGAGCCGGTTGACCGTCCGCACCCGGTCGGTGACCAGGTCGGTGCGGTGAGCGGTCAGGAGCGCGAGGTCGGCGGCCATCTGTGCGGGTACGTCGAGCGTGGCGAAGTCCCGGCGGTGGCGGGCGGTTTCGGCGATGACGTAGGCGTCGCGGGCATCCGTCTTGGCCTCGCCCCTGTAGGCGCCGGCCATGCGGTTGACCGTCCGCCCGGGTACGTAGACGGCCTTTTGGCCGTGGGCTGCCAGCAGTGCCAGCAACAGTGCGGAGGACCTGCTGGAGATGTCCACCGCCCAGTGCACCTCATCGGCGATGTCCAGGATCTCGCCGAGCGCGGTCAGGATCGCCGACTCGTCATTCTGGATCTTCTTCGACCACAGGGTCGCGCCGGTCTCGTCGACCACTGCGGCCCAGTGATGGCCCTTGCCCGCGTCGATACCGACCCATATCCGGGCCCGCTGTTTGCTCACGCGTCCCTCCCGCAGCCGAGTTTCTTGCCGTCGGGCCCGTAGGACACCCCGTCGTCAGCTCCGTAAACAGCGACGCGTTCCGCGTATTTCAATCAGCGACCAGGGCGCCCCGAAGGACCGGACGGCCACTCCAGGCAAGCCACGGTCGGCAAGCTGCTTTGAAGCCACATCCGGCCCTCCCGGGCCACCGAACAACTTACGGAGCTGCTTTGGCGCGAGTGATCATGGCCCCATAAGCTTCCGGCGCGTCGGGCAGTCTGTGGACCTGCCCGGACCATCGACGGCGCCGAGAACTCCACCGTGGCGACGACATTCATCGACTGGGGCACCCGCACCATCACCTACAGCAGCGCCGGCCACCCCCCACCCGCACTGCTACACAGGGACGGAACCGTCGAGTTCCTGGACCAGGCCACCGATCCCCCACTGGGCGGCCGCCCTCGACACATGCCCCGGATCCAGGCTGCCGCGGCCTTCCACGAGGACGCCGTCCTCGCGCTCTACACCGACGGCCTGATCGAACGCCGCCGCGAAGACATCGACACCGGCCTCGCCCGGCTCGCCGACTCCCTGGCCCACCACCAGGCAAACGACCCCGAAACCCTCGCCGACGCCGTGCTCACCGACCTACTCCCGTCCGGCGACGCCACCGACGACACCGCCCTGGTCATCGTGCGCCTATGAAACCAGCCCGTCACTTCCACACGCTCGGTCAGACCTCGCCGACGGCTGAGCACGACTGGGCGACTGCCCTGCTCATCACACCCATTGGAAGCCACACCTCGCGTGAGGCCCAGCACCGGCAACGTTCAAGAACTACAGCTGCCGTGTCAGACAAGGGGCGTTGGAGGGCAAGCGTACCCGGCGCGGGCGCGGGCGCGGGCGCGGGCAAGAGGCCGGCCTGGAGCATCGCCTGGATGCGATCGGCGTACTGAGGGAAGTTCTGTTCGTACCAGGTCACCAGCGGGCGTGAGCGAGGTCGCATCGGTTGGCGCCTTGGCGGGCGCGACCACGTGCGGCACTCGTGTCAGGTGACGCGCACTCCGCCGTCGACGAACAGGTCCTGGGCGTTGACGCCGGTGTTGTGGAGGAGGAAGTCGGTGGCGTCGGCGACCTCCGCCATCGTCACGAGGCGCCCGATGGGGGTACGGGATACTTGGGGGTTCTCGGGTACGTCGCGCCACCTCGGATGGTCGCCCACCATGCCCGGGTGAATGGCGTTGACGCGATGGGGCGCAATCTGCACTGCGAGGGTCTTCACCAGTCCGGTGATACCTGCGTTGATGGTGGTCACCATGGTGGAGCCGGGGTAGGGGCGTTCTTTGGCCAGGCCGCCGAAGAGTACGACCGAGGCGCCGGGGGTGAACCGGTCATGCAGGACTCGCACGGTCTCCGTGTACCCCACCAGTTTGGTGGTCACGGCGTGGATGGCCTTGGCGATGTCGAAGTCGGCGAGAGTGGTGAAATCCTCCGTGATGGCGGTGATCACCAGGTTGTCGACTTCCCGAACGTCGCTGAGCGCTCCCTCGATGGTCTCCGGCCGCGACAGGTCAACGGCCAGGCCCCGTACTGTCCTGGCGATTTCGACGGCCACGGTCTTGGCGCGCTCCGAGGTGCGGCTGGTGATGATGACGGTGTCGCCGCGGCCGGCGAATCGCTGCGCCAGAACGCGTCCAAGGCCGCCGCTTCCTCCGACGATGATCGACGTGGTCACGATCCGTGGCCCCTTCCGGTGAACATACGGCCGATAAGGGATCCTATGCGGGCGGATACGGCTGATACGGGCGGCGACAAACCGGTCCACTCGGTCGGCCCAGGACCTGTCCCGGCCGGACGGTCCGCCTGTTCCACGGAAAGGCTGCACGATCGGCAGACGATCGTTGCTGCCATCGGCGGTCGTCTGCGTTCGCCGACGTCCGGTGCGGTTGCCGTCGGCTTTGCCGTCCGCCGCGTGTCCCCAACCGCCGAACGTCGTCGGGCTTGTCGATGTGACCCCGGTCAGGCCGAACTCCCGCCCTGGAAAGAGAAACGCAACGCCTTGCACCGCAAGGTCAGGGCCGGCGTCGAGCACGCCTTCGCCCGGATAAAGACCTGGAAGATCCTCCGCGACTGCCGCTTGAAAGGCGACGGCGACCACCACGCCCTGCTCGGCGTCGCCCGCCTGCACAACCTCGCCCTCACCGGCTGAACCAAGAGCAGGCAGATCAGTGAGCACGACCGTGATCGATTACGGGACAGCGCTTCGGCTGGACATGCGGCCGAGGGCCCGGAACCGGTCAGTCCTGGGTGGGGGTCTTCTTGCGGATCAGGACCAGGGCCGCGCCGCCTATGACGACCAGGGCTATGGCCGTGCCCGCGATGAAGGGGGTCGCGCTGGTGGAGCCCGTCTCGGCGAGGTTGGTGTCCGTGGTCGCCGTACCGCCCACCGTCGCGGGACTGGGCCCACTGAGCGTCTGCGTCCGCAGGCCGCCCGTGCTGCTCTCGGTCTTGCAGTCGAGGACGCCCTTGAACCACTTCCGGTAACCGCCCGGGCCCTTGATCGTGAAGTCGTAGGGCTGGTCCTCCTGCAACGGGATCGAGACCGTCTGGGTCTGTCCCGCCGGGATGGTGTGCTCCGCTCCCCACAGCTCGAACGTGAACGCCTTGCCGCCCTTGTTGACCGCGGTGATGTCCACGCCGCCCTTGGCGCAGTTCTTCTCGGCCGACAGCGCGGGTATCGCCCCCTTGGCCGCCCAGGTCGCCGTGGCCGTCGCCGAGACGGTCGACTCGCTGGAGCCGGCGAGTATCTGGGTCTGGCTGCGGGTCTCGGAGGCGAAGGCCCGGCCGACCGGCACGGTGGTCGACGCCTGCACGGTCAGCTCGGCCGAACCGTCCTGCGCCTTCTTCGGCACCTGGAAGTAGATCCGGCTGCCGTCGGTCGCGTAGGTGATCGCCTTGCCGTTCTTGTCGACGATCTTCACTCCGCCGGCCGCGGCGTCCGACGGCGGGGTCACCGTCACGCTGTCCGCGTTCGTGTGCACCGTCACCGGGCCGAGCCGCTCACCGGGGTGGCCCGGGACGGCGGGCGGGTCCAGGGTCAGGGAGGCGGCGGGCTCCGGAAGGTTCCGCGCGTGCTTCTCCAGATAGTCCGCGAGCTTCTCCGCCTGCGGGTCGACCGCGTCCACGTCGGCCCCGTCCGAGTAGCGCCAGATCGCCACCTGGGTGCCCGCCGCGGCGTCCTGCTCGGTGAGCCCCTTGGCCCCGGCCTCGGCCGCCAGCGCGGCCAGGTCATTGACCTGCGGGTAGGAGTTGCCCAGGATCCAGCGGATCCTGCCGGCGTTCCTGTTGCCGTTCAGGGACGTGCCGCTCCAGGACGTCTCGTGGTACCTGGCCTCCTTCTGCGCCGGGTTGTGGATGTCGATGCAGTAGGTCTGCAGGGTTCCGCCGTTGTCGACGGACATCTCGAACAGTCCCGCGGCCACCTGCTCGTCCTTGCCGCCGTCATGGACGACGGCGGACCCGTATGTCTTCAGGGCGCCGAGGGTCGCGGTCGCGCCTCCTTCGCTCTGCGGCGCCCCGTCGGCGGCCGCCACCCCCGCGGTGGCCAGCAGGCCGCCCGAGACGAGTCCGGACACCAGCGTCGCGGCGGCGAGGCGGGCGGCCCCTCGCCTGCGCGCGGACGCAGAGAGCGAAGAAAACACAGCATTCCCCTTCGAGCGGGACCCATATGACATGGGGGGTGCGGTCCCACCAGCAGAATCGGAAGCCCCTGGAGCTATGCCCGGCATCCTAAGGAGGCGGCGCACCCCTCTCCCCAGTCATGGCGTCCGATAACCGATCCGACTCGGAATCGTTATCGCTCACACGGCTGGTGAGCTGCGTGTATCGACAAATCCACAGGGATTGTTGGGACACTCGGCTACCAATCCGGTGATCGGCGGCAGTCCACCCAGTTGGGACGAAGGTGAGTTGACGTCACGTCACTCCTACTGGTTCGGCGAGGAGTTGGGAGGCGGGCCCGGAATGATCCGTGTCCTCGGGTCGACTCTGCGGCTGTGTCTCCCAGTTGGGCTCAGGCTGCGCCGTCGGCCCGGTCTGTGCCTCGGGCTTGGCGGACCGCCGGAAGGCCGATGTGCCGCGCGACAAGTCGTGGCCGATGGCCGCCGCGTCGAGGTCCGCCGACAGCCAGCCCTGCCCGTCCCGCTGCTCGGTGCGCACCTTGAGCCGCCCCTGCACGACAAGGGGATCACCCACCGCCACGGACGCGGCGACGTTCGTGGCCAGTGAGCGCCGGGCCCACACCGTGAAGAAGTTCGTGTGCCCGTCCGTCCAGACGTTCTTCTCGCGGTCCAGATACCGTGCCGTCACGGCCAGTCGGAAGCGGGCCGTGGGCCCCGTCGGCGACTCCCGGTAGATCGGCTGCGTGGCCACGTTGCCGACCACGCACACCATCGTCTCGTTCATGCGTCAACCCCTCCCTCGCCCCCGGCTCGTTACGCCGGGACCGAACGCGTACGGGTGCCTCCCGCACGGCTGCGTCTGACGCGGCGGTCACGCCCTGTGGCATGCCGCCGCCGGTGCGGTGACCGCTTCCGCCGCGATCGCCGCGAGATCAGACTGCCTCCGCCGGGCCGAGTCCGCTGCGCGCTGTGGACCGCCCCCAGGTTGTGGACAAGACCGCCACTCGAAGGAGCGCCTCCGCCTTGTGCGTCCGGAAGACTCAGCCCAGTCGCGCCACCGCGCCGCCCCCCACGACCTTCGCGTACTGCTCCCGCACCTCCCGGTACCGCAGCAGCTCCGCCGCCAGGGGATCCAGCACCTGGGCCCGTCCGCACCCGGCCGCCGCCTCCCTCAGCCGCCGTTCCGCCTCGAGTCCGTATCTGCGGGCCGGTCCGCGCGCCGCCATCCTGCACCCCCCCTCGATGACGGGACCTCCCACGAAGCCTGCCGCCATCAGCAGCGCAGGGATCCCGAAGTGGGGCGACATCAGCCCCACGACCTGCCCCAGCAGCCACAGCACCGAGAGCAGTTGGAGGAGCGTCATCACCGCCTGGGCCATCACGGCGGCCGGCCACCAGCCGGGCCGGGGCGGGCGTCCGGACGGCTCCGCGCCGCTCCCGGCGAGCTGGTCCAGCGCCTCGGGCAGCCCATGCGCGCCCCGCACCGCGGCCTCGCGGACCGACTGGGCCCAGGGGGCGGGCAGCCCGTCCGCGGCCCGGTCGGCCACCGTCCGTACCGCCTGCTCGACACTCTGCCGCGCGGTCGCCTCCTGGTCCGTCACCGTGGGCAGCGAGGGCCCACCCCTGGCGGGCTGCCGCCGTTCCCGGGACCACCGCCACAGCCGCAGCCAGGGCGTGCCGCAGGCGCGATTGGCGTTGCGCAGCCATGCCCGCTCGGCGGCCTCGCCCGCGGCGGTCGCGCCCACCGCGTCCGCGAGCCGCCCGGCGAACTCCTCGCGTGCCTCCTCGCTGAGCCCGCTGCTCCGGCCGGTCGCGTAGACGGTCCGCAGCCGGGCCGCGGCCCTGTCCACGTCCGCGGAGACACGGCGCGCTGCCGCCCCCCGCTCGCCGACGAACTGCCCCAGCATCTCCCGCAGCTCCCCCACGCCCTCCCCGGTGAGCGCGGAGACCGCGAGCACGCTCGCACCCGGCTCGCCGTACTCGCCCAGCGCGATCCCGTCCCCGTCGAGCAGCCGTCGTAGATCGTCGAGGACCTGCTCGGCGGCCTCTCCCGGCAGCCGGTCGATCTGGTTGAGAACGACGAACATGACCTCGGCGTGGCCCGCGAGGGGCCGCAGATAGCGCTCGTGGAGGACCGCGTCGGCGTACTTCTCGGGATCCACCACCCAGATGACCGCGTCGACGAGCGCCAGGACGCGGTCGACCTGCTCCCGGTGCTCCACGGCCGCGGAGTCGTGGTCGGGCAGGTCGACCAGGACGAGTCCGCGCATCTGTGAGTCGCCGTCGGGGCTCTGCGGGGGACGTCGGCGCAGCCGCCCGGGGACACCGAGCCGGTCGACGAGGGCGGACGCGCCGTCGCTCCAGCTGCACACGACCGGCGCGGCCGTGGTGGGCCGGCGCACCCCGGTCTCCGACAGGTTCACCCCGGCGAGTGCGTTGAAGAGCGTCGACTTGCCGCTTCCGGTGGCGCCCGCGATGGCGACCACGGTGTGCTCCCCGGAGAGCCTGCGCCGCGCGGCCGCCTCGTCGAGGACGCGGCCCGCCTCGGCGAGCGTGTCACTGTCCAGCCGGGTCCGTGACAGAGCCACCAGCTCGCGCAGCGCGTCCAGTCGCGACCGCAGGGCACCGTCGTACGCGAGCGGCGCGGGCTGCCGTTCGTTCGTACCGCGCGGCTCCACGACCGTGACGGCCTGCGGCAGAGACGGCTCCGCCCCGGGGGCGCGCCTGGCGATCAGCCCGTCGTCCCAGGCGGCCCCGGGTTCGGAGCGCGCCGCGGGGTCCTCACGCCGCACGCGCGCGTGGCGGGCGTCGTCCTCCACGCGCGCGTGCGGGACCTTCTCCTGGGGGCTGGCAGCCGGGGGCCCGCCCGGGGCCTCCGGGCCCGCGCCCTCGTCCCCGTCTCCGTGCGCGTCCGTGCGCCCCTCGCTGCTCCGGCCGGCCCGCCCGGATTCGGGCTCCCTGCGCGGCTGCTCCCCGACGACGGCGCCGGCCCCCTCCGCAAGCCGGTCCGACGACGGGCACGACGGCCGATCCGACAACCGGCCCGACAACCGGCCTGACGGCCGATCCGACGGCCGATCCGACGGCCGGTCCTCGGCCCCCGAGAGCGGCCCCTCAGACCGCTCACCACCCTCCGGCCGTTCAACACGCTCGGGACGCTCAGGGCCCCCCGGCTCCTCCGGGTGCTCGGCGTGATCCGTGCGGTCGGTGACAGCAGCCACCCCGGTCACCTCTCCTTCTGCAGTACGGACAGCGCGGCGATGAGTTCGGCCTGGGGGTCGACCTGGACGTCGAGGGCCTCGAGAGGGGCGATACGGCGCTCGCGTTCCGCGCGCAGCGCCCGGTCCAGGTACTCGGAGAGCAGCCGTGCGGCGCGGTCGCGCAGCCGGAGGGCCGCCTGGGCCCCGATCCGCTCGGCGAGCGCCTCCCCCGCCCCCTTGGCCCGGTGACCGCCGAGCAACTCCGTGGCGACGAGCGCGGCCACCTCCTCGGCGTCCGCGGCAACGCCCCGGTCGAAGTCGCGCACCGATTCCTCGGCGTACTCCTCGAGCACGCGCCGCCAGCGCCGTACGGTCATTCCGATGCGGTGCTCGGCGCTCTCCAGGGTCGGGTCACGACGGATCAGCCCGGGGGCGTCCGCGGCCGGCTCGCTGCGCCAGGCCTCGTCGACGCGTTCGTCGGCGGCCGTGACGGCGCACAGCAGAAGGGCGCCGAGGCTCTCCACGAGGGCGTCCAGCAGTTCTCCCGGGGTGCAGTCCCGGGGGTAGCCGCGCCACCGCATCAGTGCGTCGCCGGCGAGGACGGCCCCGGCCTCCAGCCTGCTCCGCAGGCGCGTGTGCTCGCTGTCGTACGCGGTGTCGACCGCGGTCGTCAGCCGTAGCGCGGCGGCGTACTGGGCGGCTGCCGCCCCGGCCAGCGCGGGCATACGGGAGCGGAGCGAGTCGAGAACGCCGTACGCGGTGCGCGCCATGGACGTCTCGCGGGCGGCCGGATCCTGCACCTGGTACGTGAGCCAGGCCAGCAGCGGTGCGACGGCCGTGGCGGGCAGGAGCCCCCCGCCCCAGGCGGACTCGGGCAGCTCGGGCACGGTGAAGCGGGGAATGTCACCGAGCCCGGCCTTGGTGAGCAGGGCCCCGTACTGCCGTGACACCTCGGCCACGACCTGGTGGGGCACCCGGTCCAGCACGGTGACGAGGGTCGCCCGGTGCTCCTTGGCCGTCCGCAGCAGGTGCCAGGGCACGGCGTCGGCGTACCGGGCGGCGGTGGTGACCAGGATCCAGATGTCGGCGGCGCAGATCAGCTCGGCGGCGAGGACGCGGTTCTCGGCGACCAGGGAGTCGATGTCGGGCGCGTCGAGGAGGGCGAGTCCACGCGGCAGGGTGCCGGTGGTCTCGATGCGCAGCACGCGCTCCTCGCGCCCGACGAGGGGGTGGAGATCGTCGCCGCTCTCCTGGTGGGGCACCCACACGCGCGTGAGGTCGGGCAGGACGCGCATCCCGCTGAACCAGTGATGGTCCTCCGGATGGCAGACGAGGACGGGCGTACGGGTTGTGGGCCGCAGTACGCCCGCCTCGCTGACCCTGCGGCCCACGAGGGAGTTGACGAGGGTTGACTTACCCGCGCCGGTCGATCCGCCGACGACGGCCAGAAGCGGTGCTTCGGGCTCTCTCAGCCGGGGCACCACATAGTCGTCGAGTTGCGCGAGAAGCTCGTCGCGGTTGGCACGCGCCCGCGGGGCCCCTGCCAGGGGCAGTGGGAAGCGTGCGGCGGCGACACGGTCGCGCAGGGCGGAGAGTGCGTCGAGCAGCTGAGGCCGTACGTCCAAGGTCACCACATGCGAAGAATGCCCAATTTTGGAGGCTTTCTGAAGCATATGGGCATGTCTGCGCGCCGATAGGACAGATGGGACGGAAGGGGCGACTGGGGCGCAGGCATAACGAGTGCACAACACCCGGGGCGCGGACCGTCAAAAGCGATGCGTGATTCGCACCTGCCTGCGATTATCGGACCGCTTCACTGAACCTCCACATCAAGCCACGGAGGGGAAGCATCAGGGACAAGGGCCCGGGAGCCCTATCCTTGTCCCCGAGCAAGGTCACGGATCGGCCCACACCCGGGCACCACGACAGGCCACCACACCGGCCCCCGTAGCTCAGTGGATAGAGCAGGCGCCTTCTAAGCGCTTGGCCGCAGGTTCGAGTCCTGCCGGGGGCGCCACTGAGAGCCCTCCCTCCGGGAGGGCCTTCTTGCTGGTCAGAACCGGTGAAGCGCAATACGGCGAAGCCCCGGGCACCTCCTCGATGATCAAGGGGAGCCTCCGGGGCTGTTCGGCTGGAGGTATCAAGGTCCAGCGGTCACCTTCGTCACGGTGCGCGGGGGGTGTGGTTGGGTGCCCGCCGGTTTTGGGACGAGGGTCAGCCGACGCAGCCGGTGACGATGACGGGGCTGCCCGCGCAGTTGGTGGGGATGTTGCGCCGGATCTCCGACCGGTTCACCGTGAACGGGGTGTCGGTCCACACGCCGCCCGGTGCGACGGTCGAGGCGTTGTTGTTCACCTCACTGTGATCGAGCGTCACCGCACCGCCGGGGTTGTAGATGCCGCCGGCCTGTGACGTGCCGGAGCCGTTCGCGCTGTTGCGGTCGACCGAGCTGTCCCGCAGCACCAGAGTGCCGGCGGGATTGTTGTAGATGCCGCCGCCCTGGCCGTTGGAGCCTCCTGCGACGTTGCCTGAGACCTCGGTCTTGATGAGCGTCAGCGAGACCGCGTTCCAGATCCCGCCGCCCTGCGCGCCTGCGGTGGTGTTGTCGATGATCTTGCTGTTGATGAACTGGACGGGGCCGCTTTCTGTGTCGATGCCACCGCCGTCCAAGCTGCTGGTGTTGTCCTTCAGGATGGTATTGCGGAAGACCGCGTTACCCTCCTCGTGACCGATGGCCCCGCCATCCCCGGCGTTGTTGCGTGTGAATTCGACGCTGTCGGTGGTGACGGTGCCGTCCGATTGCAGGCCTCCACCCTCTGCCGCGTTGTTGAAGGTGAACTCGCTGCGGGTGATGTACGCCGTCGCGCCGCCCACGACAAAGACGCCGCCTCCCTCGATGTCGGCCTGGTTGTTGTCGAGGGTGACTTTGTCGAGCTTCAGATTGCCGCCGATGTCGACGAGGATGCCTCCCCCCGCATCGGGCGCGTTGCCGCCGCGGATCGTGACGTCGTCGAGCCGGAGGTCACCGGTGGAGGTGACGTCGAAGATGCGGAAGGCGCCGGCCGTCTGTCCGTCACGGACGATGGTGGAGTCCCGGCCGTCGATGGTGAGCTGCCTGTCGATGGGGGGTAGCCCGTCGGCGCCGGCGTAGGCGGTCGTCAGGTGGTAGGTGCAGTGGCGGGCGAGGACGAGGGTGGATCCCGCGGGCGCCGTGGCGAGCGCGTTGATCAAGGCCGTGGTGTCGCACGGCACCGAAATGCCGGGGGCTGCCGCGACGGCCGGTACCGCGCTCACACCGTTGACCACGATCGTGGCCAGGGCGGCGATGCCGGACAGGGTGGTGTATCGCATGGGCTTCTCCTTGACGTGCAGGGACCGCCGGAGCACAGGCGATCCCTCGCCCCCGTCGCGGACACTGGGAGCAAAGCCGCCTCCCGAGCCCCCTCCCGTGCGCCGCAGGGCCTCCTCACCCGGACACCGCAGCAGATTCGGTCAAGAGGCCGCATCATCATCCAGTCAGCCCGTAGGACGATGACACTTCCCGTCGCCACCAACGGAGGTCCTCCGCAGGCGGGAACGCAATCCGCGATCTGGTCGCAACTCCCCGCACGTCGTGGGGGATTGGGTGGCAGGTTTCGCGGCGGCGCTGGCTGCCGCCGGAGGTTACCTGGTGCTGCGGCGCCGCAGGACCTCCCGGGGCTGACGTCCGCTGGTCACGGCGGGCCCCCGTGCTCGTCCGACTGAGGAGTACGGGGGGGCGTCGTGTGTGGGGCGGGGGAAGGGGCCGGCCGGTGCGCACACGTATCCGGACGGTGGGCGCGGAATCCAGGCGTCCGGTGAATGCACGGTGAAGTGGGGCGTCCGGCCAGGACGTCACCGAAGAAGGCGCAGGTCAGACGAATCATCAGTGAAGAGCGCGCAGCTCCCTTCCAAGCGCTTGGCCGCAGGTTCGAGTCCTGCCGGGTGCGCCACTGAGAGCCCTCCACACGCCGAGGCAGTCGAAGTGACGGGCGAGCCCTCCCACACGCTGAGGCAATCGAAGTGACGGGCGAGCCCTCCCACACGCTGAGGCAGTCGAAATGAGAAGCGACGGCGTCAGGTCCGTTAAGAGTATGAGCAAGAAACGCACGGAGACGGACACGAGTTATGGGCGACCGACCCAGCGACGGCGTAGGCGTGGCGCGCCGACATGCCGGCACGGGCGGCCGCACGCCCGGCGCCGACGCTCCGGCCGACACGGCCGGACCGGAGCCGGCGCTCGGTCGCGCGTTGCACGCCAACGCCCTTGACTCCGCGGCCGAACAGCAGGCCATGGCCGCCTTCCGCGCCGCTCGCGTGGCAGACACGCACGAGCAGGCACAGACGCGGAACCAGGATGACTGGCGGCCTCGGCGCACAGCGGCCCGGCGCTCGGTGAGAACCGCCATCGCCGTGTTCGTGGGCGGTCTCACTCTGGGCGGTGTGGCGATCGCCGCGATCGGCTCGCCCGCATCCTCCGGGAGCACCCGGGGCGACGCCCTCGGACGACGGCATCCATCGTCCACCGCCCCGGAGATCCCGGCGGCGGCCCCGGGCGACACCGCCCCCTCTCAGCCTGCCGGCTTCGTTTCCCGGAGCCGCCCGCCGACGGCCAGGGACATACAGGCCCACTGCCGCGCGTACCCGTCGGTGAAGGGCCGGGGCAACGCACTGAACTCCACGGCCTGGCAGCGGTTCCTCACAGCCGCCGGGCGCGAGGACAATGTGGCGGCCAACTGCGCCGACCGGTTGTCGCGGACCGGGACGGGCAACGCGAGCAAGGCGATCGGAAAGCCGAGTACCGGGCCCGCCGCCGAGAAGAGGCCCGCCGACAGGAATCGCCATGAACCCGGCACTGCCCCGGGCCCGCTTCGATGACGGGTGCTCGCTCGACGCGGCCGGCGCGGCGCGCGCCCGTACGGCGGCGGGCCCGCTTCCTGTGGCCGGCCGGGGCTGGTCTCCCCCACCGTGCGCTGTCGGGAGACGGCGTCGGCGCTCGCTCTCGGCACGGCCGCCGGGCCTACATCGGCCGGGCTGGGCGTGGGCTGCCGGCGCGACCGGACGCTGGAGGAGCTCAGCGTCGAGAGCCGGACGCCGTGGCGCTGTGACCGGCGGCCCCTCGGCCGCTCCGCACGGCGGGGAGTCGGTGCAGCAGAGGTGCGCGCGCGTGGGCGGATGGCTGGACAAGACCGCACAGGTGCCGGGCCGGACGATCGCCGCCGTGCAGCCGGAGATCGTACGGGCCGTCGTGGTCCGGGTGCCGGCGGCACCGAGTCGGCCTTCTCCTGGATCGACGTCCTGCCCTTGGCCGCCACCGAGTTCACCGGCCGTGCCGGACGATGGAACATGCCCCTGCCAGCGGCGCTCGGCCGCCGCACCGATACCGGCGCTCCCTGAGAACAATCACCCGTCAGGTTCACCCCCGGGTCGCCCTCGGGGGCCTTCCGGCGGCCTTCGGGACGACGGCCCGCCTGCGATCGCGGAGTTTTATCCTTAACACATTTTCCGGTCGACGGGGAACCCGAAGAGACCGGAACGCACCTGCCGGAAGTCGCGAAGTCGCCGGAAGTCGCGCGAGAAGTCGCCGGAAGTCACAGGGACTCGAAGGGCTGATTTCCACGCCTCGAACCCTCTTTTGTGAAATTGCGCATGACGGAGTCACAGACCCCTCCGAGCAGGCACAACCGCCTGCGGCCGCCCGGCCGGTCCGTAACGAGTGCGCTGACATTCCCTATTCATTCGACATTCAACCGTCAGCAAATCATCGCCCATCTCACGCGACGTCACACACGTCCAACACGCCCCGCCGAGCAATGCTCCATTGGAACTAAAAAATCCTGAAATACCGCGCCAGAACAGCCCGATAAATGCCCCGTGTGCTGTTCTTCAACTGAAATCTTCCGACAGGCCGCTTCCGGCAGCGGACGCTTGGGCGCCGGCTGCATCAGGCCTCCTGCATGAAGGGTCAATCCTCGTGAGTCAAGGTAACGGCATGCGCCCCGGCGCTCGACGCGCAAGCGCAGTGTCGGCGCTCACCGTCGTGGGCATCATGACCGCGCTGACTGCGGGCATGGCTTCCTCCACCGCGGTCGCCGCCCCCAGCCACTCCGTCGCCAAGGTGAAGGCGGCGCACTCCCCGGCGCATTCCCCGGCGCAGTCGCGGCAGATCGGCGTCGACCTCGCGGTGACGAAGACCGGCCCGGCCTCCGCGACGGAGGGCCAGAGTGTCACCTACGTCATCACGGTGACGAACAACAGCTCGGTCCCCTCCAGCGGCTACACCGTCACCGACTACCTTCCGACGGGCATCCGCGGCGTGGTGCCCCCCGCCGGTTGCAGCATCCCCGCCCCGGGTCGGCTGACCTGCACCCACGGTCCGCTGGCGGCCCACGACAGCGCCACGATCATCGTGGCCGGCACCGCCGGCCAGGGCTTCACCAACCTCCACAACATCGTCGTCGTGGAGGGCGTAGAAGCGGACCCGGACTACAGCAACAACGCGGCCGCCGTGCGCACCACGGTCGAGCGTTCGCCTGTGGACCTGGCGCTGTCCAAGTCGGGTGCGTCCTCGGCACCCAACAACGGCCAGGTGACCTACACCCTCACGGTGAGGAACAACGGCCCGGCCGCCTCGACCGGCTGGGTCATCACCGACCAGCTTCCGTCGGCTCTGCACGGCCCTTTCACCACGTCACCGGGCTGCAACGTCTCCGCCGGCAACCTGCTGACCTGCACCGGCGGTCCGCTGGCCTCGGGCGGCACCGCCACGGTCACCGTGACCGGCTTCGCCGGCCCGAACTTCGACCGCGTCCGGAACACGGCGACGGTCCGGGGCAACGACTTCGACCCGAACCTGGGCAACAACACGGCCAGCAACCGGGTCGGCCGGGCCGCCCTCCGGTTCACCAAGACCGTCGATGCGCCCCGGACGATCAGGCCGGGTGACACCGTCCGGTACACCGTCAGGGTCCGCAACGACGGGGACATGGACTTCGTGGGCACCAACCTGGCGCACTTCACGGACGATCTGAGCGGCCTGCTGGACGACGCCCGGTTCAACGACGACGGGACCGCCAACGTCGGCGTCGTCGGCTACGCCGAGCCGCGGCTCACCTGGACGGGTCCGCTCCGGCAGGGCGAGACGGCGGTCATCCGCTACTCGATCACCGTCGACCGCCAGGACTTCGGCGACCTGCGACTGCAGAACGGGCTGGTCTCCGACAACCCGGGCAGCAACTGCCCGACGGCCGACGCCAGCAGGGAGTGCTCGACGCTCGGCACCGTCCATGTCCAGGACAAGGACATCAGGTCGCGCGTCACTCAGCGATAACGACCGGACGAGCAGTGCCCCGGGCCGCAGGTCGGACCCGGGGCACCGTCGTGTTCGCGGTCAGGATGCATGGCCGACCCGCCGCGCGCATATGACTGAGTGTCATACATCGTTCACGTCAGCCCTCATTGGGGTGAGAGCCAAGGAAATTTCGTTTTATGCGAAGAAAGGGCGTCAACGGTTCCGTGGGACACATCGGAGGGCCTCGCGTGACAGCAGGCCACGGGCACCAGGAGGAACCGATGGCACAGAGGTCACGCGTCCGCTGCGGACACGGTCGCCTCGTCGCTCTGGCCGTCATGGCGGGCTCCCTGGTGATGACCGGCGCGCCGGGGGCGTCGGCCAAGGGAGCAGCCGGAGTTCGTCCCCCGGGAGACGGCGACACCCCGATGTGCCGCCTCACCGCCGGGCCTTTTCAGCGCCAGGTGGAGAAGGACCTGGGCCTGCCCCAGGACGGAGAGCAGTCGGAGCAGGACTGCGCGGCGATCCGGAAGCTGCAGAACACGTACGGCATCAGTCCGGCGGACGGCTATGCCGGGCTGGTGAGCCATCGGGCCGCGGTAGTGGACTGGGCCACCCGGCACAAGGCCACGCTCACCGGTTGTGCCGGGCGGTCGAGGCGCCTGGTCTGTGTCGACCAGACGCACCAGTTGCTGTGGGTGCAGCAGGACCGGAAGATCGTCTTCGGCCCCGTCCCCGCCCGAACCGGGATGCCCGGCCACCGCACCCGCAACGGGTCGCACAGGATCTACAGACGGGTGGAGAAGTTCTGGTCCAGTCTGTACGACGCCGCCATGCCGTTCAGCCAGTTCTTCGACCGTGGCCAGGCCCTGCACGCCAGCTACCGCCCGATCTTCGAGGACCCGGGCTCCCACGGCTGTGTGAACCTCCGCTACGAGGACGCCAGGAGACTGTGGTCCATGCTGCACGTCGGCGACGGCGTCACCGTCTGGGGCACCCGCGAGGGCGCCTGACCCCGCACGCCGGTTCGGCAGGGTTCCGCCGTCGACCAGGAGGGGGCTGACATGCGGCTTCGCTGCACACCGCCCCCGACTGCTCGTCACCCCCCATCCGGGGTACGTCTCCCGCGCCAACCGCCCGACGTAACTGCGGCGAGGCCGTCGAGGAGATCCAGGCGTTCCTTGGCGGAAAGCCATGGCGTTCCTTGGCGGAGAGCCGGTGCGTCGCCTCGGCTGACCGCGCCGGCCGTCCCGGAACACCCTGACCGCGCCGGCCGTCCCGGAACACCCGGGCACGCCGACAGCCGTCGGCGTGCCTGACGGCCGGCCGGCGGCTGTGCGGTGCGGGCGTCGCTGCGACTCGGGTCGATGTGCGTGACTCGGGCCACCGCGCGCCGCGGGACTCGGATCGCCGCGCGTCTCGTCAGACGCTACGGGACCCGGGTCGTCGCGGGCTGCGGAACACTCAGCTCGTCGAGTGCGACGGCATGGGCGTCAGCAGGGTCGGTGCGGAGGGCTTCGGCGAGGGCACCGCCGGAAGGCTGGGCGGAGCCGACAGGTCGGAGGGGCTGGGGAGGGGCAGCAGCTCGCCGGTGACGAAGCCCGCGGCGAGGACCTTGACGAGATCGTTCACCACCGCCGTGGCCGCCGGCGCGACCTGGGTCGTGTCGTCGGAGGTGGCGGCCGCGAGCAGCTTGTCGGTCGACTGCCGCAGGTCGGCGATGGCGTCGTCCTCGCCGGCGTCCGGGGCGTTGACGGCCGGTGAGCCCATGCTCACCTTGGCGATGGCGTCGTCCACCGCCTTGCCGAGCCGGGCCGCCTGGTCGGCCGGGATCCGGCCGTGGTCCGCCTTGAGTACGGCGTTCAGCAGATCGGTGACCGGGCGCACCAGGACATCGGCGCTCGGGGGGAGGGGGGCCGTCTCCGCGGGGACGCGGCCACGCGGAGCGGCGTGGTCGGCCGCCACGGCGGCCGGTCCGGTGATTCCGATGAGCAGCATGGCGCAGAGCGCGGAGGAGGCAAAGCGCCGCGCGGGCAGAACACGCATGATGTTCCTTTCGTCGTGAGGCTTGGTGCCTGAGATTCACCGTGAAAGGGGACATCGCGGTCTGCAACCGTTCGGCCGCGCGGTGTAGCTGGAAGGGGTGACGTCATTGACCCTGTTGTGCCTGGTGGGGCGGCCTGTGAAGAAATCGAAACGCGCACCACCCGTTCGGCGCAACGGCCGCGCGCACCCGGACATACGCCGACCGGCCGCTTCCCGAGGGAGAACGGCCGGCCTGAGGGGTCCGCGACGTCAGTTGGTGGCGCAGTTGTTCGTGGCCGTCGGGTTCAGCAGGCCGATGACGGTGGCCGTGACCCCGCAGACGTTGGCCGGAACGTGGACCGGGGCCTCCGCAACGTTGCCCGAGACGATGCCCGGCGAGGAGTCGGCGGCGGCGCTGGCGCCACTGTCGGCGGCGGCGATACCGGCGGTGCCCGCCACGGCCGCAGCGGCAACGGTGGTCAGGGCCAGGCCCTTCGCGATACGCGACATGGAGAGATGCTCCTTGGAAGTCGTCACAACAACCGGGCGGTATGCCCGACGTTGAGTCAACTGCGAGGCCCCCGTCCTGGTTGCGCCCCCGATGGGGTGATCTCCTGAATTGCCGGACTTCACGGTCGGAGCGCCGACTTCCGGCCACCCCGAGGCCACGTCAAGCTGTCGTCCGAATGTCCGGACAAAGGATTGACAGCGCTCCCTGCGCGCGGCTAGACCTGGGGACAGCCGATGTGAAGGGAACTCGATGGAGGAGTCCGAGGAGTGGGGCCCGCACGACGCCGGCGCCCCGTACGACCTGATCACCATGGGCCGGATCGGCGTGGATCTGTATCCCTTGCAGACGAGCGTGCCTCTGCCCCAGGTGACGGCCTTCGGGAAGTTCCTGGGTGGGTCGGCCACGAACGTCGCGGTCGCCGCTGCTCGCCTCGGACGCCGTACGGCGGTGATCACGCGCACGGGCGACGACCCCTTCGGCACCTACCTCCATGAGGCGCTGCGCGACTTCGGCGTGGACGACCGCTGGGTGACCCCGGTCGCGGGGCTGCCGACTCCGGTCACGTTCTGCGAGGTCTTCCCGCCGGACGACTTCCCGCTGTACTTCTACCGCCTGCCCAAGGCGCCGGATCTGGAGATCGACGCGCACGAGCTGGACCTGGACGCGATCCGCGCCACGCGCATCTTCTGGATGACCGGCACGGGCCTGAGCGAGGAGCCGAGCCGCACCGCGACGCTCGCCGCCCTCGCCCACCGCGCCGGGTCCGGTACGACGGTCTTCGACCTCGACTGGCGCCCCATGTTCTGGCGGGACGCCGGCTGCGCGCGCCCGTTCTACGCCGAGGCCCTGCGCCACGCCACGGTCGCCGTCGGCAACCTCGACGAGGTGGAGATCGCCACCGGGGAGCGCGATCCGCACGCCGCCGCCCGTGCCCTGCTCGACGCCGGCGTCGCCCTCGCGGTGGTCAAGCAGGGACCGAGGGGCGTGCTCGCGGTCAGTGCCACGGGCGAGTCGGCCGAGGTGCCCCCGCTCCCGGTCACGGTGCTCAACGGCCTCGGCGCGGGCGACGCCTTCGGCGGATCGCTCTGCCACGGGCTGCTCGCCGGCTGGGACCTGGAGCGGATCATGCGGTATGCCAACGCCGCGGGGGCGATCGTGGCCTCCCGTCTGGAGTGCTCGTCCGCGATGCCCACGCCTGCCGAGGTCGAGGACGCCGTCACGGCGGGAGCGGTGCGATGAGGGCGGGACACCTCGGGGGCACCCGGCACGAGGGCGACACCGGCGCCGTCCGCCGGGACGACGCGCGCGTGCGCGACCAGGAGAGCACCGCCGCGCCCGGGAAGCCCGCCTGGCTGGACGACCGGTTCACCGGCCATCGGCCGCGGGACATCGAGCGGCTCGGCTTCGACGCGGGCAAGCTGCTGCTGCGCATCGGCTACGACGACCCGGGATCGCTCGACACCCTCAAGTCCACCGCCCGGGTGATCGACGAGAGGGCCGAGCGCCCGCTCCCGGTGTTCGTCGAGCCGTTGATCAGCCGCCGCACCCCCGAGGGCCGGGTCCGCAACGGCCTCGGCGCCGAGGCCGTGATCAGGTCCATCGCCATCGCCAGTGGACTGGGCGGCAGTTCGGCGTACACCTGGCTGAAAGTCCCCGTGACCGAGAACCCGGACGACATGGCCCGGGTGATGGAGACCTCCACCCTGCCGGCCGTCCTGCTCGGCGGCGATGTCGGCGGGGACCAGGAGGGCGCGTACGAGAAGTGGCGTGGAGCACTCCAATTGCCCACCGTCAAGGGCCTGGTGGCCGGCCGTTCGCTGCTGTACCCCGCGGACGGCGATGTCGCCACGGCCGTGGACACCGCCGTAGGACTTCTGTGAGGGCCGCATGAGCAACGAGCTGTACGTTCCCCGGGGCGCGACCACGAACGCGCAGTACACCCTCGACATCGACCCCAAACGGGCCGGCTGGAGCCACAGCAGCCTGCGGATCGTGGAACTGCGGCCGGGCGACACGCATCTGTTCACCACCGGTGACAGCGAGTGGATCGTGCTGCCCCTCCAGGGCACCTGTACCGTGCGCATCGAGGGCGCGACATTTCAACTCCTGGGCAGGGACGACGTCTTCGCGGGGGTATCGGACTTCGCGTACGTGCCCCGGGACGCCCAGGTGCAGATCGCCTCCGGCGCGGGAGGCCGCTTCGCCCTGGCAGGAGCGAAGTGCGAGCGCCGACTCCCCGCCCGCTACGGCCCCGCGCCGGAGGTTCCCGTCGAAGACCGCGGCAGCGGCGGCTGCGCGCGCCAGGTGCGCAACTTCGCCTCGGCCGACGCCTTCGCCTGCGACAAGCTCATCGCCGTCGAGGTGATCACGCCCGGCGGCAACTGGTCCTCGTACCCGCCGCACAAGCACGACGAGACGCGGCCGGGCGAGGAGACCGAGCTGGAGGAGATCTACTACTTCGAGATCGAGGGCCCGCACGGATTCGGGTACCAGCGCGTATTCCCCTCCCGCGAGGGCGGATCCGACGTCCTCGCCGAGGTCCGCACCGGCGACGCCGTCCTGGTCCCCGACGGCTGGCACGGCCCGTCGATCGCCCAGCCCGGGCACACCATGTACTACCTGAACGTCATGGCCGGGCCGGGTCGGGAGCGCCAGTGGCGGATCCGCTTCCACCCGGACCACGTACAAGGCACAGGGGGATACCGATGACCTCGACGACGAGGCTCACGGTCGCTCAGGCGCTCGTACGCTTCCTGGCCGCCCAGTACACCGAGCGCGACAGCGTGCGCCGCCGGCTGATCGGCGCCACCTGGGGCATCTTCGGCCACGGCAATGTCGCGGGCCTCGGGCAGGCGCTGGTCGAGTACGGCGATGCGATGCCCTTCCACCAGGGCCGCAACGAGCAGGCGATGGTGCATGCGGCGGTCGGCTACGCGCGGCAGTCGAACCGGCTCTCCACCCACGCGGTGACGACGTCGATCGGCCCCGGGGCCACCAACCTCGTCACGGGCGCCGCCCTCGCCACGATCAACCACCTCCCCGTCCTGCTGCTGCCCGGTGACGTCTTCGCCACCCGTCCGGCGGATCCCGTGCTCCAGCAGCTCGAGGTCCCTCATGCCGGTGATGTGTCCGTCAACGACTGCCTGCGGCCGGTGTCAAAGTACTTTGACCGGATCACCCGTCCGGAGGCACTGATCCCGGCCGCCCTCCAGGCGATGCGCGTGCTCACCGACCCGGTCGACACGGGCGCGGTCACGCTCGCGCTGCCGCAGGACGTCCAGGCGGAAGCCTTCGACTGGCCGCTGGAGTTCTTCGCCGAGCGGACCTGGACGGTGCGCCGCCCGGGCCCCGACCCGGTCGAGCTCGCCGATGCCGTCCAGGCGGTCCGCACCGCCCGGCGCCCGCTGCTGGTGGCCGGCGGCGGCGTCCACCACAGCCGCGCCGAGGAGGCGCTCGCGGAGTTCGCCGAGGTCACCGGCATCCCGGTCGCCTCCACCCAGGCCGGCAAGGGCTCGCTGCGCTGGGACCACCCGCAGGACATGGGCGGCATCGGCCACACCGGCACGGCGGCCGCCGACGAACTGGCCCGCACCGCCGACCTGGTGATCGGCGCCGGCACCCGCTACACCGACTTCACCACCGGCTCCGGCACCCTCTTCTCCGGGGACGGCGTGCGCTTCCTCAACCTCAACATCGCCCCGTTCGACGGCCACAAGCTCGCGGGGCTGCCGCTGGTCGCCGACGCGCGCAGCGGCCTGGAGGAGCTGACCGAGGCGCTGCGACTGCACGGGTACCGCGTCGACCTCCGGTACGTCGCCGAGTACACGGAGGACAAGCAGCGCTGGGAACACCGCGTGGACGCCTGCTTCGAGGCCGGCGAGCCGGATGTACGTCCGACGCAGCCGCAGGTCATCGGCGCGCTGGACGCCGTGGTGGACGAGTCCGACATCCTCGTCAACGCGGCCGGCTCGCTCCCCGGCGATCTGCACAGACTCTGGCGCACCCGGTCGCCGGACCAGTACCACCTGGAGTACGGCTACTCGTGCATGGGCTACGAGATCCCGGCCGCGATCGGCGTGAGGATGGCGGCACCCGAGCGGCCGGTGTGGGCGCTGGTCGGTGACGGCACCTATCTGATGATGCCGACGGAGATCGTCACCGCCGTGCAGGACGGGATCGCCATCAAGGTCCTGCTCGTGCAGAACCACGGCTACGCGTCCATCGGCGGCCTGTCGGAGTCCGTGGGCGGGGAGCGGTTCGCCACCGCCTACCGCTTCCGGGCCCCGGACGGCGCCTACACGGGGGCGCCGCTGCCGGTGGACCTGGCCGCCAACGCGGCCAGCCTCGGCATGCGCGTGCTGCGCGCCAAGACCGTGGGCGACCTGCGCGCCGCGCTCGCCGAGGCGCGCGCCGCGGACACTCCCACATGTGTCTACGTGGAGACCGAAACCGCAGACACTGTGTCGGGCGCACCTCCGGCGCAGGCCTGGTGGGATGTACCCGTGGCCGAGACCGCGACACGGCCGTCGGCGGTCAAGGCGCGTGAGGAGTACGACCGGCACGTCTCGACCCGACGCCGCCATCTGTGAAGGAGTTCTTGGGCATGACGAAGATCGTCAACCACTGGATCGGCGGCAAGACCGTCGAAGGCGCCTCGGGCACGTACGGGCCGGTGACGGACCCGGCGACCGGCGCGGTCACCACCCAGGTCGCCTTCGCGACCGTGGACGAGGTGGACGCGGCCGTGGCCGCGGCCAAGGAGGCGTTCGCGACGTGGGGGCAGTCCTCCCTCGCGCAGCGCACGTCCATTCTCTTCAGGTTCCGGGCGCTGCTGGACGCGCACCGCGACGAGATCGCCGAGCTGATCACCGCCGAGCACGGCAAGGTGCACAGCGACGCGCTCGGCGAGGTGGCGCGCGGCCTGGAGATCGTCGACCTGGCCTGCGGCATCAACGTCCAGCTCAAGGGTGAGCTGTCCACGCAGGTGGCGAGCCGTGTGGATGTGGCCGCGATCCGGCAGCCGCTCGGTGTCGTCGCGGGCATCACACCGTTCAACTTCCCGGCGATGGTCCCGATGTGGATGTTCCCGATGGCGATCGCGTGCGGCAACACCTTTGTGCTGAAGCCGTCCGAGAAGGACCCGTCGGCGTCCGTCCGTCTCGCCGAGCTGCTCGCGGAGGCGGGTCTGCCGGACGGCGTCTTCAACGTCGTCCACGGTGACAAGGTGGCCGTGGACCGGCTGCTTGAGCACCCGGACGTCCAGGCGGTGTCCTTCGTCGGCTCGACCCCGATCGCCCGCTACATCCACACCACCGCCTCCGCGAACGGCAAGCGCGTGCAGGCCCTGGGCGGCGCCAAGAACCACATGCTGGTGCTGCCGGACGCCGACCTGGACGCGGCGGCGGATGCGGCGGTCTCCGCGGCATACGGCTCGGCGGGCGAGCGCTGCATGGCGATCTCCGCCGTGGTGGCGGTCGGCGCCATCGGCGACGCACTGGTGGAGAAGATCCGCGAGCGCGCCGAGAAGATCAAGATCGGTCCGGGCAACGACCCGGCCTCCGAGATGGGCCCGCTGATCACCAAGGCGCACCGCGACAAGGTGGCGTCGTATGTGACGGGCGCGGCGGCGGAGGGGGCCGAGGTCGTCCTGGACGGCACCGGTTACACCGTCGAGGGCCACGAGGACGGCCACTGGATCGGCATCTCGCTGCTGGACAGGGTGCCGACCACGGCGAAGGCGTACCAGGACGAGATCTTCGGCCCGGTGCTGTGTGTGCTGCGGGCGGAGACGTACGAGGAAGGCGTCGCCCTCATCAACGGCTCGCCGTTCGGCAACGGCACCGCCATCTTCACCCGGGACGGCGGCGCGGCCCGCCGCTTCCAGCTCGAGATCCAGGCGGGCATGGTCGGCGTCAATGTGCCGATCCCGGTCCCGGTGGGCTACCACTCCTTCGGCGGCTGGAAGGACTCGCTCTTCGGCGACCACCACATCTACGGCAACGACGGCACGCACTTCTACACCCGCGGGAAGGTGATCACCACCCGCTGGCCCGACCCGTCCGAGGCCCCGGCGGGCGTCGATCTCGGGTTCCCGCGCAACCACTGAGCGACCTCGTCACCCCTCGTCCAGGCCGTCCGGATACCGGACGGCCTGACATTTTTTTGACGCCCTCGCTGCGGTTCCCGTGTGGGCGGCACCAAACGGATGACGCAGGCTCAAGCAGCCCTTCGCCTTGGAAAGCAAGGTCGAATCACTCAAGAGCTTGGCTAATGAGACAGATTGACGTCATTCCCTGTGAAAGCAACGTGACACAGCTCGCTTTACAACTGCGGATTCCGAAGGTAATCGGCCATTGACGCGCCTGTTTTCGTCGGGGTTCCATGCAGCGCACCGGGAGAGGACGAGCAGCAGGACGACCAGCCTCCGGAGGCGATAGCGCTCCCGCCCGAACCACCGCCGCACGAGTCGATCGGAACCGCCGCATGACCGACACGCTCCGCCCTGTCGAGAACTCCGTCGCCCAGGCACCGGAGAGCAGTCCCCAGACGCTCAAGCGTTCCATCGGCGTCGTCGGCGGCACCCTGCTCACGCTGTCGTGTGTGACGCCCGCCTCCACTCTCTTCGTGGTCGTCCCCGACCTGTTCGGCTCGCTGGGCACCGCCACCGCCCTCACGATCGCCATCGGCTCCCTGCTCTGTATCGCCGTGGCGTTCTGCTACTCGGAGCTGGGCACCCTGATCCCCAGCGCCGGCGGCGAGTACGCCATGGTCTCGACACTGGCCGGACGGCTCGCGGGCTGGCTGGTCTTCGTCCTGTCCCTGCTGGTCGTCATGATCGTCCCGCCGGTGATCGCCATGGGCACGGCGGACTACCTCGCACCGGTCGTCCACCTCGACCCGGCGATGACGGGCGCCGGTGTCATGCTGCTGGCCACCCTCGCCGGACTGCTGGACCTGCGCGCCAACGCCTGGATCACCGGCATCTTCCTGGTGCTGGAAGTGGTGGCCGCGGGCGTCGTCGCGGTCCTGGGCTTCACCCACGGCCGACGCGGCCTCGGCAGCCTGGTCTCGATGCAGGTCGCCGGCTCCGGCGGCCACACGGACACCGTGACGGCCATGCTGGTGGTCTCCGGACTCGCCATCGCCCTCTTCGTCACTCAGGGCTTCTCGACCGCCGTCTACCTCTCCGAGGAGCTGGAGAACCCGCGCCGCAACGTCGCCCGCACGGTCCTCGCCACCCTCGCCATCTCCACCGTCGTCATCCTGGTGCCGGTCGTGGCCATCACCATGGGCGCCTCCGACCTGAAGGCGCTCACGAGCGGCGACATCAGCAGCATGGTCACGGCCTGGTCCAACTCGGCCGTCGGCACCTTCGTCAGCCTGTGCGTGGCGCTCGCCATCATCAACGCGGGCATCGTCATGGTCATCCAGAACTCCCGTGTGCTGTTCGCCTCCGCCCGTGACAAGGCCTGGCCCGGGCCGGTCAACAACGGCCTCGCCAAGCTCGGCCGCTTCGGCTCCCCGTGGGTCGCCACCCTCGTCGTCGGTGTCCCCGGCGCGCTGCTGTGCTTCGTCAACCTCGACACCCTCTACGGCGTGACGGGCGTCTCGGTGACCGGCATGTATCTGCTGGTGGCGGTCGCCGCTCTGCTCGCCCGGCGCGGTGCGCACCGGCACACGCCCGCATGGCGGATGCCGCTGTGGCCCGCGATGCCGCTCCTGCTGATCGCGGTCCTCGCCTACATCCTCAGCCGGCAGGAGGTCGGCTATCTGCTGTGGACCGGCGGCATCACCGCGGCGGCCACCCTGTACTGGGCGTTCTACCTCCGGCCCCGTCGCGAGTCCCGCTGGCTGGTGTCGATCCCGGAGGACGCGCAGGCCTGAGGCCCCAAAGCGGACCGGCCCTGCCGGCGCCCCGGGCGATGGGACGACATCCACGCCGGCGAGTGGCCTGACACCCGGGCGTCGGCCCTGCCGGCCCTCGCGACGGGGGACCGCTCTCCTCGAAAGGCGCGCCCAGCACCGCGAAGCCGTGGGGTTCGCCTCCCGCACCGCGTTGCAGCCCGCCGGCCCGGCTCCCAAGGGAGAGTCCCGAGGTGGGCGGGCCGAGGCCTCCGGCCGGGACGGTCGCCCGTGCCGGCGTACCACGGCTGCGGTACGCGGCCTCGGGTCCGTACGCCTGTGGGAGGGGCCGGAGTTCCGTCCGGCGGCTGCCGCGGTTGTCGGTGGCGGCCTTTACCGTTGACGCATGGATCTTCGACTACCCGCGGTCCGGGGGCTGCGCCGAGGGGCCGTGGCCGCCGTCGCCGCGGTCGTCCTCGTGCTGGCCGGCATCGGCGCGTGGTCGGCCGTCGCCTCGGGCGACGCGCCTGCCGTGCACCGCGCCGACAGGGTCATGGACATGGGCGGCGGCGTGCGGATCGACACGTCGTACTTCACCGCGGGTTCCGCCGGTCGCCGCCCGGCCGTCCTGCTCGCCCACGGCTTCGGCGGCAGCAAGGACGACGTCAGAGGCCAGGCGGAGACACTCGCCCGGGACGGATATGCCGTGCTGACCTGGTCGGCGCGCGGCTTCGGAAGGTCCACGGGAAGAATCGGGCTGAACGACCCCCAGGGCGAGGTCACCGACGTCTCGAAGCTGATCGACTGGCTGGCGACGCGGCCCGAGGTCGAGCTGGACAAACCCGGCGACCCGCGCGTGGGCATGGCGGGCGCGTCGTACGGCGGGGCGATCTCCCTGCTGGCGGCCGGTCATGACCCCCGGGTGGACGCGATCGCGCCGGCGATCACGTACTGGAACCTGGCGGACGCCCTGTTCCCGAACGGCGTGTTCAAGAAGCTGTGGGCGGGTGTCTTCCTGAACTCCGGCGGGGGCTGCGCCAAGTTCACCGCCGAGCTGTGCCGGATGTACGACCGGGTGGCGGAGTCCGGCACGCCCGACGCGCAGGCGCGCGCCCTGCTTCAGGAGCGCTCCCCGTCCGCCGTCGGCAAGGACATCAAGGTGCCCACGCTGCTCGTGCAGGGCCAGTCGGACTCGCTGTTCCCGCTCGGCCAGGCGGACGCGGCGGCCAAGGCCATCCGGGCGAACGACGCGCCCGTGGACGTCGACTGGATCGCGGGCGGGCACGACGGCGGCGACCTGGAGACGAACCGGGTCCAGGCGCGTGTCACGGCGTGGTTCGACCGCTATCTCAAGGACGAGAAGGGCGTGGACACCGGACCCGCCTTCCGGATCACCCGGACCGGGGGCATCGACTCCACGGACGGCGCGGCCCTGTTGCGCGGCGCGAGCGCGGACAGCTACCCCGGTCTGGAGAGCGGGCGGCGGACGGTCCCGCTGGCCGGCCGCGAGCAGAGCTTCGCGAACCCGGCCGGCGCGAGCCCGCCCGCGATCTCCGCGCTCCCCGGCCTCGGCGGCGCCGGCGGCCTGTCCCAGCTCTCGTCGCTGGGCATCGGGGTGTCACTCGACTTCCCCGGGCAGTACGCGCACTTCGACTCGGCCCCGGTCCGCGACGACCTGTGGATCACGGGATCGCCGACGGTGACCGTCCATGTGGCATCGACGAGCGACGACGCCGTGCTCTTCGGGAAGGTCTACGACATCGGCCCGGGCGACGGCCGGCCGGTGCTGCCCTCGCAGCTCGTCGCGCCCGTACGGGTGACCGGCGCCAAGGACGGCAAGGACGTCACGCTCACCCTGCCCGCCATCGACCACGAGGTGCAGAAGGGGCACCGGCTGCGGCTGGTGCTCGCCTCAACGGACCTCGGCTACGCGTCCCCGGCCGCGCCGGCCACCTACCGGGTCTCCCTGAAGGGCGGCCTCACGGTGCCGACGGCCCCGGGCGTGACGACCGCTGAGGCCCCGCTGCCCTCCTGGGTGTGGTGGCTGCCGCTCGCCGGAGCGGTGGCCGCGGCGGCCCTGCTCCTGACGGGCCGCCGCCGTACGACGGCAGCGGCTCCCGACCCCGCGCTCGCGGATGTCCCGTTGCAGATCACGGGCCTGAGCAAGCGGTATGCGAAGTCCGCCGACCGGTACGCGGTGCGGGATGTGTCCTTCCGGGTGGAGAAGGGCCAGGTGCTGGGTCTGCTCGGGCCGAACGGCGCGGGCAAGACCACCACCCTCCGCATGCTGATGGGCCTCATCACGCCGGACGGCGGAGAGATCCGCGTCTTCGGCCATGCGATCCGCCCCGGCGCACCGGTGCTGTCGCGGGTCGGCGCCTTCGTGGAGGGGGCGGGTTTCCTGCCGCATCTGTCGGGCCGCGAGAACCTGGAGCTGTACTGGCAGGCGACCGGCAGGCCGGCCGAGGACGCGCACCTGGACGAGGCGCTGGAGATCGCGGCGCTCGGCGAGGCGCTGTCCCGCGCGGTGCGCACCTACTCCCAGGGCATGCGCCAGCGGCTCGCCCTCGCGCAGGCGATGCTCGGGCTGCCGGATCTGCTGATCCTGGACGAACCGACCAACGGTCTGGACCCGCCGCAGATCCGCGAGATGCGCGAGGTCATGATCCGGTACGCGGCCGGTGGCCGCACGGTCATCGTCTCCAGCCATCTGCTGGCGGAGGTCGAACAGTCCTGCACACACCTGGTGGTCATGGACCGCGGCCGGCTGGTGCAGGCGGGACCCGTGAGCGAGATCGTGGGCTCCGGCGACACCCTGCTCGTGGGCCTGGCAGCCGATATCGCCGACCCGCTGGTGGAGAAGGTGGCCGCGCTGCCCGGCGTCTCGTCGGCGGTACGGACGGAGGGCGGACTGCTGGTGCGCCTCATCCCGGCAGTGGAAGCGGGCGGCTCCCCGGTGGACACCCCGGAGCACGTCGCCTCGGCCGTGGCGGCCGTGGGCCCCGCAGAGCCCGCTGCCTCCGCCGTCTCCCCCGCCGTCTCCTCCGGCGGGTCCGCCGAGCCGGTCGTCTCCGGTTCCGCGGCCGCGGCCCGGCTGCTCGTCGAACTCGTCCGGCTCGACGTGCCCGTGGCCTCGCTCGGGCCCCACCGTCGGCTCGAGGACGCCTTCCTCACCCTGATCGGAGGTTCCGCATGAGTGCGCTCGCCGAGCGGGCCGAGACGGCCGACGGATACCGGGCGCGCCGGACGCTCCCGCTCCGTGTCGAGCTGGTCAGACAGCTGAAGCGGCGCCGGACGCTCGTCATGGGCGCGATCCTGGCCCTGCTGCCGTTCGTGCTGGTCGTCGCCTTCGCCATCGGCGGCGACCCGGGCTCCCGCAACGGGCAGGTCACGCTCATGGACACGGCGACCGCGTCGGGCGCCAACTTCGCCGCGGTGAACCTCTTCGTCTCCGCGGGGTTCCTGCTGGTGATCCCGGTCGCCCTGTTCTGTGGGGACACGGTCGCCTCCGAGGCGAGCTGGTCCTCGCTGCGCTATCTGCTCGCGGCACCCGTCCCGCGCGCCCGTCTGCTGTGGTCCAAGCTCGCGGTCGGGCTGGGGCTGAGCCTCGCGGCCATGGTGCTGCTGCCGGTCGTCGCGCTCGCGGTGGGGACGGCGGCCTACGGCTGGGGACCGCTGGAGATACCGACGGGCGGCGCCCTGCCCGCGGGCACGGCGGCCGAGCGGCTCATGGTCGTGGTGGCGTACATCTTCGTCTCCCAACTGGTCACCGCCGGACTCGCGTTCTGGCTGTCGACCCGCACGGACGCGCCGCTGGGCGCGGTGGGCGGCGCGGTGGGCCTCACGATCGTCGGGAATGTGCTGGACGCGGTCACCGCGCTCGGCCACTGGCGCGACTTCCTGCCCGCGCACTGGCAGTTCGCCTGGGCGGACGCCGTCCAGCCCCGTCCCGAGTGGTCCGGCATGATCCAGGGCGCGGCGGTTTCCATCACGTACGCGCTGGTGCTGTTCGCGCTGGCCTTCCGCGGTTTCGCGCGCAAGGACGTCGTGTCCTAGGACGACGGAGGATCTCCCACCGGTGTCTGCGGCCGTCCGCCGTGGCCGGTTCGAGATCCATCCGCAACGTCCGTGCCGCACATCGGCGCCCCTTCCGCCGTCACAGTCACAGACATCGACCGCAGATGTCGACGCCGGCGGACGGCGGGGCGCCGATGGGCGGGCGGGTACCGGACAGGGCGACCTCGCGGCACGCCGCTCGCGCTCACGCTCGCGGGCGGACTGCCGCTCACCGGCCGCGCGGGAGGCGCCTCGGACCCGGGCTGCAAGCCGCCGCGGCGGCCGCGTACTTCGCGGACGACCTGCGACGGTCCGCGTCGGGGTCGACCTCGCTCCCCGGCGGCCCCGGTCTCCCCCGCGCTCGCCGAGCGCACCGGTGCCCTGGCATCGCGCGCCCGGGACGCCGATGTACGTGATCTGGCCTCGGCGACCCGGCAGGCGTCCCGGCCGCGGGACGCCGGTTGACCCCGCCACCGCGCGCGCCGACCACCGAAGAACCTCGGTGCGCACCATTGAATTCTCCTGACGCGTAAGTAAGTTGACTCTGGAGTAAGTACGCATCTCCGCACCCGAGCCGCGACCGGAGCCGTCATGGGCGTACGCAGGGATCTGAAACGGGCACAGCAGCGCGGCGATCTCGCGGCCCGCACCACGGTCGAGCTGGTCAGGGACGAGGCCGGCGCGGTCCGCGAGGTGCGCACCGCGCCGCTGGTGCCGCCCGCCGTCACGGGCAGCACCGCCGATCTGCCCTTCACCAACGCGGCCGAGGCACCCGACGCCGTGGTGCTGCGCCGTCAGGAGGGCACCGGCTGGCGGCCCGTGACCGCCGCCGACTTCGCCGCCGACGTCACGGCCACCGCAAAGGGGCTGATCGCGGCGGGCCTGGAGCCGGGCGGCCGCGTCGCGGTGATGTCCCGCACCCGCTACGAGTGGGCGGTCCTCGACTTCGGGATCTGGGCGGCGGGCGGTCAGACGGTCCCCGTCTACCCCACCTCCTCCGCAGAGCAGGTCGAGTGGATCGTGCGGGACGCCGGGGTCCGTCTGGTGATCGTGGAGAGCGCCCGGAACGCGGCCACTGTCGCCACGGCGACGGCCCGCCACCCCGAGCCCCCACGGGTGTGGTGCCTGGACGCGGACGTCCTCGGCGGGCTCCCCGGCCTGGGCCGGGACGTCCCCGGCGAGGAGGTCACCAAGCGCCGTAGCGCACTCACCCCCGACACGCCGGCGACGATCTGCTACACCTCCGGCACCACCGGAGCGCCCAAGGGCTGTGTCCTCACCCACGCCAACCTGCACGCGGAGGCCGCCAACACGGTCGAGCTGCTGCATCCGGTCTTCAGGGCGGTCACCGGCCAGGACGCCTCGACCCTGCTGTTCCTGCCCCTCGCCCACATCCTCGGCCGCACCCTCCAGATCGCCTGCCTGCTGGCCCGCATCGAGGTGGGCCACTTCCCGAGCGTCAAGCCCGACGAACTCCGGCCGGCGCTGCGGTCGTTCCGGCCCACGTTCCTTGTCGGTGTGCCGTATCTCTTCGAGAAGATCCACGACACCGGGCGGGCCACCGCCGAGAGGATCGGCCGCGGCGCGTCCTTCGACCGGGCCGACCGGATCGCGGTCCGCTTCGGCGAGGCGCATCTGAACAGGTTCCTGGGCACCGGCAAGGGCCCCGGCCCCGGCCTGTACGCGGCATGGGCGCTGTACGACCTGCTGGTGTACCGGCGCATCCGCAGGGAGCTGGGCGGCCGGATGCGCTACGCCATCAGCGGCGGCTCACCGCTCGACCGCGACCTCAATCTGTTCTTCTACACGGCCGGGATCATCATCTACGAGGGCTACGGCCTCACCGAGACGACCGCGGCCGCCACCCTCGTCCCGCCCCTCGGGCCACGCCCCGGCACGGTCGGCCTCCCGGTCCCGGGCTCGGCCGTCCGCATCGCCGACGACGGGGAGGTCCTGATCAAGGGAGGTCTGGTCTTCGGCGCGTACTGGAACAACCCGGCCGCCACGGACGCCGTCCTCGCTGGGGAGTGGTTCGCGACGGGCGATCTCGGCACCCTCGACCAGGACGGCTATCTGACCATCACCGGCCGCAAGAAGGACATCCTCATCACCACGGGCGGCAAGAACGTCTCACCGTCCGTGCTGGAGGACCGGCTGCGCAGCCGCCCGCCCGTCGGCCAGTGCATCGTCGTCGGCGACAAGCGCCCGTATGTCGCGGCCCTGATCACGCTGGATCCCGAGGCGGTCGCCCACCGGCTCGCCGTGCGGGGGCTGCCCCCGGAGACGCCGATGGCGGAGGTCGTCCGTGACCCCCGGATCCGCGCGGATGTCCAGAAGGCCGTCGACCATGCGAACCAGGCGGTCTCCCGGGCCGAGTCCATCCGCAGGTTCGCGCTGGTCGAGGGCGAGTTCACCGAGGAGAACGGCCTGCTCACGCCGTCCCTGAAGATCAGGCGCCAGGCGGTGACGACGGCGTTCGCGCGGGAGATCGAGGAACTGTACGAGGACTGAGCGGCCGGGCCGCCCCGGGCCGTCGCCCGGCGGTTTCCCGGCGGCTTCGCCGCACGGGTCCGCGGCGGCCCACGTCACGCGCAAGGCCCCTGCCCGCACAGGGCCGTTCGGCCCGTGATCCGGGCCCGCATTACCGCTATGAGCACAATTACCGTTCCCCGGACGGCCAACCGGGTGAATCGCCGAAACCATTGCCGCCACATGCCTGGTTGGTGGCAGGGCAGAACACCTGTCTCTGCCAGGAAAGGAATGCGAAAAATGCTCAAGCAGGCAATGGCCGTGGCAGCGGTCGTGGCTTCCGTCGTCGGTGCCACGGCGGCGGCCGCTCCCCAGGCGCTTGCCCTCGGTGACGACGGGCGCACCACGTCCACCGGCTCCACCGCCGCCCCGGCCATCGACTCGGCCGCCGTCCCGGGCACCCTCGGCGACCCGACGGCCGGGGACGGCATGAGTCCGCAATCCTCCCTGGTGCCGGCCTCTTTGGACCGGCTCGGTGCCGGTCTGCCCGCGCGGACCGGCACCGGGTCGGTGATCGGTGCCGTACCGGTCGCGACCCAGGACACACCACTTCTCCCGGGCGGCCGCGCGACCGCCGGCTGAGTACCCGGCGTCAATACCCGGTACTCGTCTTGCGTGTGAATTCGGCGATGGCATTCGGGTGAATTGCCCGGCGCCCTCCGATCGGGAGTTGCTTCGGTCGTCTATTCCTCGTTTCACAGACTGCAGGTCGTGCGGCGAGCCGTTCAAGCTGTGCTCGCTCGGTTTCGGCCGTCACAGGGGCACGACCGCGAAGAAGGGAAAGTACGTGAAGCACAAGAAGAGCGCCGCCGTCGTCGCCGGTGCCATCATGGCGCTCGGCATGGCCGCCCCGGCCATGGCCGACTCCGGCGCCGAGGGCACCGCGAGCACCTCCCCGGGTGTCGGCTCCGGGAACCTCGTCCAGGTCCCCGTGGACATTCCGATCAACGTCTGCGGCAACACCGTCAGCGTCATCGGGCTGCTCAACCCGGCCGCCGGCAACGGCTGCGCGACCACCTGACGTCATGGCCGCCGACGGCTGACATCGTCACACATCAGCTGCCGGGCTGTGTCTCGGCCGGCCTTGGACTCCTCTTTCCGGTTCCAGGGCCGGCCTTCCCACTTCACCCACTTCTACCAGCAGGAAGACAACGAGATTGCGACAGACCCTGAGCAGGGGAATGGTCGCGGCAGCCGCCGCGACGGGCATTCTGTCCCTGTGCGGCAACCCGGTGTACGCGGACTCACACGCCGACGGCACCGCGAACGGATCGCCCGGCGTCGGCTCCGGCAACAGCCTCCAGGTCCCGGTGCACGTCCCGGTCAACATCTGCGGTAACACGGTCGGTGTGATCGCCGCGTTGAACCCCGCCTTCGGCAACGCCTGCGGCCACGCCTCCGGCGGGGGGGCCACGGCGACGGGTGCCCACGCCACCGGCGCCACGACCGACTCGCCCGGCGTCGCCTCCGGCAACAACGTCCAGGTCCCCGTGCACGTCCCGGTCAACGCCTGCGGCAACAGCGTCAACGTGGCCGCCCTGTTGAACCAGGCGTCCGGCAACTCCTGCGGCGAGGCCTCCGGCACAGGTACCTCCTCCACGGGCGCGCACGCCACCGGCGCCACGACCGACTCGCCCGGCGTCGCCTCCGGCAACAACGTCCAGGTCCCCGTGCACGTCCCGGTCAACGCCTGCGGCAACAGCG